>NZ_JBBMEJ010000005.1:0-183761 GCF_040096615.1 Blautia aquisgranensis
TGCTGACGCTGGCAAGTTCTAATTTCGAATAACGAAATATAATAAAAAGGCTGTAAACTCAAGGGTTTACAGCCTTTTTTATGTGGTGCTTATGCGTTTTCAAGTGCCTGTTCCAGATCTTTGATGATATCATCGGCATTTTCGATACCGATAGAGAGACGGATCATTCCCGGAGAAACGCCTGCCTCTGCCAGCTGTGCATCGTTCATTTGACGGTGGGTATGGCTGGCCGGGTGAAGAACCATGGTGATAGATGCGGCGACATGAGTAGCGATCGTAGCCAGCTTCAGACTGTCCATAAAACGGACAGCAGCATCACGGCCTCCGGTCAGTTCAAAGGAAATGACACCGCAGGTTCTGCCGTCTTTCATGTATTTCTGTGCCAGGGAATGATATTTGTCACCCGGAAGTCCTGCATAATTTACATGAGAAACCTTTTTGTGGGCGTTCAGATATTCGGCAACTTTCTGTGCGTTGGAGCAGTGACGTTCCATACGGAGAGGAAGGGTCTCCAGTCCCAGATTCAGAAGAAAACAGTTCATCGGAGAAGGAATAGAGCCAAGATCACGCATAAGCTGAGAGGTTGCCTTGGTGATATAGGCTTTTTTGCCAAACTGTTTGGTGTAGATCACGCCGTGGTAGGATTCGTCCGGCTCGGTCAGTCCGTGATATTTGTGACCGTAAGCGTCCCAGTCAAAATTTCCGCTGTCAACGATGGCACCGCCCACCTGAACAGCGTGACCGTCCATATATTTGGTGGTGGAATGGGTGACGATGTCTGCGCCCCATTCAAACGGACGGCAGTTGACAGGTGTTGCAAATGTGTTATCCACAATAAGCGGTACGCCGTTTTTGTGGGCTACACGTGCAAATTTCTCAATGTCCAGAATAACAAGGGCAGGGTTTGCGATAGTTTCTGCAAAGAGAACTTTTGTATTAGGTTTAAATGCAGCTGCAATCTCTTCTTCGGTCGCATCGGTATCCACGAAAGTACAGTCAATACCAAGCTTCTTGAAAGTTACTGCCAGAAGATTAAAGGTTCCGCCATAAATAGTGGAAGCTGCAACAACATGATCTCCGGCTTCGCAGATGTTAAATACTGCGTAAAAGTTGGCTGCCTGTCCGGAGGAAGTCAGAATGGCAGCAACACCGCCTTCCAGGTCTGCAATCTTGGCTGCAACTGCATCGTTGGTTGGGTTCTGCAGGCGGGTATAAAAATAACCATCTGCCTTCAGATCAAATAATTGTCCCATTTCATCTGTAGTGTCATATTTGTAAGTGGTGCTCTGGTAAACAGGAAGAGCACATGGTTCACCTTTGGATGGGGTGTAGCCGGAGTGGATACATTTGGTTTCTAAACTGTAATCGCTCATAGTCTTAAATCCTTTCTGTCTTCGGCGTGGGCATTGCAGCATGAAATTCTGCGGCAAAACAGACGCTTTAGTTAAAATTAATAAATATATATCGAATTATAACTCTTTATATATATAAATACAACAATAATCTCCGTAAACCATACCAGAGTATACGGGAAATACAAAACAAAAAACTTTACATATTACAAAACAACTGTCTTGTCACATGTAAACAACTGTGATATTATGTGTAAGATGCTTCGGATGGAAAAAGCCATCCGGCTTACAGAAAAAAACAAGATCGAGGGCAGGAACCGGCATTTACTTAAGAGGCTGAGCTGCCGGAAAGGTGTGAAAGTATGACAGTTGTGGAGGAAATCCAGAAATTAAAAAAAGAAAAAGACGCGATCATCCTGGCGCATTATTATGTGAGGCCGGAAGTACAGGATGTGGCAGATTATATAGGAGATTCTTTTTACTTAAGTAAGATCGCAGCCAGTGCGAAGGAGAAAACGATCGTTTTCTGCGGTGTAGGATTTATGGGAGAGAGTGCCAAGATATTAAGCCCGGATAAGACGGTTCTTATGCCAGCCATGGATGCAGACTGTCCGATGGCACATATGGCGACAGAAGAAGGAATCCGTAAAGTCAGAGAGGAGTATGACGATGTTGCTGTTGTCTGCTATATTAATTCAACAGCAGCGTTGAAAGAGCTTTCAGATGTCTGCGTAACTTCTGCAAATGCAGTAAAGATCGTGAAAGCACTTCCGAACAAAAATATCTTTTTTATCCCGGACAGAAACCTGGCACATTATATTGCAGAGCAGGTTCCGGAGAAAAACTTTATTTACAACGAAGGATTCTGTATCGTACATGAGTTTATGGATCCGGAAGAAGTGAAAGAGGCGAAGGAAGCACATCCGGAAGCGTTGGTTCTGGCGCATCCGGAATGTCCGCAGAGTGTTCTGAAACAGGCGGACTATATTGGCAGTACATCCGGAATCATTAATTATGCACAGCAGAGTGATAACAGAGAATTTATCATCTGCACAGAATGCGGTGTGCAGTATAAGCTGGAAACCACATGTCCGGATAAAAAATTCTACTTCACAGAAACTGTGCCTGTCTGCAAAAATATGAAAAAAGTATTTCTGGAAAAAGTCCTTCATGTTCTGAAAACAGGAGAAAATGAAGTGCATGTAACAGATGAGACACGTGAAAAAGCGAAAAAACCGCTGGAGAGAATGCTGGAGCTGGCGAAATAAGAGAAACAGGTGTATCGGCTGAGGTAAAAAAGAGATATACCAGGCAGGACAGAGAGGTAAGAGGAATTATGAAGATTAAAACAGATGTAGTCATTGTAGGAACAGGAGTTGCAGGAATGTTCAGTGCGCTGAAGCTTCCGAAGGATAAAAAGATCGTGATCATCACCAAGGAGGATATGAGAAGCAGCGACTCTTTCCTGGCGCAGGGCGGAATCTGTGTGCTCAGAGATGAGAATGATTATGACAGCTATTTTGAAGACACCATGAAAGCCGGACATTATGAAAACCGGAAAGAGTCAGTGGATATTATGATCCGCAGTTCAAGGGATATTATCAATGACTTGGTTGGATATGGTGTGGATTTTAAACGTGATGGAGATGATTTTGCCTATACAAGAGAAGGTGCACATTCCAAACCGAGAATCCTTTATCATGAAGATATCACGGGAAAAGAAATCTCAGAGAAGCTTCTTATGCAGGTGCTGAAGCTTGAAAATGTAACCATTCTGGAATATACTACCATGGAGGACATCCTGGTAAAAAATGGAAAATGTGCAGGCCTTAAGGCAGTTTCCGCAGAGGCGAACAGAGAGCGTCTGGAAGCGATGGAAGCAGGAAAAAAAGTAAAGATCCAGGAAGAGATTCAGCCAGGCGGCGAGATTCCGGTAGAAATCTATGCAGAAGACACCATTCTTGCAAGTGGAGGAATTGGAGGAAGATATCAGCATTCTACCAACTATCCACATCTTACAGGCGATGCTCTTGATATTGCGAAAAAGCATGATATCCGTCTGGAGCATCTGGATTATGTACAGATCCATCCGACCACTTTATATTCAAAAAAACCGGGAAGAAGATTTCTGATTTCAGAGTCTGTGAGAGGAGAAGGCGCAGTTCTTTATAACAGCAAAAAAGAACGTTTTGTCAATGAGCTTCTTCCGAGGGATGTTGTGACAAAGGCAATCCAGGAAGAAATGAAAAAAGAGGGGACTGATCACGTATGGCTTTCCATGGAAAATATTGATAAGGACACCATTCTTCATCATTTTCCAAATATTTATCAGAGATGCCTGGAAGAAGGCTATGATGTGACAAAGGAATGCATCCCGGTGGTTCCGGCTCAGCATTATTTTATGGGTGGTATCTGGGTAGATTCTGACAGCAAGACCAGTATGGACCAGCTTTATGCAGTAGGTGAGACCAGCTGCAATGGTGTACATGGTGCCAACCGTCTGGCCAGCAATTCCCTGTTGGAAAGCCTTGTGTTTGCAAAACGCGCAGCGAAAGCGATCGCAGGGGAAAATAAGAGTGCGGCAGGAGCAGCCTGAGCATAGATTGCAGCTGCTTTGCGAGAGATTGAAATAAAAACCAGAAAGAGAGAATATAAAAAATGAATAATATCACAATGACACTTCAGGTAGATCATCTGATTCTGGAGGCTCTGAAAGAAGATATATCCAGTGAGGACGTTACTACAAATTCTGTTATGAAAGAAGCTGTTCCAGGTGAAGTGGATCTGATCTGCAAGGAGGATGGAATCATTGCGGGCCTTGAGATCTTCAGCAGGGTATTTACACTTCTGGATAAAGATACGAAGGTTGAGCTGTTCTGTAAAGATGGTGATGAGGTGAAAAAAGGCCAGAAAATAGGAAAAGTAACCGGCGATATCCGTGTGCTTCTTTCCGGCGAGCGTGTAGCCCTCAATTATCTCCAGAGAATGAGCGGCATTGCGACTTATACACATTCAGTTGCTGCACTTCTTGAAGGAACAGGAATCACCCTTCTTGATACCAGAAAAACGACGCCGAATATGCGTATTTTTGAAAAATATGCAGTGCGCGTTGGTGGCGGACAGAATCACAGATATAATCTTTCCGATGGAGTTCTTCTGAAAGACAATCATATCGGTGCAGCAGGAAGTGTTGCCAAAGCTGTAAAAATGGCGCAGGAGTACGCACCTTTTGTCCGCAAGATCGAGGTTGAGGTGGAAAGCCTTGACCAGGTAAAGGAAGCTGTTGAGGCTGGAGCAGATATCATCATGCTGGATAATATGACATCGGAGATGATGAAAGAAGCTATTCAGATCATTGACGGCAGAGCAAAAACAGAATGCTCTGGAAATGTTACAAAAGAAAATATTGCAAAGATCAGGGACGTTGGTGTAGACTATGTATCAAGTGGAGCATTAACACATTCTGCACCGATCCTTGATATTTCCCTGAAAAATCTTCATCCACTCTCCTGAATGGACAGGCAGATTCCAGAAAAACCGGAAGCTACGACCGAAATGTTCCAAAACAGAAATGTCGGTGGACAAAAAAGATGGCGTTCGGAAAAAAGCGAACCTCATAAAAACGGGAACACAGATATCAGGAAGAACGGGTGCAGCAGGAAAGGGGAACTTAAATGACTGGTTCAGAACGCAGGGCAGCGATCGTGGATCGAATAAAAAACAGTGACCGGCCGGTTTCGGGCAGCGCACTGGCAAAAACATTTCAGGTCAGCAGACAGGTGATCGTGCAGGATATCGCATTGATACGGGCGGAGGGAAGTGATGTGATATCTACAAACAGGGGATATATCCTCAATGCTCCGCGTACAGTGAGCCGTATTTTCAAGGTTCACCATACAGATGCGGATCTGGAAAATGAGCTCTGTGGAATCGTAGATCTTGGCGGAAAGGTGATCAATGTGATGGTGAATCACAGAGTTTACGGACGCATAGAGGCAGAGCTTATGATCGGTTCCAGACGGCAGGTAGAGAATTTTATGGAGGATATCCGAAACGGAAAATCCAGCCCGCTCAAGAACATCACATCTGATTATCATTATCATAAAGTTGAAGCAGAATCCGAGGAGATCCTGGATATGATCCAGGATATGCTGAAGAGACGCGGATTTCTGATCGAAGCAGAATAAAAATAGTGAAGCTTCCGGATATGGCAGAAAGATGCTGTATTCCGGGAGCTTTTTTGTCGGAAAAAGACCACAGCCTGCATGACATGCAGGCTGTGGTCTGATTTTAAAATATCCTGAAAAGTCTGAAAGCTTATCCCATATAAGCGGTTACGAAATATTCCTTTTTATCTGCTTCATAAGGAATTATATTTCCATCAATTTCCTTTCCGTCCACGTTCAGATGAGTGATGCCTTTCTGTACGTTGGATGGATTTTTGATCTGGATGTGATATACGGCATCACGGAAAATTCTGGTGATGGTGAAATCCCCGAAGCCCTCCGGAATACAAGGATCAATGCGAAGTCCTTCGTAATCCGGGCAGACGCCGAGGATCGCCTGGGAAAGGTTGACGAAGGTCCATGCGGCAGTGCCGGTAAGCCAGCTGTTTTTGGCTTCGCCGTGGCGGGCTGCATCAGCACCGGCAACCATCTGTGAGTATACATATGGTTCTGTACGGTGAATCTCGCTGATATCTTCAATGCAGGAAGGGCAGGTCTTGCTGTAGATCTCATAAGCACGGTTTCCACGTCCGATCACAGTTTCTGCAATGGAGACCCATGGGTTATTGTGGCAGAAGATACCGGCATTTTCCTTATATCCAGGCGGGTAGGAGCTGATTTCGCCAAGGTTAAGGTAATACCGGGTGTAAGCAGGCTGCAGGAGCATGATTCCGTATTTCGTGTACAGACGTTCTTTTACGGAATCGAGAGCTTTTTCTGCCAGACCTTCTTTAACACCGACACCGGCCATAACACAGAATCCCTGTGGCTCGATGAAAATCTGTCCTTCTTTGCATTCAGAAGAACCAATTTTCTCGGAGGCTGCATCGTAAGCTCGAAGGAACCAGCTGCCGTCCCAGCCGGCATCCAGGATTGCCTGATACATGTTTTTTACTTCTTTTTCGGCTTTTTCGGAAAGCTCTGTATTGCCGTAGAGCTTGCTGATCTTTGCAAATTCGTCACCGTATTTTACAAACATACCTGCAATAAATACGGATTCTGCAACTGATCCCTCGGATGGGCCTGTTGTCTGGAAGGATTCACCTGGCTCAGAGGAAAAACAGTTCAGATTCAGGCAGTCATTCCAGTCTGCCCGGCCGATCAGCGGAAGCTTATGCGGACCAAGATGGTCTGCTGTGTACTGGAAGGAACGGCGAAGATGCTCAAACAACGTTTCCTCTGTGCCTGGCTTGCAGTCGAACGGAACCTGTGCATCCAGAATAGAAGCATCGCCGGTTTCTTTCAGATAGGCAGCAACTGCAGCAATCAGCCAGAGATTGATCTGATGAACGGCAGCGGGATACCAGCCACTTGCAATGGAGTTATGGCATTTGCACTCACGTACTGCATCCGGAATGGCGTTGCTGTTATAAGCACCAAGGAAATCATCACGGCTGGTATCAAATCCGTCTACAGAAGTATTTACTGTAAAGAAACTGTAATGGTTTCTACGTTCGCGGTATTCTGTTTTATGATAAATAGTGCTGTCTTCGATCTCGACTTCTCCGATGCTTAAGTTTCGCTGGAAGTTTGTCATATCGTCCATGGCATTCCAGAGACAGAATTCTACATAGGAGAAAAGGGAGAAGCTTTTTTCCTCAGAGGAAGTGTTTTCCAATGTGAGCAGATTGATCTCGCAGGCTGCGTCTACAGGTACGAAAGCCAGAAGCTCTGCACCAAGCCCGTTCTTACTGCTTTTGAAACGGGTATATCCCATTCCGTGTCTGCATTCGTAGGAATCCAGCTCCGTGCGGGATGGCATGAATCCCGGGTTCCAGACGGTTCCGTTATCATTGATATAGTAATATTTTCCGTTGGAATCGTTTGGAATATCGTTGTAGCGGTAACGGGTAATGCGGAGCAGCTTGGCATCTTTGTAGAAGCTGTAACCTCCGCCGGTGTTGGAGATCAGGCTGAAAAAGTCCTGGGATCCGAGATAATTGATCCATGGTAAAGGGGTGCGGGGAGTTGTGATGACATATTCACGGGCTTCGTCGTCAAAATATCCGAATTTCATATAGAACCTCCTTAAAATCCAAAATCAGTGAAAATAAAATATGGTTATGATTCGGGAAAATAAAAAGCAAGAAAATTATATTACGAAAACGAATAAGTTTAGAATATTAAAGGAATAAATTCGATAGAATTAAGATTCACCATCAGTATAGCGAATTAAAATGATAAAATCAACATGTGGGATTGTTTGTGACGATCATTCCACTGATCGTAGTTTACCTGATCCTGTCGAAGTATATTGTGGCAGGTGTGGCCCTTGGTGGTGTAAAAGGATAAAATATGCAAAAGAAAAGATGTACAGAATGAGAAAATTTTGTTAGAATAAAAAAAGTGAATGTAAAGATAAAAGAAGGAATCCTGCAGGCCGGGGTTCCTTCTTGTGCCCTGTGTAAAATATAAAATGCAAAAACAGGGCGAGTACAGGCTGCAGACAGATGCAACGAACGGGAAAAAGAAGACAGGAACAGCAGCCGGATATGTATGGAGGGGAAATGGATTATCAGAGTTTGTTTACATTTATCCTGGAGATGGCAGGGACGATTGCGTTTGCTGCTTCCGGAGCCATGGTAGGAGCGCAGAGAGGAATGGATATTTTTGGCGTCTGTGTTCTTGGCGTAGTGACAGCCGTGGGAGGAGGAGCGACCAGAGATATTATTCTGGGAATCGTGCCGCCCGGCATGTTTCAGGATCCTTTGTATACACTTGTGGCAACGATCACAGCCTGTATCGTATTTGGAGTGATGTACTGGAAGCAGGAGCTTCTGGAGGGAGAAAACAGGCTGCTTTATGATAAGGTGATGCTGGTGATGGATTCTATAGGTCTTGGAGTGTTTACGGTTATGGGAGTGGATAAGGGAATTCAGCAGGGTTATGCAGGGAAGATGTTTTTTCTCGTCTTTCTGGGAACGGTTACCGGTGTTGGCGGCGGATTGATCCGTGATATAATGGCCGGAGTGCCGCCGTATATTTTTGTGCGCCATATTTATGCCTGTGCGTCTATTGTTGGTGCTGTTGTCTGCGTGTGGGTGTACCGCCTGTTCGGAGGGGTACCTGCCATGGTGACAGGAACTGTTGTGGTGATCCTGATCCGGTATCTGGCTGCACATTACCGGTGGAACCTGCCGAGACTGAGGAGAGAGTAGAATCGAAAATGTAATGCAGATCAATGACGGAAACGAAACAGGATATAAAAAGAACCGGAACGTGTTACCATACGTCCCGGTTCTTTTTGGCTTTTCTGGTTTTGCTGTTGTCTGTTAAGAATCTGCGATCAGGCATCTGTATCCTGAAGAGCTAGGAAGCCTTCCTCACCTGTACGGATCTTGACAACGTTTTCGATATCGTAAACAAATACTTTTCCGTCACCGATCTGACCGGTGTGGAGAACTGCTTTGGCAGTATCAATAACTTTCTGAACAGGTACCAGACTGACAACGATCTCAATCTTAACCTTCGGACGGAGATTCATATCAACCTCAACACCACGATAGTAGGTTGGAGCACCTTTCTGGACTCCGCAGCCCATAACGTTGGTGATGGTGATTCCGGTTACGCCGATCTCGTTCATGGCCTGCATGAAGTCGTCCAGCTTGTTCGGACGGGTGATGATAACAACCTTTGTAAGCTTGTGTACGCCATCTGCCGGAATTTCCGGAACAGATTCAGCAGGAGCAGAAGGAGCATGTTTTACAACAGGATCTTTTACGGAAGTGCCCATAGGAGCAGGAGCTTTTGTCATGGTATCCTGTACAAAGAATCCGTCGTATGCACTTGCAAGACCGTGCTCTTTTACATCAAGACCTGCGATCTCTTCCTCAGCGGAAACACGAAGACCAATGGTGTGTTTGATCACCTGGAAGATAATTGTCATGGTAACGGCTACCCATGCGATGGTAATAGCCATACCTGCGAACTGAACTGCAAAACCATGGAAACCGCCGCCTGTGAAAAGACCTTTCCACTCAGTTCCGGCACCGTCAGAGAAAAGTCCGACAGCAAGAGTTCCGAATGCACCATTGAGACCGTGGACACCAACAGCACCAACAGGGTCATCGATTTTCAGAACCTTGTCGATAAACTCAATACCAAATACTACGATAAATCCGGAAATGATTCCGATGATAGCTGCGGATGTAGGAGAAACGGTATCGCAGCCGGCTGTGATCGCTACAAGTCCTGCGAGAGAACCGTTAAGGGACATGGAAACATCCGGTTTTTTGTAGCGGATCCATGTGATCAGCATAACAGTGCAGGTTGCAACTGCAGCAGAAAGGTTTGTAGTTACGAAGATTTTTCCGGCACTTACGATGGCATCGCCTTCCATGCTTACAGTGGAAGCACCGTTGAAGCCGAACCAGCAGAACCAGAGAATAAATACACCAAGTGCGCCGACGGTAAGGTTATGTCCCGGAATCGCTCTGGATTTGCCGGATTTGGAATATTTTCCGATACGAGGTCCAAGAATGATGGCACCGATAAAAGCAGCTACACCACCGACCATATGAACGGCGCAGGAGCCTGCAAAATCATGAAATCCCATCTGGCTGATGAAGCCGCCGCCCCAGATCCAGTGACCGGATACCGGATATACGACGAGACTGATCAGGAAACTGTAAATACAGTAGGAGATAAATTTGGTACGTTCTGCCATGGCACCGGATACGATGGTGGCAGCTGTTGCACAGAATACAGTCTGGAAGATGAGAAAAGCCCAGAATGGAACACCGTCCGGAAGCATTGCGTTTCCGTAGTTGGCTTCTGTGGCGATTCCGCCGATCTTACCGATGAAACCATTTCCAGCACCGAACATGAGACCAAATCCAACCAGCCAGAAGACCGGCGTACCGATACAGAAGTCCATCAGGTTTTTCATAATAATATTACCTGCGTTTTTTGCTCTTGTGAATCCTGTTTCGACCATTGCAAAACCAGCCTGCATAAAGAAGACAAGTGCTGCGCCGAAGAGAACCCAGATTGTGTTTACTGAAGAATACATAGTAACACTCCCTTTCCCAATTTTTTATTTCCTATATTAATAGGAATATTTTATACGAACATCAGATATAAAAACTGACAGATTTAATCTGATATTCGTGTGCGAAAAAGCGCGGAAGAGAAGCAATTCCCTTCCGCGCCTTTGCGAAACAAAATTAAAATATTGTAAAACAGGGAATATCCGTATCGTGTGATTAATGGATGAGGAAATCGATAATGAATTATGAAGTAGAGTTCATAAGGGATATCCCCTGTGTTTACCGTGTTAAATTTTATCTGATATATATTTATCAGATGGAAAATAACAGCTCATCATAAGTCGGATATGGAAGTAACTCATCCGGAATGAGAGCTTCTGCCTCATCAGCAGATTTTCTTAAGGTTTCCATGTCTGTAAGAACGGCTCCCTGATAAGCCTTTGCACATGCAAGTACATCGTCTGTAAGTGTGAAAGCTTTTGCTGTATCGGCTTCCAGTGTCTCCAGATCTTTTGTCATGGTGTCTGCAAGTGCGCTGAGTCTGGAAATAAGAGCAGCTTCACTTGCTACGGAAACATCAGCGACTACAGATTTTTTTGCAGCGGCTGTATCAGCAAGCTTTTCTACGTATGTAAATACAGAAGGAATTACCTGCTTCTGGATCATCTCAGCTAAAGTGTTAGACTCGATGTTGATTGTCTTATAATAATTCTCAAGCCAGATCTCGTAACGGGAGTTAAGCTCTTCTTTGGTGAAGATACCATGTTTGGTAAAGAGTGCTACGTTTTTCTCGGCGATAAAATGCGGAAGAGCATCTGGTGTTGATTTCAGATTGTAAAGACCGCGTTTTTCAGCTTCCTCGACCCACTCGTCTGTGTAACCGTTGCCATTGAAGATGATACGTTTGTGTTCTTCAAGAGTTTTCTTGAGAAGTGCATGTACAGCAGATTCCATCTCTGTTTCCGGAACATCTTTGAGTGTTTCGCTGAATTCGGAAAGAGCTTCAGCAACAGCAGTGTTCAGTACGATATTCGGGTTTGCGACAGATGCTGCAGAACCAAGCATACGGAATTCGAATTTGTTTCCGGTGAATGCGAATGGTGAAGTACGGTTTCTGTCTGTGGTATCTTTTGTAAAGTGCGGAAGTACTTTTGCACCGATATCCATCTGTACAGTATGTTTATTATTGAAGAAAGTATCGTTTTCGATGGATTTGAGAATATCTGTAAGTTCATCACCAAGGAAGATGGATACGATAGCTGGCGGTGCTTCGTTTGCACCGAGACGGTGATCATTTCCTGCGCTTGCAACGGAGATACGAAGAAGATCGGCATACTCGTCAACAGCTTTGATGACAGCTACCAGAAATACCAGGAACTGTGTATTCTCGGCAGGAGTTTTTCCGGGATCAAGAAGGTTGACACCGGTATCTGTGCTCATGGACCAGTTGTTATGTTTACCGCTTCCGTTGATTCCTTCGAATGGCTTTTCATGAAGAAGGCATACCATGTTGTGCTTGTCAGCAACCTTTTTCATGATCTCCATTGTCAGCTGGTTATGGTCGACAGCAACGTTTGTGGTATCGAATACTGGAGCCAGCTCATGCTGTGCAGGAGCAACTTCGTTATGTTTGGTTTTAGCCGGGATACCAAGCTTCCAGAGCTCTTCGTCAAGATCGTGCATGTAAGCTGCAACACGAGGTTTCAGTGCTCCGAAATAATGATCCTCCATTTCCTGTCCTTTTGGAGCAGAGGCACCGAGAAGTGTACGTCCGCAGAAGATCAGGTCTTTTCTTTTTTTATAGAGATCTTTGTCTACCAGGAAGTATTCCTGCTCAGGTCCTACGGTTGTGTTGATATGACGTACTTCTTTGTTTCCGAGTATGTGAAGAATACGAACTGCTTCTTTATTAAGTACATCCATGGAACGGAGAAGAGGAGTTTTCTTATCCAGTGCCTCTCCACTGTAGGAGCAGAATGCAGTTGGGATGTAAAGTGTTCTATCTTTAATGAATGCTGGTGAAGTAGGATCCCATGCGGTATATCCTCTTGCCTCGAAAGTAGCACGAAGTCCGCCGGACGGGAAGCTTGATGCATCAGGCTCACCTTTTACGAGCTCTTTGCCGGAGAAATCCATGATCACCTGTCCGTCACCTGTCGGTGAAATGAAGCTGTCATGTTTCTCGGCTGTTACGTTTGTCATTGGCTGGAACCAATGTGTGTAATGTGTTGCACCGTTCTCAGTAGCCCATTCTTTCATTGCAACAGCTACGGAGTTGGCTACATCCAGTTCCAGATGTGTTCCGTTTTCGATTGTTTTCTTTAATGCTTTGTACATGTCCTTTGGCAGTTTGCTGCGCATCACTTTGTCGTTGAATACAAGGCTGCCGTACATTTCTGGGATACTCTGTGCCATATAGGTACACTCCTTTCGATTTCGCTCATTCATTATATTTTTTATTAGAGAAAAACAAAAAAAGCGCTTCAGATACCTGTCGTATCCAAAGCGCCTTTGCTTTATGTGTTGCAGTATACACCAAAAAAAAATAATGTCAAGAGTTTTTTTTTGGATAATTATGGTAAAACTAACAGAAAAAATGTGAAAATTGTAAAAGATTGTAAAGAATAAATAAAATTCAGCTTTTCTTTTGCCAAAAAAGATGTTATCATAAAAATGAGTATTAGCGGAAAATACAAAGGAGGGCAATTTATGCGAAAAAAAGTAATGGCCACAGTATTAACAGCTGCTATGGTAGCATCTATCAGTGTTGTACCACAGAGTGTTGCAGCTGCAACAGATCCATCCGATCTTAAGATCGGTCTGATCACAGATGTAGGTGGAGTTAACGATGGTTCCTTTAACCAGTCTTCATGGGAAGGTCTTGAGAAAGCCGGTGAAGATCTTGGCGTGACTGTGAACTATCTGGAGTCAGCTACAGATGCAGATTACCAGCCTAATATGGAAACTTTTGTAGATGAGGACTATGATCTGATCATCAGCGTCGGCTATATGCTTGCAGATGCTACAAAAGAAGCAGCAGAAGCGAATCCGGATACCAAGTTCGCTATCATCGATGATTCCAGCATCGATCTTCCGAACGTTACCAGCCTGATGTTCAAGGCTGAGCAGGCTTCTTATTTAGTTGGTTATGTTGCAGGTCTTACTACCAAGACGAATAATATCGGATTTGTTGTTGGTATGACAAATGAGACCATGAACCAGTTTGGATATGGTTACTGTGCAGGTGCTATTGATGCGAACCCGGATATTACTGTTCAGCAGTTTAATGCCAACTCTTTCGCAGATTCTGCAACAGGTAAATCCATGGCTAACACAGCGATCACCAATGGCGCTGATATCGTATTCCAGGCAGCAGGTGCTACAGGACTTGGCGTTATCGAGGCATGCCAGGAGGCTGGTGTATATGCGATCGGTGTTGACTCTGACCAGTCCAGCATTGCTCCGAAGACCGTTCTTACTTCAGCAATGAAGAGAGTTGATACTGCAGTATATGATGCAGTACAGGAGCTGATCGACGGAAAACTTGAAGGCGGCGTTGAGACTTTTGACCTTGCAGCAGGCGGTGTTGATATCGCTCCATCTCAGGATCTGATCTCTGACGATGTGATCAAGGCAGTTGATGATGTAAAAGAGAAGATCATCAGCGGTGATGTCGTTGTTCCGGATAATAAGGATGATTTCGAGAAGAAATACGGCGACGTATACGTTCTTGACTAAAAGGGCGAATATCCGTTTTACCCAGTAATCGAATATTTGTGTCTGGCACGGGGCGCTGCGTATGCAGAGCCCCGTCAGTGACTGTATAAAACAAGAAACGAACAGAGGAGGCGATATAGGTGGGAAGAACAAGCCATATGGACGAAAGTAAAGTCGTGATCCAGATGAAGGATATCGTAAAAAAATTCGGCGACTTTACAGCCAATGACCATATCAATCTGACCGTACATAAAGGAGAAGTTCATGCGATCCTAGGTGAAAACGGAGCCGGAAAGAGTACGATGATGAATGTGCTCTGCGGTCTGTACAAGCCAACCAGCGGACAGATATTTATTAATGAAAAGGAAGTTCATTTTAACAGCCCGAAAGATGCCATTGATATCGGAATTGGTATGGTACATCAGCATTTCATGCTGATCCAGCCATTTACGGTAACGGAGAATATCATTCTCGGCATGGAACCAACCAAAGGTCTGAGCATTGATAAGGAGACAGCCAGAAAAAAGGTCGTAGAGCTGTCTGAACGTTACGGTATGAAGGTAGATCCGGATGCGAAGATTGAGGATATTTCCGTAGGTATGCAGCAGCGTGTAGAGATCCTGAAGGTTCTGTACCGCGGTGCGGAGACACTGATCCTGGATGAGCCAACGGCTTCCCTGACACCGCAGGAGATCGATGGCCTTATGGAAATCATCGAGAACCTGACTGCAGATGGAAAGAGTGTCATTCTGATCACACATAAATTAAAAGAGATCACAGCTTCTTCTGATAACTGTACGATCATCCGCCAGGGTAAATATATCCAGACCGTGAAAGTGGCGGATGTGAATGAGAATGAGCTGGCTGCCATGATGGTAGGACGTGATGTTAACTTCAAGGTAGACAAGAAAGATATGGAGCCGGGAGAAGTAGTTCTTGAGGTCGATGACCTGCATGCAAGGGATTATCGTGGAGTAGAGATCCTTAAGGGCTTTCATCTGAATGTGCGGAAAGGCGAGATCGTGGGTCTTGCAGGTGTAGATGGAAACGGACAGACAGAGCTTGTAGAAGTTCTGACAGGTCTTCGCAAGGCAGACTCCGGAAAGATTACAGTACTTGGAAAAGATGTATTCAACAAATCACCGAAGGAAACCTTCGAAAGTGGTATCTCCAGTATTCCGGCTGACCGCCAGAAGCATGGACTGATCCTTGAGTTTTCCAATGAGGATAACTTGATCCTGCAGCATTTTGAGGAAGAACCTTACTCCAAACATGGTATCCTGAACCGGAAAAATATCCGCAAGCATGCAGATGAACTGATCGAGAAGTTTGATGTCCGTCCGAAAGGCTGTGCAGAAGCACCGGCAGGAACTCTCTCAGGTGGTAACCAGCAGAAGGTGATCATTGCCCGTGAGGTGACGAACGACAAGGAACTTCTGATCGCAGTAAATCCAACCCGTGGTCTTGATGTAGGAGCCATAGAGTTTGTACATAAATATCTGGTGGATCAGAGAAATAAGAACCGTGCCGTTCTGCTGGTATCCTTTGAACTGGATGAGATCATGAGCCTTTCTGACAGGATCGAGGTTATTTTTGATGGCCGGATCACCGGAAGCGTTCCGGGCAAGGATGCAGATGAGAAGGAACTCGGATTTATGATGGCAGGAGGAAAAACAAATGAATAAGAAAAAAAGTATTCTTGAGAGCAATGTACTCTACACCATCATTGCGATCATTGTAGGATTCCTGGTCGGTGCAATATTCCTGATGATCGCCGGTATCAGCCCGGCGGTAGCCTATGGAAAGCTGTTTGACAGTGTTTTCAGTAAACCGAAATATCTGGTGTGGACTCTGGTTTATGCAAGCCCTCTGATCTTTACCGGACTGAGTGTGGCTTTCTCATTCCGTACCGGTGTATTTAATATCGGAGCGGAGGGACAGTTCGTAATCGGCGGTCTGGTAGCCTGTGTGCTCGGTGTTGTCCTGAAACTCCCACCGTTCCTTCATGCGGTCGTATGTCTGGTGGCAGCTGCAGCTGCAGGCTGTGTATGGTCCCTGATCGTAGGTGTGCTTAAGGTAAAAAGAGGCATTCATGAAGTATTGTCGTTTATCATGTTTAACTGGATCGCGTTCTATCTGTCTAACTATGTGGTAAACCTTCCGGGAATCCACAGAGAGAGCAGTGAGGCAACAAAGGATATCCTGGAAACTGCAAGAATCCTTATGCCGGAAGGAATTCGAAAGAGTCTGAACTGTAATGCAGCACACTGGGGAATCCTGCTGGCAGTGATCGCAGCGATCGTCATCTGGGTTATCATCGAAAAGACAACACTTGGTTACAAATTAAAAGCCGTAGGCTTTAACGGAAACTGTGCACAGTACGGCGGAATCAATGCGGACCGTTCTATTCTGACAGCACTTGGAATCTCCGGCCTTCTTTCCGGACTTGGCGGAGCTGTTCAGGTACTTGGTATGGCAGGACGTCTGAGCCAGTTTGCAGGCCAGGAGGGCTTTGGATTCGAGGGTATCACTGTTGCCCTGATCGGCGGATCAAATCCGATCGGTTGTATTTTCTCCGGACTGTTCTATGGTGCGATGAAATACGGTGGTTCCAAGCTCAGTATCGTAAAAGCTCCGTCAGAGGTTGTTGATATCATCATGGGCTGTGTGGTTCTTCTGATCGCGATCGCTCATGTATTTAAGGTATTCGTACTGAACGCAGCAAAGAAGAAGGAGGCTAAATAAGATGAATGGATTAATTAAAGACCTTGGTCTTCTGATCAATGCGACTCTGATCGCAACTCCGCCGCTTCTTCTGGCGGCACTTGGCTCCTGCTTTTCCGAAAGATGCGGAGTCGTAAACATCGGTATTGAGGGTATGATGACAATCGGTGCTTTTACCGGAGCAGTTATGGGTCTGACCACCGGAAACGGATGGATCGCATTTCTGTGTGCAGGTCTTGCGGGCGCATTGTTCGGTCTGATCCATGCGTTTGTGTGTATTTCCTGTCATGCTGACCAGACGATCGCCGGTACAGCGATCAACTTCCTTGGACCTGGACTTGCACTGTTTCTCTGTAAGGCCATGTATAACAATTCATCGGATACACCGGCCATGGATCCAAGCTGTAAGCTTCCGAAGCTGTTTGAGGGTGTGTTTAAGACCGGTTCCTTCTGGAGTAATGTACTGAATGTTTACGCAGTAGCTTATCTGGTGTTTGTTCTGGCATTTGTATGTTGGTTCGTATTTTACAAGACGAAATTCGGAGCACATCTCCGTGCAGTCGGAGAACATCCGGAAGCATGTGAGTCTCTTGGAATCGATGTTTACAAAGTTCGTTACATCTGCGTGATTCTGTCCGGCTTTTTTGCAGGACTTGGTGGAGCTTTTGTAACACTGGCAACGATCAACCAGTTCCGTCCGAGTGTTATCGTAGGACAGGGCTTTATCGCGATCGCGGCTGTTATCTTCGGTAAATTTTCACCGGAAGGTGCGACGAAAGCCTGCCTGCTTTTCGGTCTCTGCAGTGGTATCAAATCCCTGGCAGCACAGAGCAATGTGGTATCCCCGAACCTGATCTCCATGATCCCGTACGTGGTAACGATCATTGCACTGGTACTGTTTGTCGGTAAGGCACATACACCGGCAGCCAACGGTAAGATCTTTGTAAAATCCAAATAAATATGTGCTGATATGTGCAGGTAATAAAAAGAGTGCTGCGAAAGACTGGAAAGGGCTTTTACAGCACTTTTTTGCCCCCTTTGAAAGGGGCAAAAGAGATATTTTATCTTCCTTGTTCAGAGGAAATATGATATAACTAAAGTAGAACAATAAGGAAATACATAAATAAATGGAAACAAGTAAAACAGATGATTTTGAGGAGGTATTTACATTATGCGTGACATATCTATGGAACGGGTAAATGAGACAAGAAAAAATATTCTGGATATTATTGAAAGCCCGACACTGACACATGAACAGAAGGTGACCTGTCTGGCGAACCAGGCAGATTCCCTGATGGAGGTGCTGGATCTTCCGGAAGGACTGGATGAACTTCTGAATGTGCCGATCGACCGGAAATGTATCTGTGATCTGTCTGAGGGACATGCACCGATGCGCCCGCGTTATATTATTCCGGATTATGAGAAGTTCCTGAAAGAGGGAAGTAAATTCCTGCAGCTGGATCCGCCTACTGATCTTTATGAGGCACTGAACAGTTTGATGATCTTTTACAAGCATGTACCAAGTGTTACTAATTATCCGGTATATGTAGGTCAGCTGGATGAACTGCTGGAGCCGTATATCGATACAGTAGATGAGGCACAGGCGAAAAAAATGCTGAAGCTGTTCCTGACACAGATGGACCGTACGATCCTGGATTCTTTTTCCCATGCAAATATCGGACCGCGTGAGACAAAAGCAGGACGACTTCTTCTGGAGGCAGAGAAGGAACTGGAGAATGCGGTTCCAAACTTAAGCTTCAAGTATGATGAGGATATCACCCCGGATGATTTTGCACTGAAAGCTATCGACTGTGCAATGCACAGCGCGAAACCAAGCTTTGGAAATCATAAGATGTTTAAGAGCGAGCTTGGAGAGGGCTATGTGATCGCCAGCTGCTATAATGGACTGCTGTTAGGCGGCGGTGCTTATACACTTTGCAGACTGGTTCTCGGAAACATTGCCAAGCGGGCAAAAAATATCAAAGACTTTAAGGAGCGAGAGCTTCCGTATGTGCTGGATATCATGGCACGCTATATGGATGCGAGAATTAAATTCGAGGTAGAAGAGAGCGGATTTTTTGAAAATAACTTCCTTGCAAAAGAGGGATTTATCCACAGAGATCGTTTCTCTGGTATGTACGGTCTGGTAGGTCTTGCAGACTGTGTAAATATCCTGTTCGAAAAAGAAGGAATAAAGGGACGTTTCGGCCATGATGAGGCTGCAAATAACCTTGGCGTTGAGATCATGGAGATCATCAAGGAGTTTAACCTGAGCCACAAGAATAAATACTGTGAGGGAACAGGCGGACATTTTCTGCTTCACGCGCAGGTAGGCCTTGCAGAGGATGAAAATGTAACTCCTGGAACACGTATCCCGATCGGAGAGGAGCCGGAGGAACTGATCGATCAGCTGAATGTTTTAAGAAAATTCCACAAATACTTCACATCCGGAACCGGAGATATTTTCCCAATCGATATGACAGTTCATCGCAATCCGGAGTATGTATTGGATATTATCAAAGGCTCCTTTAAGATGGATCTTCGTTATCTGTCCTTCTATTCCAGTGACAGTGATGTGATCCGTGTGACAGGATACCTTGTGAAACGTTCCGAGCTTGAGAAACTTGCCGGTGGAGAAGCTGTTCTTCAGGATACCACAGCGCTTGGTCTTGGCGCTGCGAGAAACGGACATATCCTGGAGAGAAAGGTGCGCTAAATGAAAGCCGTAGTGAACCGGATCATTCCGTTCAGCAGCGTGGATGGTCCGGGTAACCGGACGGCGGTATTTCTGCAGGGGTGTAACATCAACTGCAAATACTGTCATAATCCGGAGACAAGGAAGCTGTGTGTACAATGCGGTACCTGTGTAAAAAAATGTCCGGCAGGAGCCCTGTCCCTTGGAACAGACGGCAAAGTGGCATTTGATCCGGCAAAGTGCGTACAGTGTGATACCTGTATCCATATCTGTCCTCATGACAGCTCTCCCAGAACCCTGGAGATGACACCGGAGGAAGTTTATGAGAAAGTAAAGAAACAGATCCCCTTTATCCGGGGAATCAGTGTTTCTGGAGGGGAATGCATGCTCTGGCCTGAGTTTCTTACGGAGCTGTTCCGTCTGGCCAGAAAGGACGGCCTGGGAACCCTGATCGACAGCAACGGAATGGTTTCTTTTGAAGATTATCCGGAGCTGATGGAGGTATCCGATGGTGTGATGCTGGATATTAAGGCGTTTGAGGCTTTTGAGCATGAGAAGGTGACTGGTTTCCGCAACGAAATGGTACTTAAGAACGCAGTGTACCTGGCAAAAACTTCCAAGCTTTATGAAGTAAGAGCAGTTATCGTACCGGATCTTTATGATACGGAGAAGAGTATCCGGGAGATGGGAGATTTTCTTGCACCATATCTGAAGATCAACGATATCCGTGTGAAGATCATCGCATACCGTCCGATGGGCGTCCGGGAGGAATATTCACATTATCAGGTTCCGGATCAGAAATATCTTTCCTATCTGGCAGATATTTTAAGGGAAAAAGGATTTCAGCATATTACGCTGATCTGACAGAATAACAGCTCCATCTGGCGGCTGAAACATAAAAACGGAGGAATAAACAAGTATGGATATAAAAGAGATTTTAAAGCATGTGGATCATACATTACTGACACAGACTGCGACATGGGCAGAGATCAGACAGATCTGCGATGATGCAGTCAAATACGGAACAGCTTCTGTATGTATTCCGCCTGCATATGTAAAACAGGTAAAAGAGTATGTACAGGACAAAATGGCTGTATGCACAGTTATCGGATTTCCGAACGGATATATGACAACTGCAGCGAAAGAATTCGAGACAAAGGATGCGCTGGCAAATGGTGCGGACGAGATCGACATGGTCATCAATATCGGATGGGTAAAAGATGGCAGATTTGATGCAGTTGAAGAGGAAATCCGTACCTTGAAAAAAGCCTGCGGCTCCAAGATTCTCAAGGTGATCATTGAGACCTGCCTTCTCACAGATGAGGAGAAGATCAAAATGTGTGAGGCAGTGACAAATGCAGGGGCAGATTACATCAAAACATCTACCGGATTTTCAAAGGCCGGAGCAACCTTTGACGATATCAAACTGTTTTCAGAGCATATCGGACCGAATATAAAAATGAAAGCAGCCGGTGGAATTTCTTCTCTGGATGATGCGGAGAAATTTTTAAGCCTTGGTGCAGACCGTCTTGGAACCAGCCGTATCATAAAGCTTGTGAAAAACGAGGAAGCCACAGGATATTGATTCGAATCAGGCTGTGAAGTGGCAGCGGAATTATGAGCAGGGAGTTTGGTAAGAAAATGAAAAAACTGGAAGAAAAACAGATTCATGAACTGATCGAAAAAGCAATCAGTATGATGGATTATTCCTATGTGCCGTATTCACATTTTCATGTGGGAGCGGCGTTGCTTGCGAAGAATGGGAATGTTTATGGTGGCTGTAATATTGAAAATGCCGGTTATACTCCAAGCAACTGTGCGGAGAGAACCGCATTTTTCAAGGCAGTCAGCGAGGGCGTTCTGGAATTCGATGCGATTTGTGTAGTGGGAGGAATGAATAAGGAGCTTAAGGAATATGCGGCGCCATGCGGTGTCTGCCGCCAGGTTATGATGGAGTTCTGTGATCCGAAGGAGTTTCAGATCATTCTGGCGACCGGTAAGGACCAGTACGAGATATTCCGGCTGGAAGAACTGCTTCCGATGGGATTCGGACCGAAGAATCTGAATAAATAAAACATTTCTCTTATTTATTATAATTTTTAATTATCTTATAAGGACTGTCTTATATTTTTTTAGAACAAAAACAGTTCCGAAAGATAAAAAAACGCTTTGGATATCTGCGGTATCCGAAGCGTTTTTGTGTTAAGTGTGCAGTATACACCAAAAAGAAATAATGTCAAGCTTTTTTTCAAAAAATCAAAAAAAGGATTCAAAAATGCGGCGGCCCTTAAAAGCGCAGGGTTGACAAATCACGTTCTTTTATTATAATTTGTGTGTAACAAAACGGAAGAGACAGATGGAGGAAAATATGTCAGGAGTAAAGGAAGAATGTGGCGTATTCGGGATTTATGATCTGGATGGAGGGAATATTGCACCATCTATTTATTATGGTCTTACTTCGCTGCAGCACAGGGGACAGGAGTCCTGCGGAATGGCCGTTTCAAGGACGGATGGAGAAAGAGGAAACGTACAGTTTCATAAAGATCTCGGACTGGTAAGCGAAGTTTTACGAAAAGATGTTGTACATAATATGAATGGTGACATCGGAATCGGACATGTTCGTTATTCCACCACCGGAGAGTCTGTTGCGGAGAATGCACAGCCGCTGGTACTTTCTTATATTAAGGGAAGTCTGGCACTGGCGCATAACGGAAATCTGGTTAATACAGAAGCTCTGAAATGGGAACTGATCCAGACAGGAGCGATCTTCCATACAACGACAGATTCAGAGGTTATTGCTTTCCATATTGCAAGAGAGCGTGTTCATTCTGCAACTGTAGAGGAAGCAGTACATAAAACAGTAGAGAAGATCAGGGGCGGATATGCGCTTGTGATCATGAGCCCGAGGAAGCTGATCGGTGCCCGTGACCCGTACGGACTGAAACCACTTTGTCTTGGAAAGAGAGACAATGCTTATGTTCTGGCATCTGAGAGCTGTGCACTGACATCTGTAGGAGCAGAATTTATCCGTGATATTGAACCGGGTGAGATCGTCACGATCACCAGGGACGGACTGAAATCCAGCAAACTGGCTGAACAGAAAAAGCATGCTCATTGTGTTTTTGAATATATTTATTTTGCAAGACTGGACAGCACCATGGATGGCGTAAAAATCTATGATGCAAGGATTCGTGGAGGAAAATCTCTTGCAAAGTCCTATCCGGTAGAAGCGGATCTGGTAACCGGTGTACCGGAATCCGGACTTCCGGCAGCAAAAGGCTATTCGGAGGAATCTGGAATCCCGTTTGGTTTTGCATTCTATAAAAACAGTTACATTGGAAGAACTTTTATCAAGCCTACACAGCAGGAGAGAGAGTCAAGCGTTCATCTGAAGCTGAGCGTTCTGGAATCAGTGGTGAAGGGGAAGAGAATCGTTCTGGTGGATGATTCCATTGTCCGTGGAACTACCATTGCCAATCTGATCCACATGCTGAAAGAAGCCGGAGCCAAAGAAGTACATGTACGTATCAGCTCCCCGCCATTTTTACATCCCTGTTATTTCGGTACGGATGTGCCGTCCAATGATCAGCTGATTGCGGCACAGCATAGTACGGAAGAGATTCGCAAGATGATCGGTGCGGATTCTCTTGGCTACATGCAGATCGATTATCTGGAAGGCATGGCAGGTGGCCTTCCGTTGTGCAAAGCATGTTTTGATGGTAATTATCCGATGGAGATACCAGAAGAAATCAAACAGGATTAATGAACTATATGGAATTAATCTCACAGTTAAAAATAATGGATTGAAAAATGAAAATATGAAAACTGCACAATAAATATCTAAGAAACCCGGATTTTATCATATAAAATTCGGGTTTCTATAGGAAAAACGTCCAAAACGATAAAAAATATCAACTTGACAAATCTGACAACATGAGACATAATGTGGAACAGCCAGATGAGAAAAGGCCGCTGGTCTGGAAAATACAGGAAAACAGCGAGGCCGGAACAATGCCGGTTTTTACCGAGATAAAAGAGAGGATGATATTTATGTCTAAAAAAATTAGATTGAATGCGACAGAGGATGTTAAAGAATTTGTTAAGGCTGCAAGTAAATGTGATTTTGATGTAGATATTTCATATAACAGAATTTTAATTGATGCAAAATCTATTCTTGGAATCCTCAGCATGGATCTGACCAAGGTTCTTACAGTAACCTGTCATGGTGAGGATCATGAGTTTAATTGTTTCCTTCAGAAATATGCAGTTGCCTGACAGACAGTGCAGCGACAGACAAGATATAAAAGACATAAAAAGAAAAGACAGACGTGGTTGCAGAGACAGGAAATCAGATGGAAATCCTCGGCAGGCGTCTGTTTTTTATTTGTAACCATTTCATAGGAAGAAATTCTGCAGACTATATAAAAAATCTGTTATTGACAAATAAAAAAAAATAGTTTATAGTAAACCATATTTTATATGAAAGATAACTGACAAAGGCGTCAGGAACGGATACCACAGGGGAATTCTCGCCCCTTGGAACCTGTTCCGGACGCCTTTTTGTTGTGGAACACAAAATGGAGGAGGAAATCGAAGATGGCAGTAAAATATGTTTTTGTAACGGGCGGAGTTGTTTCCGGTTTGGGAAAAGGAATTACCGCAGCGTCTCTTGGGCGCCTTCTGAAAGCCAGAGGGTATCAGGTGACCATGCAGAAATTTGATCCCTACATCAATATTGACCCGGGAACTATGAATCCCATTCAGCATGGAGAGGTTTTTGTAACCGATGACGGTACAGAGACAGATCTTGACCTTGGACATTATGAACGTTTCATTGATGAAAGCCTTGACAAAAATTCCAATGTGACAACCGGTAAGATCTACTGGTCCGTTCTCCAGAAAGAGCGTCACGGTGATTTCGGCGGAGGAACTGTTCAGGTCATTCCGCATATCACAAACGAGATCAAGAGCCGATTTTACAGGGCAAAATCCGCAGATGAAGACAGAATTGCCATCATCGAAGTTGGCGGTACAGTGGGCGATATCGAGAGCCAGCCGTTTCTGGAATCCATCCGTCAGTTCCAGCATGATGTGGGACATGACAATGCGATCCTTATCCATGTAACCTTGATTCCATATCTCCGGGCTTCCGGCGAGATGAAAACAAAACCAACCCAGGCCAGTGTCAAGGAGCTGCAGGGAATGGGAATTCAGCCGGACGTGCTGGTATGCAGAAGTGAGTATCCACTTACCGATGATATCCGCGGAAAGATCGCACTGTTCTGTAACGTGCCGGTAAGCCATGTGCTTCAGAACCTGGATGTGGAATATCTGTATGAGGCGCCGCTTGCAATGGAGAGAGAAAAACTTGCAGATGTGGTGCTTCAGAGCTTAAGACTTGAGAACCGCAAACCGGATCTTACAGACTGGGAGAATATGGTAGAGAACCTTCGTCATCCGGATAAAACAGTCAAGATCGCCATGGTCGGTAAATATACACAGCTTCACGATGCGTACTTAAGTGTTGTGGAAGCTCTGAAGCATGGCGGAATTTCCTGTCGTGCGAAAGTGGAGCTTGTGTGGGTGGATTCCGAGGAGCTGAATGAGAAGAATCTGGATCAGACACTTCATGCAGTGGATGGAATTCTGGTACCGGGAGGCTTTGGAAACCGTGGTACAGAAGGCATGATCCTGGCTGCACAGTATGCAAGAGTTCATAAGATCCCGTATCTTGGAATCTGTCTTGGAATGCAGATGGCTATCGTAGAATTTGCCCGTCACGTACTGGGATATGAGGATGCCAACAGCATCGAGCTGGATCCGGAGACCAAACATCCGGTCATTGCCCTGATGCCGGATCAGGAGGATGTGGAAGATCTCGGAGGAACACTCCGTCTCGGAAGCTATCCATGCGTGCTCAGTGAAGAATCAAAATCCTACGAGCTGTTTGGCAAAAAGGAGATCCAGGAGCGTCACAGACATCGTTATGAAGTAAACAATGCGTTCCGTAAAGAGTTAAGTGAAAAAGGAATGTCGATTGTGGGAACTTCACCAGATGCCCATATCGTTGAGATGATCGAGATTTCAGGACATCCGTTCTTCGTGGGAACACAGGGACATCCGGAATTTAAATCCAGACCGAATCATGCACATCCGCTGTTCCGTGGATTCGTGCAGGCGGCAGTGGACAAAAAGACGGCAGAAGAAGCTGCAATGAAAGGATGAGGAAAATGAAAGAAGTAGAAAATCAGCAGCAGGGCCTCTACCGCCCTGAATTCGAACATGATAACTGCGGTATCGGAGCCGTTGTCAATATAAAAGGAAAGAAAACCCATGACACCGTTGCCAATGCTCTTAAGATCGTAGAGAATCTGGAGCATCGTGCAGGTAAGGATGCAGAAGGAAAGACCGGCGATGGCGTCGGCATCCTTCTTCAGATCTCCCATAAATTTTTCAAAAAAGTCTGTAAGAAAGAGGGCTTTGACATCGGTGGTGAAAGAGAATACGGTGTGGCCCAGCTCTTTTTCCCGCAGCATGAGATCAAACGTGCCCAGGCAAAGAAGATGTTCGAGATCATCGTAGAAAAAGAAGGCCTTGAGCTTCTCGGATGGCGTACGGTACCGGTATTTCCGGAGGTGCTTGGACATAAGGCAAGAGAGTGCATGCCGTGCATCATGCAGGCTTTCATCAAGAAACCGGAGGATGTGGAAAAAGGTCTCCCGTTTGACCGTATGCTCTATATTGCCCGCCGTGAGTTTGAACAGAGTAATGATAATACCTATGTTGTTTCTATGAGCAGCCGTACTATTGTATACAAAGGTATGTTCCTGGTAGGACAGCTTCGTACTTTCTTCGGAGATCTGCAGAGCCCGGATTATGAATCTGCCATTGCAGTGGTACATTCCCGTTTCAGTACCAACACAAATCCGAGCTGGGAGAGAGCACATCCGAACCGTTTTATCGTGCACAATGGTGAGATCAACACCATCCGCGGAAATGCAGATAAGATGCTTGCACGTGAGGAAAATATGGATTCTCCGTATCTTAAGGATGAGCTTCATAAAGTCCTTCCTGTTGTCAACCGCAACGGTTCTGACTCCGCAATGCTGGATAACACGCTGGAATTCCTGGTAATGAGTGGTATGGATCTTCCCCTTGCAGTGATGATCACCATTCCTGAACCATGGGCAAATAATGATACGATCTCTCAGGAAAAGAGAGACTTTTATCAGTATTATGCAACCATGATGGAGCCATGGGACGGACCTGCGTCCATTCTGTTTTCAGATGGTGATGTGATGGGTGCGGTTCTTGACAGAAACGGTCTTCGTCCATCCAGATACTATATTACTTCTGACGGTTACATGATCCTTTCCTCCGAGGTTGGTGTTCTTCCGGTAGATGAGGAAAAGATCGTATTAAAAGAGCGTCTTCATCCTGGAAAAATGCTTCTGGTAGATACCGTTCAGGGACGCGTGATCGATGACAATGAACTGAAAGAAAAATATGCGAAAAAACAGCCATACGGCGAGTGGCTTGACAGCAACCTGGTACAGCTTCGCGACATCAAGATTCCCAATGAGCGTGTGATCGAGTACACACCGGAGGAGAGAGCCCGTCTGCAGAAAGCATTCGGCTATACATACGAGCAGTATCGTACCTCCATCCGTAACATGGCATTAAACGGTGCAGAGAGCATTGGAGCCATGGGTCATGATACGCCGCTTGCTGTATTTTCCAAGCAGCATTATCCGTTGTTCGACTACTTCAAACAGCTTTTTGCACAGGTTACCAACCCACCTATTGATGCCATCCGTGAGGAAATCGTTACTTCCACCAGCGTATATGTAGGTAAGGACGGAAACCTTCTGGTTCAGACTCCGGAGAACTGTCAGGTATTAAAGATCAACAATCCGATCCTGACCAATACGGATATGATGAAGATCAAGAGCATGAAAAAAGACGGCTTCAAGGTTGTGACGATCTCTACTTTATATTACAAGAGCACAAAGCTTGAGCGTGCTATTGACCGTCTGTTCGTAGAGGTTGACAAGGCATTTCGTGAAGGTGCCAATATCCTTGTTCTTTCTGACCGTGGCGTGGATGAAAACCATATGCCGATCCCGTCACTGCTGGCGGTTTCCGCAGTACATCAGCATCTTGTAAAGACGAAAAAGAGTACATCTCTTGCTCTGATCCTGGAGTCCGGTGAGCCGAGAGAGGTGCATCATTTTGCCACACTTCTTGGTTATGGTGCAAGTGCAGTCAACCCGTATCTGGCACTAGATACGATCCATGAGCTGATCGATACCCATATGCTGGACAAGGATTACTATGCAGCAGTGGATGATTATAACCATGCGGTGATCAGCGGAATCGTAAAGATCGCTTCCAAGATGGGTATTTCCACGATCCAGTCCTATCAGGGATCTCAGATCTTTGAGGCTATCGGAATCTCCCAGGATGTGATCGACCGTTACTTTACAGGAACTGTAAGCCGCGTAGGCGGAATCACTCTGGAGGATATCGAGGATAACGTAGAGAAGCTTCATTCCGAGGCTTTTGACCCGCTTGGACTTGCAACAGATTTGACACTGGACAGCGTAGGTGCCCATAAGATGAGAAGCCAGGGTGAGGAACACAGATATAATCCGCGTACCATCCATCTTCTCCAGCAGTCCACAAAACAGGGCAGCTATGAGATGTTCAAGGAATACACCAAACTGGTAGACGAAGAAGGACATGGAAACTTAAGAGGTCTTCTGGACTTTAAGTTTGCAAAAGAACCGCTTCCCATCGATCAGGTGGAAAGCGTAGATGAGATCGTAAAACGTTTTAAGACAGGTGCCATGTCCTATGGATCTATTTCACAGGAGGCACATGAGACACTGGCGATCGCCATGAATCATCTCCACGGAAAATCCAACACTGGTGAGGGCGGTGAGAGCGATGAGCGTCTGGATTCCGCAGGAACAGACAATGACCGCTGCTCTGCGATCAAACAGGTTGCCAGCGGACGTTTTGGTGTTACCAGCCGCTATCTGGTATCTGCAAGAGAGATCCAGATCAAAATGGCACAGGGCGCGAAACCTGGAGAAGGTGGACATCTTCCGGCAAAGAAGGTTTATCCATGGATCGCAAAAACCCGTCATTCCACACCTGGTGTCAGCCTGATCTCTCCTCCGCCACATCATGATATCTACTCCATTGAGGACCTGGCAGAGCTGATCTATGACCTGAAAAACGCAAATAAATATGCAGATATTTCCGTAAAGCTTGTTTCCGAGGCCGGTGTTGGTACAGTTGCAGCCGGTGTTGCAAAAGCAGGAGCACAGACAGTCCTGATCTCCGGATATGACGGAGGTACCGGTGCGGCACCAAGAAGCTCCATCCACAATGCAGGACTTCCGTGGGAGCTTGGTCTTGCAGAGACACACCAGACACTGATTATGAACGGACTTCGTAACCGTGTACGTATCGAGACAGACGGTAAGCTGATGAGCGGCCGTGACGTTGCCATTGCAGCACTTCTCGGTGCAGAGGAATTCGGTTTTGCAACAGCGCCGCTTGTAACGATGGGCTGCGTGATGATGCGTGTGTGCAACCTGGATACCTGCCCGGTAGGTGTTGCCACACAGAATCCGGAGCTTCGTAAAAGATTCCGCGGTAAACCGGAATACGTAGAAAACTTTATGCGCTTTATCGCACAGGAACTGAGAGAGTACATGGCACGTCTTGGCGTGGCAACTATTGATGAGATGGTTGGCCGTACAGATCTTCTTACTGTTTCTGGCGATGTACAGGAGCCGCATAAGGGCAAGGTTGACTTAAGCGCGATTCTGAATAACCCGTATGCAGGAAAAGGAAAAGTAACCTTTGATCCGAAGGCTGTATACAACTTCAATCTGGACAAAACACTGGACGAAAAGGTTCTTGTGAAAAAATGTGCACCTGCGATCCAGAAAGGTGAGAAGGTTTCTGTTGATGTAAAAGTCAGCAATACAGACCGTGCTTTCGGTACGATTCTTGGTTCTGAGATCACAAGAAACCATAAAGATGGTCTTGCAGAGGATACGGTAACTGTAAACTGTACAGGCGCAGGCGGACAGAGCTTCGGTGCATTTATCCCGAAGGGACTGACACTGAAACTGACCGGTGACAGCAATGATTACTTCGGAAAGGGACTTTCCGGTGGTAAGCTGATCGTCAGGGTTCCGGAAAAAGCTGCATATAAGGCAGAGGAGAATATTATTGTAGGAAACGTAGCTCTTTACGGAGCAACCAGCGGAACCGCATTTATCAACGGTGTTGCAGGTGAGCGTTTTGCAGTACGTAACTCCGGTGCAGTGGCTGTTGTAGAGGGCGTCGGCGAGCATGGATGTGAGTACATGACCGGTGGACGTGTGGTAGTTCTCGGAAAGACCGGAAAGAACTTTGCAGCAGGTATGAGCGGCGGTATCGCATATGTTCTGGATGTGGACAATGTTCTTTACAAGAATCTGAATAAGGCAATAATTTCCATTGAAAAGGTGGAGAATAAATATGATAAAAAAGAGCTTCGTGATCTTATCGAAGCTCATGTGGAAGCAACAGGCTCCGAGATCGGTAAGAAGGTGCTGGCTGATTTTGATTCCTATCTGCCTCACTTCAAAAAACTCATTCCGGATGAGTACAAGAGAATGATCACATTAAGTGCCAAGCTTGAGGAAAAAGGTCTGACAAGCCAGCAGGCACAGATGGAAGCATTCTATGAGAGCATCGGTGTGAAACATTAAGGAGGATGAGGAAATGGGAAAGCCAACGGGATTTTTAGATTATGAGAGAGAGACGGCAAAGGTTCTGCCGCCAAAGGAACGTATACAGAATTTCAACGAGTTTCGTATTCCGTTAAATAAAGAAAAACAGAAACTCCAGGGAGCGCGCTGCATGGCCTGCGGCGTTCCCTTCTGTCAGGCAGGCATGATGATCGGAGGAATGGCTTCCGGCTGTCCGCTGCACAATCTGGTTCCTGAGACCAATGATCTTGTGTATACAGGAAACTGGAAACAGGCCTTCTTACGTCTGAATAAGACACACAGTTTTCCGGAATTCACCTCCAGAGTGTGTCCGGCACTGTGCGAGGCTGCCTGTACCTGTAACCTGAACGGGGAACCGGTCAGCACAAAGGAAAATGAAAAAGCGATCATCGAGACAGCCTATGCCAACGGCTGGGTAAAACCTCAGATTCCACCAGTCCGTACAGGAAAGACAATCGCAGTCATCGGAAGCGGACCTTCCGGACTGGCAGCAGCACAGCAGCTGAACCGCCGCGGACACAGCGTAACCGTATTTGAGAGAAATGACCGGATCGGAGGACTTCTCCGTTATGGTATCCCGAATATGAAGCTTGAGAAAAAAGTCATCGACCGCAGACTGAAGCTGATGGAAGAGGAAGGCGTGAGGTTTGTTACCAATATCAATGTAGGCGTGGATATCACAGCAGAACAGATTCTGAAGGATTTTGACCGTGTACTTCTCTGTTGTGGTGCTTCTCACCCGCGAGACATCAAGGTTCCGGGAAGAGATGCGAAGGGAATCTATTTTGCAGTAGATTTCCTGAAGCAGGTAACAAAGAGCCTTCTGGATTCTGATTTTGCGAAGTTTCCTTATGAGCTTGCCAAAGGCAAAAACGTTCTGGTCATTGGCGGCGGTGACACAGGAAACGACTGTGTGGGAACTTCTATCCGTCTTGGTGCCAAATCTGTGACACAGCTTGAGATGATGCCAAAGCCGCCGGAAACAAGAACACCATCCAATCCGTGGCCGGAGTGGCCGAAAGTTCTGAAAACAGACTATGGCCAGGAAGAGGCGATCGCAGTATTCGGACATGACCCGCGTGTTTACCAGACAACCGTTACCGAGTTTATCAAAGACAAAAAAGGAAATGTATGTAAGGCCAAGATCGTGAAACTGAAAGGCGTGAAAGATGAAAAGACCGGAAGATTCAATATGGTTCCGATCGAGGGCAGCGAGGAAGTGATTCCGGCAGATCTGGTTCTGATCGCGGCAGGATTCCTTGGAAGTGAAAAATATGTAACCGATGCATTCCACGTAAATATCACGGGAAGAACCAACGTGGAGACAAAACCGGATGAATATGCAACAAGTGTGGACCGCGTATTTACAGCCGGTGATATGCACAGGGGACAATCTCTTGTAGTATGGGCGATCCATGAGGGACGTGAAGCTGCAAAAGCAGTGGATGAGTCACTGATGAGCTATTCTTACTTACAGTAAAAAACTGTTGACAAAGAATTAGCCGGTTGCTATAATTACGTCCATGAACAAGGGTGTTCTTCAGGAGCGGAAGCTCTCTGAAGTGCACCCTTTTTCTGATTTTACGGGTAATTATTTTTGTGTGATGAGGAAATAAAGGAGAGAATACTATGGGGAATTATACCAGAGAAGAGATTCTTGCAATGGCAGAGGAGGAAGACGTAGAGTTCATCCGCCTCCAGTTTACAGATATGTTTGGAACTCTGAAAAATATTGCGATCACAGCAAGAGAGCTTCCAAGAGCCCTGGATAACCAGTGTGTTGTATATGGCTCTCATATTGCGGGCATTGTGGGAGAAAAGGAGCCGGATTTGATCCTGTATCCGGATTACGATACTTTTTCGATTCTCCCATGGCGTCCTCAGCAGGGAAAGGTCGCAAGACTGATCTGCGATATGCGCCGTGCAGATGGATCTGAGCATGAGATGAGCTCAAGATATATTCTGAAAAAAACAGCGCAGGCAGCAGAAAAGGCAGGTTATACCTGCTATGTTGATCCAGAATGTGAGTTTTTCTTGTTTCATATTGATGACAACGGAATGCCTACAACGGTTTCTCACGAAAAAGCCGGATACCTGGATGTAAGTCCGGTGGACTTAGGCGAAAATGCAAGACGTGATATGGTACTGACTCTTGAGGATATGGGATTTGAGGTGGAATCCTCTCATCATGAGACAGCACCTGCACAGCATGAGATCGCCCTTCATTACGGAGAAGCACGTAAGATGGCAGACGAAGTTATAACCTTTAAGATGGCAGTGAGAACTGTAGCCAAACGTCATGGACTTCATGCGACATTTATGCCGAAGCCAAGACGGGAAGTAAACGGTTCAGCCATGCATATCCATTTTTCGCTGTTTAAAAATGGAAAAAATATTTTCGTGGATCCGGAGGATCCGTCCAGATTAAGTGAAGAGGCATACTATTTTATCGGAGGCCTTCTGGCTCACAGCCGTGAGATGACTCTGATCACCAATCCGCTTGTAAATTCCTATAAGCGTCTTGTGCCTGGATTTGATGCGCCTACAGAACTGACCTGGACGAGAAATAACCAGAATTCACTGGTAAGGATCCCGAGAGTCAATGGTGCAGATACCAGGATCGAGCTTCGAAGCCCGGATGCTGCATCCAACCCATACCTTGTTTTTGCGGTATGCCTGGCAGCGGGCCTGGATGGAATCCAGAAGAAGATCTATCCTACAAAAGCTTCTGACCGTTCTCTTTCCGAGTCGGATCAGAAGGAACAGGGTATCGAGAATTTACCGGAGAACTTACGGGAAGCGATCACACTGTTTGAAGAAAGTGACTGGATGAAGGAAATCCTTGGAGAAGCCTTCTGCAAACAATATGCGCAGGCCAAAAGAAAAGAGTGGCTGCGTTATTCCCAGGAGATTTCAGACTGGGAGATCGAGGAGTATCTGTATCGGATCTGATGAACGAGGCATAATAGGGCGAAAGAGAGTGGCGGCTTATGAACACGAGTATCGTGATTGCATTACCGAAAATAGAAGATGCAAAAAAGATCCGCACAGTCCTTAACAGATATGGATTCACGGTAGCGGCGGTATGCAATTCGGGTGCAAATGCCCTTGCCAGTATCTCGGAGCTTGATGGCGGCGTTCTGCTTTGCGGTTATCATCTTCAGGATATGTACTACCGTGATCTTCTGGACTATATGCCGGATTATTTTGAAATGCTGCTTATGGCCTCCCGGGGAGTGATCAGTGAGGCGCCAACATCCATTTTATGTGTGGGAATGCCTCTGAAGGCCGGAGATCTGGTAAATACGGTGAGCATGATGCTTTCCCAGATAGAAAGGCGCTGGAAAAAAGATAAGAAAAAGCCGAAGCAGCGTTCATGGAAAGAACAGAATTATATTTCAAATGCAAAGATGCTTTTAATGGAAAGAAATCACCTGAGCGAGGATGACGCATACCGCTATATCCAGAAATGCAGTATGGATTCCGGGACCAATATGGTGGAGACAGCCCAGATGGTTCTGATGCTTTTATATGATTCTGTGTAAAAAACAACAAAAAACAGCAGAGCGGACAGGAATGATCTGTTCTGAATGACTGATATCACACCGGATCGGGGAAAAGTCCGCAGAGGATTTCCTGATTCGGTGAAACTACTTTGAATTGGAGGATGAGGGAATGGAATTTATGGATGGAATCTGTAAGACTAGAGAATGTGCCTGGGATGTGCTTCTTTCCGAGAGCATGAAAGACCAGGAAGCGACAGTGGAAGGTGCAATACACAGCATCCGTAATATGGGTGACGTGGCATTTGTGATACTTCGAAAAAAAGAAGGGCTTTTTCAGACAGTATATGAGAACGACAAGACAAATGTTTCCATTCATGATCTGAAGGAGGCGATGTGTGTGCGCCTCACAGGAACTCTTCATGAGGAAGAAAGAGCGCCTCACGGAAGAGAGCTCCGCATCAGCCATGTGGAGATCCTTTCCTCACCGGCAGAGCCTCTTCCTCTTGCTATTGATAAATGGAAACTGAATACTTCCCTGGAAGCCAAGCTGAACTATCGTCCGATCGCACTTCGAAATATCCAGGAGCGCGCGAAATTCAAGATCCAGGAAGCAATCGTAAGGGCGTTTCGTGATTATCTTTACAAGAACGGATTTACCGAGATCCACACACCGAAGATCGGAGCCAGAGGCGCAGAGGGCGGCGCGAATCTGTTCAAGCTGAGCTATTTCCACAAACCGGCAGTTCTGGCACAGAGCCCGCAGTTTTACAAACAGATGATGGTGGGAGTTTTTGACCGTGTATTTGAGACCGGTCCTGTATTCCGTGCAGAGAAGCATAACACCAAACGTCATTTAAATGAATATACAAGCCTTGATTTTGAGATGGGCTATATCAACGGATTTGAGGATATCATGGAAATGGAGACAGGATTTCTCCAGTATGCGGTAGAGCTTCTTAAAAAAGACTACGCACATGAGCTTTCTATCCTGAAGGTAGAGCTTCCTAAGGTAGACAAGATCCCGGCAGTACGCTTTGACAAGGCAAAAGAGCTGGTTGCTGAGAAATATAACAGAAAGATCCGTAACCCATATGATCTGGAGCCGGAGGAAGAGTCTCTGATCGGAAGATATTTTAAAGAAGAGTATGATGCAGATTTTGTATTTGTCACACATTATCCTTCCAAGAAGCGTCCGTTCTATGCAATGGATGATCCGGCTGATGAGAAATTTACATTAAGCTTTGACCTTCTGTTCAAGGGACTTGAAATCACCACAGGCGGTCAGCGTATCCATGACTATCAGATGCTGAAGGACAAGATCGCAGCCCGTGGCATGGACGAGGAAGGTATGGAGCAGTATCTGGATACCTTCAAACACGGAATGCCGCCTCACGGTGGACTGGGAATCGGTCTGGAGCGTCTTACCATGCAGATCTTAGGGGAAGAAAACGTTCGTGAGACCTGTCTGTTCCCACGTGATATGAACAGACTTGAGCCGTAATAAGGAGAAAAAAGATGGCAAAGATAATTGATGATGAAACAATGGAAAATGTCTGCATTCTGGCCAAGCTTTCTCTGACAGAGGATGAAAAGGAAAAAGCAAAAGAAGATATGCAGAAGATGCTGGATTATGTAGATAAATTAGATGAGCTTGATACTTCCTCCGTGGAACCGATGTCTCATATCTTTCAGGATGAGAATGTGTTCCGTGAGGATGTTGTGACAAACGGAGACAACAGCGAGGCAATGCTTGCCAATGCACCGAAGCAGAAAGAAAATCAGTATCAGGTTCCGAAAACAATTGGATAAGACAGGAGACAGGACATGGATTTGGGAAAATTAACCGCATTACAGCTTGCGGAAAAGATCAAACAGCATCAGATAAGCGTCCTGGACGGTGTAAAATACGTATTTGATCAGATCGAGGCAAAAGAGGACAAAGTCCACGCTTATCTTGATACCTATAAAAAAGAAGCATATGCAAGAGCAAAGGAAGTGCAGAAGGGAATCGAGGACGGAACCTATAGAGGACCGCTTGCCGGTGTACCGATCGCGATCAAGGATAATATCTGCATCAAGGGAAAAACAACCACCTGTGCATCAAAGATCCTTGAAAATTTTGTTCCGCAGTACAATGCCGAGGTCATTGACCGCCTGGAAAAAGCAGGTCTTGTGATCATCGGAAAAACAAACATGGATGAGTTTGCCATGGGAAGTACCACAGAAACTTCGGCCTATGGAGTGACCAGAAACCCGTGGGATCTGGAGCATGTTCCGGGTGGCTCCTCCGGCGGCTCCTGTGCAGCAGTGGCAGCAGGAGAAACGTATCTGGCACTTGGTTCTGATACAGGCGGTTCTATCCGTCAGCCAAGTTCCTACTGTGGTGTGACCGGAATCAAGCCGACTTATGGAACCGTATCCCGTTACGGACTGGTTGCCTATGCGTCATCTCTGGACCAGATCGGACCGGTGGGAAAAGACGTTGCAGACTGTGCAGCACTCCTTGAGGTGATCGCAGGACATGATGAAAAAGACAGTACATCCATGAAGAGAGAGGATCTTGATTTCTCTTCTTCTATGACAGATAAGATCGTGGGAATGAAATTCGGCGTGCCTAAAGAATATCTTTCCGAGGGACTGAACTCTGAGGTAAAAGAGGCGTTTATGAATACCCTGAAAAGCCTTACCGAGATGGGCGCAGTGGTAGAATTTTTCTCCATGAAGACAACCGAATATATGATTCCTGCTTACTATATTATCGCCAGTGCAGAGGCCAGCTCCAACCTGGAGCGTTTCGATGGCGTGAAGTACGGTTTCCGTGCAAAAGAGTACGAGGGACTTCACGACATGTACAAAAAGACAAGAACCGAAGGCTTCGGTGAAGAGGTAAAACGTCGTATCATGCTTGGTTCTTTCGTATTGAGTTCCGGTTACTATGATGCTTATTATCTGAAAGCACTTCGTACAAAAGCACTGATTAAAAAAGAATTTGACGAGGCATTTTCCAAATATGATGTTCTTCTTGCTCCGGCATCTCCGTTCACGGCACCAAAACTTGGAGAAAGTCTGAAAGATCCTCTTGCCATGTACCTTGGAGATATCTATACCGTGGCAGTAAACCTGTGTGGACTTCCGGGAATCACAGTTCCATGCGGAAAGGACGCTGCCGGACTTCCAATCGGAATCCAGATGATCGGGGACTGCTTCAAAGAAAACAATCTGTTCCGCGCAGCTCACGCATATGAGAAAAAACGTGGCGATTTCGGAATGGCAATGGAAAGGGGAGAAAAGGCATGAAACAGTACGAGACAGTCATAGGACTTGAGGTACATGTGGAGCTTGCCACAAAAACAAAGATCTTCTGCGGATGCTCCACAGAGTTTGGCGGCGCGCCGAACACCCATACATGCCCGGTCTGCACCGGTATGCCGGGATCTCTTCCGGTCCTGAACAAAAAAGTTGTAGAGTTTGCCATCAAAGCAGGCCTTGCGGCAAACTGCCATATTCATCAGTACTGCAAGTTTGACCGTAAGAACTATTTTTACCCGGATAACCCCCAGAACTACCAGATCTCTCAGCTGTATCTGCCGATCTGCTATGACGGAGCTGTTGAGATCGAAACCTCCGCAGGAAAGAAAACCGTGCGTATCCATGAAATGCACATGGAGGAGGATGCAGGTAAGCTGATCCATGATGAGTGGGAGGACTGCTCCCTGGTTGACTACAATCGAAGCGGAGTACCGCTGATCGAGATCGTATCCGAGCCGGATATGAGAAGTTCTGAGGAGGTTATCGCATACCTGGAAAAACTTCGCTGTACTATGCAATATCTGGGAGTTTCGGACTGCAAACTTCAGGAAGGCTCCATGCGTGCCGATGTCAACCTTTCTGTACGCAAGGTAGGAAGTGATACTTTCGGAACAAGAACTGAGATGAAGAACCTGAACTCCTTCAAGGCGATCGCAAGAGCCATTGAGGGTGAGAGAGAACGTCAGATCGAGCTTCTGGAGGAAGGCAGAGCTGTTGTTCAGGAAACCAGAAGATGGGATGACAATAAGGAATCTTCTCATGCCATGCGTTCAAAAGAGGATGCCAAGGATTACCGTTACTTCCCGGATCCGGATCTTCCGCCGATCCACATTTCCGATGCATGGATCGAAGAGCTTCGTGCATCCATTCCGGAGCTTCGTGAAGCTAAGATGGAGAGATACCAGAAGGAATATGAGCTTCCGGCTTATGATGCAGGAATCCTTACAGAATCCAGACACCTGGCAGGACTTTTTGAGGAGACAGCCGTTCTTCTTGGAAACCCGAAAAAGGTGGCGAACTGGTTCATGGTAGAGGTTCTCCGTCTGACAAAGGACACAGGCCTGGATCCGGAAAAAGTAAACTTCACACCGAAGCATCTGGCAGATCTTCTTTCCATGGTGGAGAAAAAAGAAGTCAGCGCCCAGAATGCAAAAAAGGTTTTTGAAAAAGTATTTGACGAGGACATTGATCCGGTTGTATATATAGAAGAAAAGGGTCTTAAGATCGTAGAAGACACAGGCCTTCTCACCGAAACTGTGAAAAAGATCGTAGACGCAAACCCCGGACCGCTGGCAGAGCTTCTGGGAGGCAAGGACAAGGTTATGGGATTCTTCGTAGGACAGCTGATGAGAGAGCTGAAAGGTAAGGCAAATCCTGACAGCGTCAGAAAAGCACTGGCAGAGGAAATTGAGAGAAGGAGATAAATACCTATGGTTACAGTAAATAAGAATTATTTAAAACTTCCGGGAAGCTATCTGTTTTCCAATATCGCGAAGAAGGTTAAAGCATATAAGGAGGCCAATCCGGAATTTAAGGATTCCGTGATCAGTCTTGGAATCGGTGATGTGACACAGCCCCTTGCACCGGCGATCATCGATGCCCTTCATAAATCTGTAGACGAGATGGCACACGCAGAAACCTTCCACGGATATGCTCCGGATCTCGGATATGAGTTCTTAAGAAATGCCATTGCAAAAAATGATTATCAGTCCAGAGGCTGCGACATCAGCGCAGACGAGATCTTTGTTTCCGATGGAGCAAAAAGTGATTCCGGAAACATCCAGGAGATCTTCGGACTGGATAACAAGGTTGCAGTTTGCGACCCGGTTTATCCTGTATATGTAGACACTAATGTTATGGCAGGTCGTACCGGTGAGTACAACAAAGAGCGTGAGAATTTTGATGGTGTGATCTATATGCCATGCAAAGAGGAGAACGGATTCCTTCCGGAGATCCCGGGTGAGGTACCGGATCTTATCTATCTCTGCTTCCCGAACAACCCGACCGGTGGTGCCATCACAAAAGAGGCTCTGCAGGCATGGGTCGATTACGCGAACAAAAACGGCTGTGTGATCATTTATGACGCAGCATACGAAGCATATATCTCAGAGGAGGATGTTCCACACAGTATTTATGAGTGTGAAGGTGCAAGAACCTGCGCCATTGAGCTTAGAAGCTTTTCCAAGAATGCCGGATTTACAGGTGTTCGTCTTGGATTTACCGTAGTTCCGAAGGAACTGGTACGTGACGGTGTAGAGCTTCACAGCCTTTGGGCAAGACGCCACGGAACCAAATTCAACGGTGCTCCGTACATCGTGCAGAGAGCAGGTGAGGCAGTATATTCTCCAGAGGGAAAAGCACAGCTGAAGGAGCAGGTTGCTTATTATATGCGTAACGCGAAAACGATCCTGGATGGACTTTCCGCAGCAGGCTTCTCTGTATCCGGTGGAAAAAATGCGCCATATATCTGGCTGAAAACTCCGGATAAGATGACTTCCTGGGAATTCTTTGATTACCTCCTTGAGAAAGCACATATCGTAGGTACTCCTGGTTCAGGCTTCGGTGCACAGGGCGAGGGATACTTCCGTCTGACCGCATTCGGAAGCTATGAGAACACCCTTGAGGCAATTGAAAGAATTAAAAATCTGTAAAAATAAAAAAGCGGGGCAGATCTCTGAAAGATCAGCCTCGCTTTTTGAGTAAATTATGGAAAACAGTAATGAGGATTGCGAAAATTTATCATATCGTTTATAATTGTACAGGAAGCGAACGCCGGATCATAAAAAACAGCGTTCATAAAAATTCACGCAATTACGAAAGGGGAATTTTATCATGGGTATTAGAAGAGTAGAAAACATGTGTGGCGGTAAAGGTCATGTAATTATCAAAGACATTCTTGAGGGAGACGAGCTGAAAGGCAAATGCGGACTGTATTCCCAGGTTACCATTGAGAAGGGTTGTTCCCTTGGATACCATGAGCATCATGGCGAGACAGAGACTTATTATATTTTAAGCGGACAGGGCGAGTACGATGATAACGGTGTGAAACGCCCGGTAAAAGCCGGTGACATCACCATTACACCGGACGGGAAAGGACACGGACTTGCAAATACAGGAGAAACAGATCTTGTATTTATGGCACTGATCATTTTTGACTGATCATTAATTTCATAGTCTGAAATAACAGGATATAAAGAGCTGTCTGTATGAGGATACAGATGGCTCTTTTTGAACGAAAAATTCAAATTGTATAAATAAAAAATATTTTTTGATTTTTTTAGAAAAAAGTGTTGACATATGCAGTATGCTTTGCTATACTATCACTTGTCGCGAGGGAGAAAATAAAAAATCCCAATGAAATGCGATATGCGGAAGTGTCGGAACTGGCAGACGAGCAAGACTAAGGATCTTGTGAGCATTGCGCTCGTGTGGGTTCAAGTCCCATCTTCCGCATTTTTTTATTTGCGAAGAACTGTGAGAGGTCACGGTTCTTTTTTTGTACCATAAAATTAAAAGTAAATGTAAAAAAGCTACATCACAGAACCAGAAGATAAATGGACCGGTCTGTGATGCAGCTTTTCTATTAACTGATATTGCTTATTTTACTTTGACAGAAGAAGTTTTGCTCCAGGTGGAGTAATAATTTTTCTTGCTGACGGTTTTGTATGTACGGATGCGGATGTAGTATTTCTTGCCGCGGGTCAGTTTTTTCAGTACTGTAGATTTGGAACTGCTTTTTACGGTGACAGTTTTGGCACCCTTGAAGTTGCTTGAGGTACTGCACTGAATCTGGTAAGCCGTAATGGATGTTACCGGTTTCCAGGATACGCTTGCCTGGCTCTTTGCAGTGGACTTCAGAGAAATACTGCCGGTGTTCAGAGGGCGTACTGTGATTGTGAGCTTCGCAGATGCGGACTTATAATTTTTGCCTTGTGCTGCAGTAACTGTGACAGTAGCTTTTCCCGGGCTTAACGGAATGATGCTGGTACCGGAAATCTTCACGATCTTGCTGTTGGAAGATTTTAAGGTGATCTTTCCGTCCGTTTTTTTGCTTTTGATGACTGCTGTTTTGCTGGTGCTCTGATTCAGCGTAAGAGTAGCTGCCTTTACCGTGAGTGTAGCTTTTGCGCGGGCAATCTGGAAGGTGGCTGTTTTTTTGCCTGTATAGTTTCCGGTACCTGCGACGGTAACGGTTGCAGTACCTGCATTTACATTGTTTTTGTAGGAAACCGTATAGTCAGTACCGGAAGACAGTTTCTTTCCGTTTGAGGTCACTGTGATATTTGGTTTCTTTTCGGTTCCATCGTAAGTAAAAGAGGATGCGGAAAGCTGAACTGTACACTTGTTGAGAGCATTTGCCGTGATCTTAAATGTTTTGGTGAGCGTTCCGGAGTAATTGCCCTTGCCTGTGATAGTAACGGAAGCGGTGCCTGCATTCACATTGTTGCGATAGGACAGAGTATAATGAGTGCCTTCTGTTAAAGTATTGCCGTTACACTTTACGGTTACAGCAGGTTTTTTTGCTGTGCCATCATAGATCAGCGTTTCATCAGAAAGTGAGACATCGCAGTTACTGATATTGCCATAGCTGATATAAAAGGTAGTGGTAAAATATCCGCGGTAATTTCCGATACCTGTGATACCTGCGCGTGCTCTTCCGGGGGCTGTGTTGTATTTATATTCTACAGTGAAATCTTTGCCCTCGACCAGGGTATTGCCTTCGTTGACGATGGTTACCTTTGGCTCTGCCGGTTTACCGTCATAGATGCAGGTGCTTGGCGTAAGGGTGCAGGTAGTGTTGGTGGTAAGGATGGACATAGTCTTGATCGTATATTTTCTCGTTACACTGCCGGTATATTTACCAATTCCGGTGAAGGTCATGGTAAAAGTACCTGCGTTGATCGTGTCTCCGCTGACTGTAACCGTATAGTCTGTATCCTTTTGCAGAGTAAGACCGGAACGGTATATATGTACATCTGGGGTTTTGTCTGTACCGTTATAATATCCGACATACTCATTAGAAAAAGTGAATACATCTTCACTTAACATATCCACATATAATTCAGAGGTGAATACAGCATCCGGATTATATTTGGACTGAATAGTAAGCGTGGCTTTGCCGGGCTTTTGTGGGGTGATGACAGCAGCGCCGCCAGTGGTCTGGTTTACAGAAACAACATTTTCATCTGAACTGGAAATGATACAGTCAGACAGAAAATCGCTATCATTGGGGTAATCACCGGAAAACCAGCTCAGGCGGGTGATCGTATAGCTGAGTCCCATATTCAGAAAATCGCTTTTTTCCAGAGTCCGGTAACTGGAACCGGAAGGAGTGATACGGGCAGTGACCTTTGAAGGAACGACAGCTTTGGAAGAAATGCCGCAGACACGACAGGTCTTGTCAATCTGATAGTTTTCTATAGTCGTGCCATATACATATTTGTGCCCGTTCTCGATTCGCACAGCATTGTTGGAAGAAAGATCGGACAGATTGATCTCATAAAAAGTATTGTGGCTGTTTTTCCATGTGTACCAGATCAGTTTTCCATTAATAATAGAAGGAACGCAGTCGGAAAGATTTCCGGCCATCTTGTAAGTAGAGCCGACCTGCTGACCAGTTCCGTCGATCGCGGTATAGTAAACGTAGCCGTTACTGGACCAGAGAAGTACGAAGCTGTTGTTGCCGGTTTTTACCAGATGTGGTGTGGAAGCACTGTCAGAAGTGCCGGCATAATTGGAAAAATAGCGTACAACAGGAGTGCCTCCGGATTTGGATACAGAGGAAATAAATACATTTCTGGAGTTATTGTCCGCATCATAGTTTCCGGCAGCCAGGTAGGAACTGTCAGAATATTCAAATGCACCCAGAGATGCGCCTGTATAGTTGTTTCCTGTAGATCCGGGGAACGTCATAAGGTCGATTTCTTTACATGGAGTTGAAAAATAATTAGGAACAAAGGAACCATTGCTGATGTCTGTTACATATTGAAGAACTGCAATGGCACGAGGATAAGCGTCGCCATGATCGCAGCCCAGAAGAGTTCCGTTGTCAATCTGAATAAACTGGTTAAAGGAATGACTGACATAGCCCAGATTTGTATTACTGACACCGGTAAAACTATCCACAATGGACATTTTGGAAGTATCCACGGAGAAGGTTACATTGGCCTGATGTCCGTTGTACATTTCGTGGCAGGTACGAACGAACAAATATTTTCCGTAGGATGTTATACGCGCAGAGCCTGCATCAAAGGGGTAAGTGGTATTTGCGCCAAAAAGACCGCAGGAGCCCTGGGATTTCCAGTCTTTGGAATATCTGCTTACCCGATAGACTTCTTTGGTATCGTCTTTTTCAGTGTTGTTTGCACCGGTGAGGATATAATAGCTGTCACCAGTTTCGTAAAAAGCACCGAATACAGGCAGTGAGAGATCAAGTGTCATGGTTTTCTTAAGATTGTATCCGGAATCGTAGTATTCAATCAGAAGTTTACCATCAATGGCATCGTTCTGAACGCGCATAAGGTAACCATCCGGACTTGTTGTGAGATAAGATTCCACAGGAGAGGACCAGTTGGTATAATTCTGATTTTCGAGATTGCTGCCTTCGTAGATCGTGCAGGTGGTGGATACGGAGTCAGATATCGGAATATCTGCTTCTACAACAGAGTTTCTTTTTGCCATGCGGGCTTCTGCAGAATTATCCAGAATGCCAGCCTGTACCCCTTCTTCTCCGGATGAAAAAACATCGTTTTCATCAGAATCAGAAAAAGTTTCTTCTTCATCGCCGGTACTGAAATTGTCTTCCACAGAAGCGGCATCAGGGCTGTCAGCTGTGTCGGCGGGTTCAGAAGCTTCCGGTGTCTGGAAAAGATCCTCGGCCGGTTCTTCCGGCGTATCTGTACTGTCGGAGTCAGGAGTTTCTTCAGAAGAGATATCTTCAGAGATATCTTCAGAGATATCAGAAGGTGTCTCTGCGACTGTGCTTTCATCCGCAGAAAATGCTTCCGCAGAAAAATCAGCTGCACTTACAGGGACAGAAGTGCCCAGCATACATGCAGAAAGAAAAATCGACAGTACTTGTGCTTTTTTGTTTTTCATATGTGCCTCCTTTTAGTATGTTTTTGAGCATAAACCCAATTATATTTTACTACAAAGAAATAAAATTTGCTCGAATATTGTTGGAAAAAGAAGAAAAGAGGGAGAACAAACGGAAAAAATCACAAATTCAGAAAAAAACAAAAAAAGTGTTGACATATGAGAATCGCTTTGCTATACTATCACTTGTCGCGAGGGAGAAAATAAAAAATCCCAAGGAAATGCGGTCATGCGGAAGTGTCGGAACTGGCAGACGAGCAAGACTAAGGATCTTGTGAGCATTGCGCTCGTGTGGGTTCAAGTCCCATCTTCCGCATTGGAAATTTCCAATGAAATGCGATATGCGGAAGTGTCGGAACTGGCAGACGAGCAAGACTAAGGATCTTGTGAGCATTGCGCTCGTGTGGGTTCAAGTCCCATCTTCCGCATGACTTTGAGGCAGAGCTGTGAATCGCAGCTCTGTTTTTGACTATACGAAATTATTTTACATTTGATTTTGCGCCCGTTTCATATATAATATGAGAATTTTGGACATCTTCAGGTCGGATTGGACCATAAAACCAATATTTTTTGAATTTTTTTTTGAGAAAAGAGGAATTTGCGGTTTTGTGTAGAATATAATTAACAGAGGGTATTTTTATCGCCGTTGTTTGTCAGACTGTGGAGGAAGTGCTTATGAATATCAGAGAGAGCATGGAACAGAGAGAACGGGAGCTTTTGAGCCCTTTTGCTTCGCATAGTGCAGATACGAGAGGACGGGACAGACCGGAAGAGGAATGCGATGTGCGGACTGCGTATCAGAGAGACAGAGACCGGATCCTTCATTGTAAGGCATTTCGCCGTATGAAGGATAAGACACAGGTGTTTCTGGCACCCCAGGGGGATCATTACCGGACCAGGCTGACACACACGCTTGAGGTATCGCAGATCGCCCGGACCATTGCCAAGGCACTTCGCCTGAATGAGGATCTTGTGGAAGCGATTGCATTGGGACATGATCTGGGACATACACCTTTCGGACATGCCGGTGAGAGAGCACTTGACCAGATACATCCGGGAGGCTTTGCCCACTATAAACAGAGCGTCCGGGTTGTGGAGGTACTGGAGAAAAATGGAAACGGGCTGAATCTTACATGGGAAGTGAGAGATGGAATCAGGAATCACCGAACCAGCGGGAATCCAACCACGCTGGAAGGACAGGTTGTACGTTTTTCGGATAAGATCGCTTATATCCATCATGATATGGATGATGCTCAGCGTGCAGGAATCATAACTGAGGATGATATTCCGATCACCATGCGGACCTTTCTGGGCTATACCACGAGAGAACGACTGAATACCTTCGTACATAATATTATAGAGAACAGTATGGATAAGGACAGCATCTCCATGTCGCCGGATGTTTTTGAGGCGATGATGGAACTTCGGGCACTGATGTTCCGGAATGTTTATGAGAATCCGGTTGCCAAGAAGGAAGAGGATAAAGCAGCCAAGATGCTGACTAAGCTGTACGAATATTATATAGAACACCCGGATGCCATGTCACGGGAATACCGGGAGCTGACAGAATACCGGGGTGTTTCAAAAGGACAGGCTGTGTGTGATTATATTTCAGGAATGACGGATCAGTATTCCATGGAGAAATTCCGGGAGATATACATACCGAAGGCTTGGGAGATATATTAAACAGAAAAGAGGGATAAGTATGCGCTATTCAGATGACATCATAGAAGAAGTCCGGATGAAAAATGACATTGTAGACGTAATATCCCAGTATGTGAAACTGACCAGGAAGGGAAGCTCCTATTTTGGACTGTGCCCTTTCCATAACGAAAAAACTCCCTCCTTTTCCGTGACGCCATCCAAGCAGATGTATTACTGCTTTGGCTGCGGCGCAGGAGGAAACGTATACAATTTTATCATGGAATATGAGAACTATTCCTTTGGAGAGGCACTTTCCCACCTGGCGGACCGGGCTGGGGTAGAGCTTCCGAAGATCGAATATTCCAGGGAAGCAAGAGAAAAAGCAGAGCAGAGGGCAACGCTTCTGGAGATCAATAAACTGGCTGCACAGTATTTTTATTATCAGTTGCGGCGTGAGAGCGGAAAAACAGCGTATGGGTATCTTACAGGCAGGGGACTTTCGGACGAGACCATCCGCAAGTTTGGACTGGGCTATTCGGATAAATACAGTGATGATCTGTATAAATATCTGAAAAGCAAGGGCTACAGCGATGAGCTTCTCAGGGAATCCGGGCTGTTTAATGTGGATGAACGGCGGGGAATGTACGACAAGTTCTGGAATCGTGTGATCTTTCCCATCATGGATGTAAATAACCGTGTGATCGGATTTGGTGGCCGTGTTATGGGAGATGGCAAGCCGAAATATCTAAACTCTCCGGAGACGAAGATCTTTGATAAGAGTCGGAACCTGTATGGCCTGAATGTTGCGCGTACCACAAGAAAAAACTATCTCATTCTCTGTGAGGGCTATATGGATGTGATTGCCATGCATCAGGCAGGTTTTACCAATGCGGTAGCTTCTCTTGGAACGGCGCTGACTTCCGGTCATGCAAGTCTTGTGAAACGCTACACGAAAGAAGTACTTCTTCTTTATGACAGTGACGGTGCAGGAATCCGGGCAGCACTCCGGGCAATCCCGATTTTGCGCGAAGCAGGAGTGACTTCAAGAGTTGTAAGCCTGAAGCCCTGGAAGGATCCGGATGAGTTTATCAAGAACGAAGGGGCAGAAGCCTTTGAGGAACGGCTGGAACATGCCATGGATAGTTTTATGTTCCGTGTGCACATTGCGGAACAGGATTTTTCCATGGAAACCCCTCAGGGGCAGAATCAGTTTTTTGAGCGGTGTGCCGAGATGCTTCTGGAGCTTTCTGATGAACTGGAAAGGAATCTTTATATAGAAGCAATCGTAAAAGAATACGGTCGGCTTGGTGTGGGAACTGAGGATATCCGCAAGCGAGTCAATATGCTGGCCATGAAAGGAACACCGGCCGAGAAGCGTGTTCAGCCGAAATCCGGCACGCCGGAGACGAAGAAGAAGGAATCCGCAGCAGATAAGGCACAGAAGCTGATGCTCACCTGGCTGGTGAACTATCCTGGGATTTTTAATGAGGTGGAGAAATATATCTCACCGTCAGATTTTGTAGTGCCATTGTATAAACAGGTGGCACAGATGTTGTTTGATCAGCATAAAGAAGGAGAGACCAATCCGGGAAAACTTCTCAATGCGTTTACAGACAGCGAAGATCAGAGAGAAGTGGCATCACTTTTTAACGCTACCATTCATCTGGAAAATGAGGGAGAGCAGCAGAGAGCTTTTTCCGATGCGCTTCTTCGTATCAAGGAGGAAAGCCTCAAAGAAAAGAACCGTACCTGGGATCCGTCGGATATGGCGGGACTCCAGGAACTGATAAAGGCCAAAAAAGAACTGGAAGACCTTGGAAGAAAGCGGCAGCAGCTGCATATTTCTTTCAATTAAGGATAAAATATAAACACTATATGGAGGTATAGAGCACCTATGGAAATGAATATGGCAAAATTCAGCGAGAAACTTGTAGAGCTTCTTGAACTTGCAAAAAAGAAAAAGAATGTGCTGGAATATCAGGAGATCAGCGATTTCTTCAAGGATTCCCCACTGGAAGTAGACCAGATGGAGAAGGTTTTTGATTTCCTTGAGGCCAGCGGTGTGGATGTTCTCCGTATCACAGATAACAGTGGTGACGAACTCCTCCTTGATAATGATATGGATATGGATGGTATTGAGGATGAGGAAGAGGTAGAGCTTGACAAAATCGACCTTTCCGTACCGGAAGGTGTCAGCATCGAGGATCCGGTCCGTATGTACCTGAAAGAGATCGGTAAAGTCAGCCTGTTAAGTGCTGATGAGGAGATCGAACTTGCCAAAAGAATGGAAAAGGGCGATGAGGCTGCCAAGAAACGTCTGGCAGAGGCGAACCTTCGTCTTGTTGTCAGCATTGCGAAGCGTTATGTGGGACGTGGAATGCTGTTCCTTGACCTGATCCAGGAAGGTAACCTTGGACTTATCAAGGCTGTTGAGAAATTTGATTACCGAAAAGGTTATAAATTCAGTACCTATGCAACATGGTGGATCCGTCAGGCCATCACAAGAGCGATCGCTGACCAGGCACGTACCATTCGTATTCCGGTGCACATGGTTGAGACGATCAACAAGCTGATCCGTGTTTCCCGTCAGCTGCTTCAGGAGCTTGGACGTGAACCTACGCCGGAGGAGATCGCAGAGGAGATGGATATGCCGGTAGATCGTGTACGTGAGATCCTTAAGATTTCCCAGGAGCCGGTATCTCTGGAAACTCCGATCGGTGAGGAGGAAGACAGCCATCTTGGAGATTTCATTCAGGATGACAATGTACCGGTTCCTGCAGATGCAGCTGCCTTTACTCTTCTTAAGGAGCAGCTTGTGGAGGTTTTAAGCACACTGACAGACCGTGAGCAGAAGGTTCTCCGTCTTCGTTTCGGACTGGACGACGGACGTGCCAGAACTCTGGAAGAGGTTGGTAAGGAATTTAATGTTACAAGAGAGCGTATCCGTCAGATCGAGGCAAAAGCTCTGCGTAAGCTGCGTCATCCCAGCCGCAGCCGCAAGCTGAAGGATTACCTTGACTAAGAATTTATCCGTACAGCTTTCCAGGCGTCTTATGGCCATTGCCGGTATGGTAACAAACGGAAACCGGCTGGCAGACGTGGGATGTGACCATGGATATCTGTCGATCTACCTTGTCAGTGAGAAGAGAGTACCGACGGCGATCGCCATGGATGTACGTCCGGGACCGCTTTCAGGAGCAAAAGAGAACATTACCCGCTATGGTCTTGCGGATTACATAGAGACCCGTTTAAGCGATGGACTTGAGGGGCTTGAGCCGGGTGAAGGTGATACCTTGGTGATCGCAGGAATGGGCGGTCCTCTTATGGAACGGATATTAAATGATGGAGCGAAGGTCCGGGAGGGGTTTCAGGAACTGATCCTGCAGCCCCAGTCGGACCTTCCTCATTTCCGGTATTTTCTTTCGGAGATCGGCTGGGAGATCATCCAGGAAGAAATGATAAAGGAAGACGGAAAATTTTATCCCATGATGAAGGCTGTGCGAAACAAAACAGAAAAAAAATTAATTTATACAGAAGAAGAGGCATGGTTTGGTCCCCTTCTTCTGAAAGAACGCCATCCTGTTCTGAAAGAATATCTTCAGAGAGAGGCGTCTATCCGTGAAAAAATACTCAAAAATCTTTCAAAGGCACCATCTGTATCTGCGAAAGACCGTCTTGCAGAGGTAAAGGAGGAAATGGAGCTGATAAATACAGCTCTTAAACGATATGAAGGCATATGAACTGATCGAATGGCTGAATGAACATCATCCGCAGAAATTTGCGGAGGAATGGGATAATGTAGGGCTTCTGGTTGGCGATGACCAGAAAGAGGTCTCCCATGTATTTCTTGCACTGGATCTTACAGAGCCGGTGCTTGATGAAGCAGTGGCAGCAGGTGCGGATATGATCCTGACCCATCATCCTATGATCTTTTCCGGGATCAAGAAAATCAACAATCATACATTTACCGGAAGAAAGATCCTTCGTCTGATCCGGGAGGATATTCCGTATTTTGCCATGCACACCAATTATGATGTGATCGGAATGGCAGATTTAAGTGCGAATTATCTGAAACTTCAGGATACCAAGGTGCTCTCTGTTACGGATGAATCAGGAGAACAGCAGGAGGGATTTGGAAGAGTCGGAAAGCTCCCGCATCCCATGACACTTGCCGAGTTTGGAAAATATGTAAAAGCATGCAATGGTCTTGCAGATGTACGGGTCTATGGAGATCTGGATCGAAAAATCGAGACAGTGGCGATCTGTACAGGAAGCGGAAAGAGCATGATACGGGATGTGATGGCGGCAGGCGCCGATGTGTATGTGACCGGCGATATTGATTATCATACGGCAATCGATACCATGGCCGACGGACTTGCGATTGTAGACGCAGGACATTACGGAACGGAATATATTTTTGCGGAAGCAATGGAAAAAGAGCTTAAAAAAGCTTTTCCCAAGCTTAAGACAACCTGCGCGAGTGTGAAAAATCCATATACTGTTTTGTAAATATAGATCATATTAAAATATAAGCCTGTGGAGGTGATCGTTATGGAACAGACGATGATAAAAGTGACCATAAACGGAGAAACAAGGGAATATCCGAAGATGACTTCTTATTCTGAGATCGTTAAGGATTATGAGGGCACAACTGAGTATCCGGTCATTCTTGTGACCGAGAACGGAAAACTCCGTGAGCTGCACAAAAAAGTAAAACATGATTGTAAAGTGGAGTTTGTGACAACGAAGGACAGCGCGGGACGGAAGACCTATCGGCGAAGTGCTATTTTTATCCTTCTGAAAGCTATTTTTGATGTGGCAGGCAAAGAGAATGTAGATCATGTTGTGATCCATTATTCCCTGGGAAATGCGCTTTATTTTACCATGAAGGGAAGTGCCACACTGGATCAGGAGCTGCTTGATCGGGTAAGGGGGCGGATGCATGAACTTGTGGAGCAGAAGCTTCCAATTTATAAGAAAAGTGTCAGTACAGATGAAGCCATTTTCATGTTCCACAGGCATCATATGTATGATAAAGAAAAACTGTTCCGTTATCGCCGGGTTTCCAGAGTGAATATTTACAGCCTGGAGAATTTCGAGGATTATTTTTACGGTTTTATGGCACCGGATACCGGATATGTGCAGTATTTTGACCTGCAGCTTTATGATGAGGGCTTTGTGCTGATCCTGCCCCAACAGAATACACCGGATAAACTGGAGCCTTTTGAACCACAGGACAAGATTTTCCGTGTGCAGAAGGAATCGGAGGAATGGGGAGATAAGCTGGAGGTTGCCACAGTCGGAGATCTCAATGACCGGATCACCAGAGAGGGTGTCCAGAGTCTGATGCTGATTCAGGAGGCTCTTCACGAGGCGAAGATCTCATCCATTGCGGAGGAAATCCAGCGACGTGGAAATGTGAAATTTGTGATGATCGCAGGTCCGTCCTCCTCGGGAAAAACAAGCTTTTCCCATCGATTATCAATTCAGCTTTCTGCCCATGGATTAAAGCCTCATCCGATTGCAGTGGATAATTACTTTGTAGACCGTGAGCATACCCCGCTGGATGAATTCGGGGAAAAGAATTATGAGTGTCTGGAAGCAATCGACACGAAGCAGTTTAACGAAGATATGTTAAACCTTCTTGCCGGAAAAGAGGTTGATCTGCCTACCTTTAATTTTAAGACAGGATGCAGAGAGTACCGGGGAGATAAATTACAGCTGGGGAAAGAAGATATCCTGGTGATCGAGGGTATTCACGGGCTGAATGACAAGCTGAGCTATGCGCTTCCGAAGGAAAGCAAATTTAAGATCTATATCAGTGCCCTGACGCAGCTGAATATTGATGAGCATAACAGGATCCCGACGACAGATGGAAGACTGATCCGGAGAATTGTCCGCGATGCACGTACACGTGGAACTTCTGCAAAGGATACGATCGCAAGATGGCCTTCTGTGCGAAGAGGGGAAGAGCAGAATATCTTCCCGTTCCAGGAACAGGCAGATGTGATGTTTAATTCTGCACTTGTGTATGAGCTTGCCTGCCTGAAGGTTTATGCGGAGCCGTTATTGTTTGGAATCGATAAAAGTGAGCCGGAGTATCAGGAAGCGAAAAGACTTCTGAAATTTCTGGATTATTTTGTTCCGGTGCCCTGTGAGGGCATTCCGTTTAATTCTCTTCTCAGGGAGTTTGTGGGCGGAAGCTGCTTTAATGTATAAGTGAAAAACAGATAAAAAAGGATGAAGATTTATGAAAGAAAAGGTACAGTTAACAAAGCTTGCGCCTAATTGCGGGTGTGCGGCGAAGGTAGGACCTGGTACACTGGCTGGAGTTCTTGGAAATCTGCCAAAGTTTCATGATCCGGATCTTCTGGTTGGCACGGATACTTCCGATGATGCGGCGGTTTACCGGGTTTCGGATGATCTGGCTCTGATCCAGACACTGGATTTTTTTACACCTGTGGCGGATGATCCTTATGATTTCGGTCAGATCGCGGCTGCCAATGCTTTGAGTGATGTGTATGCCATGGGTGGCACACCGAAGACTGCTTTGAATATCGTGGCTTTTCCGAAGAATATGGACGTGGAGATCCTGGGGGAGATCCTGCGTGGTGGCGCGGATAAGGTTATGGAGGCTGGTGCTGTCCTTGCGGGCGGACATACGATCCAGGATGATACGCCGAAGTATGGGCTTAGTGTGACGGGTTTTGTTGATCCGAAGAGGTTCTGGAAGAATTTCGGGGCGCAGGCGGGGGATAAGCTGATCCTGACGAAGCCCCTTGGCGCGGGTATCGTGAATACGGCGATTAAAGCGGATCTGGCGTCGGATGTGACACGGGATGCGGTGCTTGCTTCTATGAAGCGGCTGAACCGGGATGCCTGTGAGGTGTTTCAGAAATTTGAGATTCATGCCTGCACGGATGTGACGGGATTTGGGCTTGGTGGTCATGCGACGGAGATGGCTGTGGCCAGTGACAAAACGATTGTGATCGATACGGAGTGTCTGCCGGTGCTTCCGGGAGTGGAGGAGTATGCTTCTATGGGACTGATCCCGGGCGGAGCTTATCGGAATCGGGAGTTTGCCGGGAAGTATGGTGTGAAGAGTGATGCGGTTCTCTGGAGGGAGGATCTGGTGTTTGATCCGCAGACTTCGGGGGGATTGCTGGCTGCTGTTCGTGAGGAGGATGTGAAGGAGATCATGAAACAGCTGGAAGCAGCCGGGCTTGAGGCTGGTGTGATCGGTGAGGTTGTTGGAAAGCAGGAATGGACGCTGAGGTTGCGGTGATGTGATGGGGTGGACGAACGGACACCCGGGAGTACGGAAGCGGACGCGTGGCGCACTGTCCACACGGAAAGTGTGCCCTTTGGGAGAACCCATTTCGGGAGAAATCTACCTATTTGGAAGTAGCCCGCATGCCAATGCGAAAAAAATTCCAACTTTACAAGTTTGTGCACCTGTGCTAAAATATCAGGTGCGCAGCCAGTCCAGGTGATCGCGGCTGAACAGACGAAAGGGTTCAGACGAGGAAAGTCCGGGCTTCACAGGGCAGGATGCCGGATAACGTCCGGTGGAGGTAACTCCCAGACCAGTGCAACAGAAATAAACCGCCTCGCATCTGCGGGGTAAGGGTGGAAAGGCAGTGTAAGAGACTACCGCCGCTGTGGTAACAGAGCGGGCACATGTAAACTCCATTCGAAGCAAGACCGAGTAGAAAGCGATACGGCGGCCCGTCGTGCTTTCAGGTAGGTCGCTGGAGCCTTCTGGCAACGGAAGGCCTAGATAGATGATCACTCAACGACATAACCCGGCTTATCGGTCTGACTGCGTATAAATAGAAAATATAATTGAAGATTAAGAAGAAACAGCTGTTGAATGAGGGAAGAATTTGTATCCTGCAGATTAATGGCTGTTTTTTGTTTTAGAGGAAATTATCCGAAATGTTCTGATGAAATAAAAATATCAATCAGATAGTGTCTGCTTAAAGAAAATTGAAAAATACGCCCGGATTCAGACAGGTTTAATATCTGTATGAATTCGGGCGTATTGGCATGCTATATGTTAATATAAGTATTTATTTATTACGTTTGCCACTGTATTTTTCCTCACAGTATTTGCAGCGGTAAACTTCTTTCTCCTCATCTGCAAGAACAAAGATCTGATCCAGACCCTGCTCAACGGATGTAATGCAACGAGGATTTTTGCAGCGGATCACATTAACTACCTGTTTCGGCAGTTTCAGTTCTTTCTTTGCAACGATCTTTTCATCTTTGATGATGTTTACAGTGATGTTGTGATCGATAAAGCCGAGGATATCCAGGTCCAGGTCCTCGATCGGGCATTCTACCTTAATGATATCTTTTTTGCCCATTTTCTGGCTGCGGGCGTTTTTGATGATGGCTACTGTGCAGTCCAGTTTGTCAAGTTTCAGATCATGATAGATGGTCATGGCCTTTCCGGCTTTGATGTGATCCAGGACATAGCCTTCGCGAAGAGCACCTACGTTTAACATGGCAGTTCCACCTCCAGTAATGTAAGAATCAGGGCCATACGGACATAAACGCCATACTGGACCTGTTTGAAGTAAGCGGCACGTGGATCGGAGTCCACCTCAACAGAGATCTCATTGACACGCGGAAGTGGGTGAAGAATGTACATATCCTTTGGTGCGAGCTCCAGCTTCTGTTTGTCCAGAATATAGAAGTCTTTCATACGGACGTAATCTTCTTCGTTGAAGAAGCGTTCCTTCTGAACACGGGTCATGTACAGGATATCAAGATTCGGAAGTGCATCCTCAAGGCGTTCTTCCTCAACAAACTCGATGTTGTTGCGTTTCAGTACATCCTCACGGATATAGCTTGGAATACGAAGCTCTTCCGGGGAGATTAGAACAAATTTTACGTTCTCATAACGTACCAGTGCCTCAATCAGAGAATGGACAGTACGACCGAATTTCAGGTCGCCGCAGAGACCAATTGTGATATTGTCAAGTCTGCCTTTGAGGGAACGGATAGTTAAAAGATCGGTTAATGTCTGAGTGGGATGCTGGTGGCCACCGTCACCGGCATTGATCACCGGAATATTGGATGCCATAGAAGCTACGAGCGGAGCACCTTCTTTCGGGTGACGCATAGCACAGATATCTGCATAGCAGGAAACAACGCGAATGGTATCGGCAACACTCTCGCCCTTGGATGCGGAGCTGGAATCAGCGGAAGAAAAACCAAGAACCTTTCCTCCAAGATTCATCATGGCTGCCTCAAAACTTAAACGTGTACGTGTACTTGGTTCGTAAAACAGTGTCGCAAGTCTTTTATCATCACAGGTATGCGCGTACTTTTTGGGATTTTTCCCGATGTCGTCGGCGAGATTCAGAAGTTTATCAAGCTCTTCAACCGAGAAATCCAACGGACTCATTAAATGTCTCATGTTGTACCTCCAATTATTTACTGGAAATTTAGATTTCCTTCCTGTTATCATATAATATAACGTGGAGTTTTTCAAGATGATTTCTGAGTATTTTGTCGAAGAAGCCACTCGAAGAAAAGACCGGTAAGGAACCACAGGGGAGCATAGTCCAGCCGGATCACTCCTTTATACTGAAATGGTACATGTGAATAATCCCAGGGACAAATATGAAGCTTCCGGAAAAAAGAGCCGCTTAAAAATTCAACGAGAAAAATTCCACAGGTATAAAAAATCCCACGTATCATTACCGGGAAATGAGAAAATTTATCGTAAGCAGGACGGATCAGGGCAGCAAGTCCGTACACGGGAAACATCAGAAGAGAGGTTTTTCCCATCATAGTGAACTGTCCGGTGAGAAGAGAGTGCATTCCGGTCCAGAAGATCTCCAGGCACCAGCCTGTGAAACCGCATAGAATAAAGTCGTTCTTTGGCATTTCGGGGCTCCTTTTTGCTGATCTGTAAAACTGAAAAAAATTACATGAATTTAACGTGGAAAAGCGTCTCTAATAGTGTTCCCTGCCTTGAAAAAAATATGTACGTGGGTTATAATGAACGATAATCAACATGTGCGGAAGGAGACAACAGACGATGAATTATAAAGAAAGTCGTGCCTATATCAGAGACGCAGAAAAGAAAAAAGGCATAGTCCTGGGACTTGATAATATGCGGGAGCTGATGAGGCGGCTTGGTGATCCGCAGGATGAGCTGAAATACGTTCATGTTGCAGGAACGAATGGTAAGGGGTCTGTGATCGCATATCTGTATTCCGCTTTATCTGGTACGGGCTACCGTGTGGGAAGATATATTTCCCCGGCTGTCTATTCCTACAGAGAGAGGATGGAAGTAAACGGAGAGCCTGTCAGCAGGGAGAAATTTGCAGCATATGTGACGAGGATCGCGGAGGTAATCGATGAGATCGTGGAAGAAGGGAAACCGCATCCGTCAGTATTTGAGATCGAGACAGCAGCCGCATTTCTCTATTTTAAGGAAGAGAAATGCGATCTTGTATTAATGGAGGTTGGTATGGGCGGCGATCTGGATGCTACCAATATCATCCGTACCACAGTTCTTTCTATTCTGGTATCCATCAGTATGGATCATACGGCATTTCTTGGAAATACCCTTGGCGAGATAGCAGAAAAAAAATCCGGCATCATCAAACCGGACAGTCATATGGTAACAGTGAAACAGCAGCCGGAAGTAGAGGCAGTGATCCGTCGGACATGCCAGGAACGGAATGTACCATATGAGGTGGCAGACCGGGATGAAGCAGAGGTGCTTCGGGCATCCATGACAGGTCAGACTTTTCTTTATAAGGGAGAAGAATATTCGATTGCCCTGGCAGGCGCTTACCAGAAGGAGAATGCGGTTGTTGCTCTTCGGGCACTGGAGCTTCTGAATGATCTGGGCTATCCCACAACAGTAGTGCAGAGGCAGAATGGGCTTAAGAATACAGCCTGGCCGGGACGTTTTGCCCTGCTTGGAACGAAACCGGATTTTGTGGTTGACGGAGCGCATAACCCGGCTGCGGCAGATATGCTTGCGGCATCCATTGAGCGGTATTTTAAGGGCAGAAGGATCATCTACATCATGGGTATGTTCCGTGATAAGGATTACCGCAGCGTGATCCAGAAGACGGAAAAATATGCAGATACGATCCTGACCATTGCAGCACCGGATAATCCGAGGGCACTGTCTCCGGAAGAGCTGGCGGCTGCAGTGAGAGAGTTTCATACAGATGTCAGACCTTTTGATGACATTGAAGCGGCAGTGGCAGAGGCATACCGGCTGGCCGGAAGTGAGGATGTGATCATTGCTTTCGGATCTCTCGCATTTTTGGGAGATCTTACAGAGATTATCAAGAAACATAACGGAGGAAATCATGACTGATCTGGAAAAATACAGAGGTGAGATCGACGAGATTGACAGCGAGATCGTGCGTCTTTTTGAAAAACGAATGAAGGTGAGTGAAGAAGTCGCTGAATATAAGATAAAAACAGGTAAGAAGGTACTGGATCCCAAACGCGAGAGTGATAAGATTCATACTCTTAAAGATAAGGCACATGGAGAGTTTAACAGTCTCGGTGTGCAGGAGCTTTTTCGCCAGATCATGGCGATCAGCCGTAAGAGGCAGTACCAGCTTCTGACAGAGCATGGCATCTATGGAGAGCGCAATTTCACAACTGTGAAGCATGTTCCTCTTGAGAATGCAACGGTTGTTTTCCAGGGCGTAGAGGGTGCGTACAGCTATGCGGCCATGCGCCAGTACTTTGGCAAAAACATCGAGAGCTACCATGTGAAGACCTGGCGGAAGGCTATGGAGGATGTGACCAACGGAAAAGCCGATTACGCAGTACTTCCTATTGAGAATTCCACCGCAGGTATTGTGGCTGATATCTACGATCTTCTCATGGAATATAAGCTGTATATCGTAGGCGAGCAGATCATCCGTGTAGATCATGTACTTCTGGGGCTGCCGGATGCGGAGCTTGAAGATATTAAACAGGTCTGCTCCCATCCACAGGGACTTGCCCAGTGCAAGGCATTTCTGGAGGAGCATCCATCCTGGAAAAAGAAAGAAGTGGAGAACACGGCAGGAGCGGCCAAGCTGGTCAGTGAGACCGGGGATAAGAGCGTGGCAGCCATTGCCAGCCGTGAGGCAGGTGAGGTATTCGGTCTTAAGGTTCTTGCAGAGAATATCTGCAGGGAAAAAGCAAACTCCACACGTTTTATCATTGTAAGCCGTAAGCCGGAATATGAGGAAAAAGCCGGAAAGATCAGCATCTGTTTCGAGCTGCCTCATGAAACAGGAACTCTTTACAATATGCTTTCCCACATCATCTACAACGGGCTGAACATGACAAAGATCGAGTCCCGTCCGATTCCGGGAAAATCCTGGGAATACCGGTTCTTCGTGGATTTCACAGGAAGACTGGGAGAGAGCGCAGTGGAAAATGCGTTAAGAGGAATTGAAGCGGAGGCGAATGTTCTCCGTGTTCTTGGAAATTATTAAGCTACAGAGGAGAATAGATTATTATGTTGGCAAGAATTCAGGAATGTATCCTTTACCGTGATTTTGCGGACGGTGAGATACTGAAAAATATGGCAGAGCTTATGAATCTTTATGAGTCGGATGAGGAAGCTCTCAAGGCAAAAGAAGATCAGTTTTTTAAATGTGTGAATGGGCTGGTGGAGCTGGCAGGAATGTATGGATTTTCCGGAAATATCTGGCATACATATCTTACTTTCCTTCTGGTAAATCATGAGAACGCGTTCAGCATGGCAAGCGAGATCCGCGGAGCCATTGAAGGCAGCATTAACGAGCTGGCAAAAAATGATTTCCAGATCTTCAAAGAGCTGTATGATTTTGATATCACAGTTTTTGACAAGGTGTTCGGAACTGTATGCTGCAAGGTGATCTGTGATTACCAGACACCGGATGAGAACAGTAAGCTTTTTAATACAAGAATCCGTGACCGTATCTGCCAGATGAGCAAGACCCTGGCAGCAGCAGCGACCACAGAGGAATTTATGGATGATATGGTAGCTTTCTACAAGGATTTTGGTGTAGGCAAGCTTGGCCTTCACAAAGCGTTCCGTATCGGCCATGATGGAAACGGCAAGGTAGAGATCCAGCCGATCACAAGGATCGCCCATGTGAACATTGAAGATCTGGTAGGTTATGAGATCGCCAAGAAAAAACTCATCGATAACACAGAGGCTTTTGTCCAGGGAAGAAAAGCGAACAACTGTCTTCTTTTCGGTGATGCGGGAACCGGTAAATCTTCCAGTATCAAGGGTATCCTGAACCGCTATTATGATCAGGGACTTCGTATCATTGAGGCCTACAAGCATCAGTTCCAGGATCTCAATGAGGTGATTGCCCAGATCAAAAACCGTAACTATCGTTTTATCATTTATATGGATGATCTTTCCTTTGAGGAATTTGAGATCGAATATAAATATCTGAAAGCAGTGATCGAGGGAGGTCTGGAGAAAAAACCGGACAATGTCCTGATCTATGCAACAAGTAACCGCCGTAATCTTGTACGTGAGCGCGCTGCGGATAAGCTGGAGATCGCAGATGATGACGATCTGCATTCCTCCGATACCGTACAGGAGAAGCTTTCTCTTGTATATCGTTTCGGTGTCCGCATTTACTTTGGAAAACCGGACAAGAAACAGTTCCAGGAGATTGTCCGTACGCTGGCAGCACGTTATGGTGTCACCATGCCGGAGGACGAGCTTCTTCTGAAAGCCAACCAGTGGGAACTTTCTCATGGAGGCCTGACCGGACGTACAGCTCAGCAGTTTATTGATTACATTGTGGGAACAGAGGAAGAAAAAAAGAAATAGTCCACCCGTGTATTGGGGGAAAGGATGATGAACTATGGCTGTGACAACCTTTGCGGCAATTGATATAGGCTCCTATGAAGTCAGCATGAAGATCTTTGAGATGTCAAAACGGATCGGCTTCAGGGAGATCAACGACGTCCGTTACCAGCTTCAGCTGGGAAGGGGAACCTATGCGGCAGGACGTCTTGAGATGGAAACTGTGAACGAGCTCTGCGAGATTCTGAATGATTTTAAACGCATGATGGCGGACTTTGGGGTGGAAAGCTGGCGTGCGTGTGCAACGAGTTCTCTTCGTGAGCTTGAGAATCCGACGATCATTCTGGAGCAGATCTACCAGAGAACAGGGATCCGCGTAGAGATCTTAAGCAATGCGGAACAGCATTTTCTGGGTTACAAGTCCATTGCGGCGATTGAATCGGGCTTCAAAAAAGCGATCCAGAAAGGAACAGCAATCCTGGATATTGGAGGCGGTAACCTGCAGGTATCGCTTTTTGACAAGGATGCTTTGGTGCTGACACAGAGCCTTCGTATGGGAAGCGTGCGTATCCGTGAACGTCTGAAAGAACTGGAGAAAACAACTCCACATTATGACGGCCTGGTGGAAGAATTTATCCGTAATGATCTGATGAGCTTTCAGAGACTGTATCTGAAAGAAAAAGAAGTGTCCAATCTGATCCTGATGGGAGACTTTCTCACAGATACGATCTTCCGGAAAAAACCGGGCGAAAATATGATAAGCAGGGCGGAATTTCTGGAAAAATACGAGGACATTATGAACCGGTCTGAATATGATCTGGCAGAGACTATGGGACTGGAGCCTGAATATGCTGCGCTGATCGTTCCCAATATGGTCATCATCCGCAATTTCATGGAAATCTTTAAGGCAGAGGCTTTGTGGATTCCGGGAGTATCCCTGCTGGATGGAATTGCATATGATTATGCAGAAAAAAACAAATACCTGAAAAGTATCCACAATTTTGAAAATGACATTCTTGTGGCTTCCAGAAACATTGCCAGACGTTATTCCAGCGGAAAGAATCATATCAACGGAACCACAGAGCTGGCATTGTCTATTTTTGACAGCACGAAGAAGATCCATGGCATGGGAAAAAGAGAGCGTTTGCTGCTTCAGATCGCAGTACTTCTTCATGACTGCGGAAAATATATCAGTATGGGTGATGTGGCGGAGTGTTCGTATCAGATCATCATGGCCACAGAGATCATCGGTCTTTCTACAGAAGAGCGTCAGGTAATCGCAAGTGCAGTGCGGTATAATACCAGGGAGTTCGGCTGTTATGAGGAGATCAACAGAGAGACCGGCATGAACAGGGAGAACTATCTGCTGACAGCCAAACTGGCTGCGATCCTCCGGCTTGCAAATGCCATGGACAGAAGTCATTATCAGAAGGTTAGTGGCTTAAGTGTAACGCTGAAAGACAGAACGCTTTCACTGGTGGTGGATTCTGCAAGAGATGTTTCCCTGGAGCTGGGGCTTTTGAAGGATAAGACAGCATTTTTTGAAGAGGTGTTTGGCATTCGGCTTGTGATGAAGCGGAAACGCAGAGGATAATGGAGGAGGTTTTTGGCATGAAATTAAAAGATTTTGAAAAACCGGAATACTTTGTAAACAGGGAACTGAGCTGGATCAAATTTGATGACAGGGTTTTAAGTGAGGCCAGGGACAAAAGCCTTCCGCTGTTTGAAAGACTGAAATTTTTAAGTATTACATCATCCAATCTGGATGAATTTTATATGGTTCGTGTGGCATCGCTGAAGGATCAGGTTCATGCAGGCTACAAGAAAACGGATATTGCCGGAATGACAGCCAAGGAGCAGCTGAAAGCGATCAGCCAGCAGACACACGATCTGGTTCATGTGCAGTACAGTACCTTAAACCGTTCTCTTGTTCCGGCACTTGAGAAAGCCGGACTTCATGTGATCTTTGAGCATGAGGCATTTTCCGAAAAACAGAAGGAATTTGTAGATCAGTATTTTGAGGATAATGTATATCCGGTACTGACACCGATGGCTATGGATTCATCCAGACCATTTCCGCTGATCCGTAATAAGACACTGAATATCGGAGCTCTTCTTTCCAGAAAGGATGCAAAAAAAGGCAAAGAAGAGATCGATTTTGCCACAGTACAGGTGCCTTCTGTGCTTCCGAGAGTGGTGATCATCCCTTCCGATAAAAAAGGTCAGACAACAGTAACGCTTCTGGAGCAGATCATTGAGCGAAATATCGATAAGCTGTTTTTAAGCTATGATGTGATCTGTGCACATCCGTACCGTATCATGCGTAATGCGGATCTTTCTATTGATGAGGATGAGGCGGAGGATCTTCTTGTGGAGATTCAGAAGCAGCTGAAAAAGCGTCAGTGGGGTGAGGTCATCCGCCTGGAAGTGGAAGATAAAATGGATCCGAGACTTCTGGATATTCTGAAAATGGAATTTCAGGTTCACGGAGATGACATCTTTTTTATCAATGGTCCCCTGGATCTGACCATGCTGATGAAGGTGTACGGTATTGATGGATATGATCAGTTCAAGGAGCCGAAATATAAGCCAGCTCCTGTACCTGCTTTTCAGAATGATAAAGATATCTTCCAGGTGATCCGTGAGGGTGATGTGTTCCTACATCATCCGTATATGAGCTTTGATCCGGTGGTAAATTTTGTGCGCCAGGCAGCAAAGGATCCCAATGTACTGGCAATCAAGCAGACGCTTTACCGTGTCAGCGGCAATTCACCAATTATCGCGGCACTGGCGCAGGCAGCAGAGAACGGTAAGCAGGTTTCTGTTCTTGTAGAGCTGAAGGCCCGTTTTGATGAGGAGAACAATATCGTCTGGGCGAAAATGCTTGAAAAAGCAGGCTGCCATGTTATTTATGGACTGGTCGGACTTAAGACACACAGTAAGATCACGCTTGTAGTACGCAGAGAAGAGAACGGAATCCGCAGATATGTTCATCTGGCAACAGGAAACTACAATGATTCCACTGCGAAACTGTATACAGACTGTGGTATTTTTACCTGTGATGAGCGGTTTGGCGAGGATGCGACGGCAGTCTTTAACATGCTTTCCGGATATTCAGAGCCGAAGCGATGGAACCGTCTGATCGTTGCACCGATCTGGATGAAGGACCGTTTTGTAAAAATGATCGAGAGAGAGGCGGAGCATGCGAAGAACGGAGAAGAGGCTCACATTGTGGCGAAGATGAACTCTCTATGTGATCCTGTGATCATGGCTGCCCTGTACTATGCTTCTTCCTGTGGCGTAAAGATCGATCTTCTGGTGCGAGGTATCTGCTGCCTGAAGGTAGGAATTCCGGGTGTAAGTGAAAACATCCATGTGCGTTCAATCGTTGGAAATTTCCTGGAGCACAGCCGGATCTTCTATTTCCGTAATGGCGGCGCGGATGAGATCTATATGGGAAGTGCGGACTGGATGCCACGAAATCTGGACCGCCGTGTGGAGATCGTTTTCCCTGTGGAGGATGAAGCAATCAAGGCGGAGATCATGCACGTGCTGGATCTGGAGTTCCGTGATAATGTAAAAGCGCATATCCTGAAACCGGACGGAACATATGAGAAGCAGGATAAACGCGGAAAAACACTGGTAAATTCTCAGATGGAATTCTGCCGTGAAGCTACTGAGCGTGCCAAAGCAGCCAAAAAAGAGAAAAAAGAAAAGAAAAGAGTCTTTATCCCGGCAGAACCAGTTGAGGATCTGGAACAATAAAACGGAACGAACTGGACTTGCCATCCTGCCCGTATTGTGCTAAGATTGGAGTATCATACGGGAAGGGAGGATAGGTTTATGACAGACAGAGAAATGCTGGAAATGCTGGTTCAGGGTCAGCAGCAGATATTTGTTCGGCTGGACGGGATTGATAACCGTCTGGACAGAGTGGAAGCGCGTCTGGATGGAGTGGAAGCCCGCCTAGACAGAGTGGAAGTGCGTTTGGATGGAGTGGAAACGCGTCTGGACAGAGTGGAAGCACGCCTAGACAAAGTGGAAGCGCGTTTAGATGGAGTTGATGCCCGTCTGGACAAAATGGATGCCCGTCTGGACAAAATGGATGAATGCTTTGACAGAGTTGATGCCCGTCTGGACAAAATGGATGAGCGCTTTGACAGAATGGATATCCGTCTGGATGGCATTGACAGAGAACTGGCAGCGATCAGGAACCGGCAGGATACACTGGAAGGCCGTCAGCGACTGCTTGAGAAGAAACTTGATCATTTGATCAATGTAGACATTAAGCATTTACAGGATACCATGGATACGATTGTGGCGCTTCTGCAAATGAATGGAACGATTCCGACAATGCCAGGATCTATCCTGATATAGGCCGGATTTTACAAAAGAAAAAAAGAATCATAAAGATACATAAAGAAAAGGACAGCCATATCATACACATACATGTATGATACAGCTGTCTTTAAATATTAATAGCATTTTTTGCAGGCATCATACCCGGCGGCTTCCGCCTGGGAACGAGTCATTTCTGTGGCATTATTCGGATTCATATTGCCACAATTTGGAATTCTGTGATATTTGCTTCCTGTAGCGGAGATCCAGACCATATCGCCCACATTTTCAGCTTCTGCCTGAGCAGAAGCCTGGGAATTGTTATCGGATGAGTCGATGGATCCGTAGGCAGAACTTCCGGAATCATCATAAACGGAAGAGGGCTGTGTACCGGTATCGGATTCATCTCCCGATGAGTAATCATTACTGGATTCTGATTCCACTCAATAGAATTTCCATCACTGACAGCAATAATAGTTCCCTGTTCATCAGTGCGGAATACCTGAATTCCCATATCGGAAAGCTTATCCATAGTATCCTTATGCGGATGCCCGTAGGAATTACCGGCTCTGCAGCTGATCACTGCATATTCCGGTACAGTCTGCTGAAGCAGATTCCAGGTGGTGGCGGTGGCGGAACCGTGGTGACCGGGAACGATTACATCGCAGGAAAGATCAATTCCCAGATTACAGATTGCTTCCTCGCCGGCAGATTCTGCATCTCCTGTAAAAAGAAAGTGATTGCTGCCGTTTTCCAGTCGGATGGCAACAGAATTATCGTTGTCATTGCTGCTGATAGACTGCGGAGAAAACACGGTGAATTTTCCGCTGCCAAAAGCGAAATCTGTTTCGGGCGCCGGATGCTGCACAGAAAGTCCCTGGGAAGCAACGCCGGCTTCAAAAGACTGATAGATCTTGGTATCCTGTACATAATCAGCACCGATCACATTTTTACGGAAAAGCTGTCCAGACATCCCACAAGCCCTGCTACATGATCCTCATCATAATGGGAGGAGATCACCTGTAACTGTCAGAAGAACAAGCAGCAGTGAGAGAAAAAATGACTGCAGTCTTCTGCGGAAAGAAATTTTGTGATTCATACGAAGTCACCCCTTATCTTAAGTATTTTCTGGGAAAAATTATAAAACAGAAGAGTAAAAAATGCAAAAAAATAATCAGAACACACATTCTGATTACACTTTTGATTACACCTGCATATTTTACATTTTTCAAGACAACAAAAAAGCAGTAGGAATATACTTTCCGACTGCTTTTACTTAGTAGCCAGTACGGGAATCGAACCCGTGTTTCCGCCGTGAGAGGGCGGCGTCTTAGCCCCTTGACCAACTGGCCATATTCATTTGTTTTTGTCGTTTGATTTCGTTTTTTGTTGCTTCCCTCAACCGACTTCGTTAGTATATAACACTTTCTTTCAAAATGCAAGTACTTTTTTAATTTTTTTGAAAAAATTTTTCACAGCAATATATCGACTTTTTTCAACAAACTTTTTGACTGGAAAATATATTAATGATATGATAGAAAGAAGTGAAAACCAAAAAATGTAAAAAGAGGAAGAGAATGGAACAGAAAAAAGAACAGGATCTGTGGAAAAAGCTGGAGATATTTTTATTTTTGGCAACTTTGATCGTTTTCGGGGCAATTTTTGCAGTGTTTCATATGGGAATTCCCAGGCAGAGCGAAGAACAGGCAGAACTTCTGTCTGATGGCTGGTATTACATGAAAGACGGAATCCGGCAGGAGATATCCCTTCCGGCGGAAATACCGGCAGAAAAGGGCGAGACATTGATTCTTTATAATGACAGTCTCGGGAAAGAAGCAGCCGGAAAGCTTCTGATAACGACAGGAGCACAATATGATCTTGCAATCCGGCTGAATGGCAGGCTTCTGTATGAATATAAGGAAGCCATGTTTGCAAGAAATGTACAGATGAAGTCCAAACTGGACTGTATTGCAACTCTTGGAAATGATACGGACGGAAAAACACTGACATTAAGTTATCACACCCCACAGCAGGGGAAATATATTATAAAACCAGTATATATAGGAAGTGGAAGAGCCACCGTTCTTTATCAGCTGAAAAAAGAGCTGATGCCTCTGGGAGCGGCAGTGATCATGATCGTATTGAGCGTGATCGCTCTTTTTGCGTCTTTTTATATGAAAAAGAGAAAAATGTCCGGCGGACGTTTCCAGGATGTAGCGTTGTTTCTTGTAATCTGCAGCATATGGCTGATTACTGATTCCTCCCTTGCACAGAGCTACAGCAACTGTCCGGAAGCCTTATGCCTGATTTCTTTTTATATGTTTATGCTTCTGGCAGTACCGATGATTCATTTTCAGCAGAAACTGGGAAATATGCGGAAATACAGAATCCTTAATGTAGGAATTTTTATGTTCTACTGTAATGCGCTTGTGCAGGGAATACTGGCATTTATGGGTATTGCGAAATTTAAGGACATGCTTTTTGTGACACATATCCTGCTTCTGGTATGGGTAGTGATCCTGGCAGCACTTCTGATCCGGGAATACCGGACACACAGGCGAAAAGAATTTCTGATCCTTTTGAGCGCATATATTATTGTTGGCGCAAGCGGTGTGCTGGCACTGGGTCTGTACTGGCTGTTTGAGATATCCTATTACGGAGTGATTTTTGAGATGGGAAGTCTGGCCTTTATGATCCTGATCCTGGCAGATGCAGTCATGGAAATGGCAGATAATATCCGTTACCGGATGGAAGCCCAGGCGTATGAAAGACTTGTGCAGAGAGACGGTATGACAGGACTGGAGACAAGAAACGGCTTTGAAAAAGCCCTGGAAGAAATATCCGCTGATGTGGAGAAATATAAAGATATTCTTCTGGTTTACATTGATATCGATCATCTTCGCCTGACTAACGAAGAATTCGGAAGAGGAAAAGGGGATGAGCTGGTGGTAGCTTCTGCCAGATGTATTGAGAATGTTTTCCGGGAAAAAGGCAGTTGTTACCGCATAGGAGGAGATGAATTTGCGGTGCTGGTATGTGATCCCGGACAGCCGGAAGAATTCTGGAAGGAAAAGCTGACAAAAGAAATAGCAGGAAATAGCAGAGGAACCCGTTTCCGTATTTCTCTGTCCTGGGGAAGCTGCAATCTTCGTAATCCGGATGGTACATGGAAAACCATCGGGGAATGGAAATACGAGGCAGATCAGAAGCTTTACGAGAACAAAAAGAAGAAGGAGGAGCAGGAGAATGGGGTATATTAACTATTTTCAGATTACAGCTCTTGTTCTGATAGCATTGATAGCGATTCATTATTTTTCCCATAAAAGACTGACAAATGCAGAAAACAGAGTCTTTGTGAGCTTTCTGGTTCTGGGAGGTACTTATATCTTTCTGGATATGATCTGCGGAACTGTTGCAGAAAAAGGATGCGGTACAAATATAAAAATGGCATCAGGGATATTTATACTGTACTATCTCAGCGTTGCATTGCTTCCATATGCATTTTTCTGCTATGTGCGTATCATCACGGGAATACAGAAGGAAAAATATAAATGGCTGAAAACAGCCTGGATCATTTTGCCGGCAGGAATGTCTCTGGCTGTGGTTTTGAATGTAAAGGGCAGGTGGCTGTTCTATTTTACCGAAGATGGGCAGCTGGTGCGAGGCAGTTACCATGACTTGTTGTATGTGTATATAGTTCTGCTTGGAGGAATCATTTCATATTTTACAGCACGCTATGGCAAGACGACGGAAATAGAGATCCGTCGTACGATCTGGAGATTTCTTGGTATAGAAGCTTGCTGTCTGGCAATTCAGGTATTTACCGGGCGAGTGCTGCTTACAGGCTTTGGCGTGGCCGCAGGATTATGGCTTATTTATCTTACACTGAATAATCCCGGAGATTATACGGACAGTATGACAGGGCTTTTTGACAAGCAGTATTTTGACAAATGGATCGAAGAAAAAATCTATCGGAAAGAAAGCTTTCATCTTCTGGCAGTTGATGCTTATAATATGAAACAGATCAACCGTATCTACGGCACAAGCGTGGGAGATCAGCTTCTGATACAAGTGGCAAAAGGATTTCAGGAAATCACAAATTCTGTGCAGGTGTTCCGTATTACAGGCAACTGTTTTGTGGCGGTGCTGGATTCTCTGTCCGGGTATGAAAAAGCCAGAGACGGAGTAGAAGAATTTCTGAAAAAAACATTTCTTATCGAAAAAGAAAGCGTATCTTTTCACGCGGCGATCTGCGGGATCATGAATGCAGAAAAGCTGGAAAAAGAAGATGCGATCCTGGCTTATATCGAATATATGGTTTCGCTGTCACAAAATGCAGAGGAAACCGTAGTGATACAGTCCGATAATAAGATTCTGGAAGGCTTCCGCTATGAACAGGAAGTAGAGCAGTTTCTTCGAAAAGCAGTAGAAGAGGATCTGTTTGAGGTTTATTACCAGCCAGTCTATTCCATTAAAAACAAAAGCTTTATCACGTTGGAGGCGCTGAGCCGTCTGAAGCATCCCACGCTGGGTATGATCCCGCCGGATGTTTTTATCGGAATCGCGGAGAAGCAGGGGCTGATCTCGGATGTGGGAAACCTTCAGCTTCGGAGAGTCTGCCGTTTTATCAAAGAGCATGAATATCTTATGGAGAAGATCTGGAATGTGAAATTCAATCTTTCTCCGTCAGAACTTATGAAAACGGGATACAGTCATGTGCTGATCGGGATCATACAGGAATATGGTCTGAATCCGGAATATTTCCAGTTTGAGATCACAGAGAGCGTGGCTACAGAATACAGCGAAAGTTTTTGTACGGCGATCGATGATTTTGCAAAAGTAGGAATACGTATGTGCCTGGATGATTTCGGATCCGGCTATGCCAATCTGAATGCAGTTCTGCGAATTCCGTTTTCTGCGGTAAAAATGGACCGGTCTCTTCTGGGCGGAATCAGCAGTGACAAACAGGCAGCATTATTCTATCACAGTATTGTCATGATCATGCAGCACATGGGATATAAGGTTATCGCAGAAGGTGCTGAAACGGAGAAAGAAGTAAAGCTCCTGGAAAAATGGGGCGTGGATATGATACAGGGATATTATTTCTCAAGGCCTTTAAATGAGAAGGACCTGCTGGAAAAAATTTCCTGAACAGTCGAATGAGTAAAAAGGCGGAGAATGTGCTTTCGATGAGAGACATATTTTCCGCCTTTTCTGTCGAATATGTACGGTTTTAACCGGGAGTTGGGCGACATAAACCGCTTGAAGTTTCCGGAGAGCTTTGGTAGAATAGATAAGCTATGGCTATTGAAAAAATTTATAATTTCTGATATAATGCAAACAAATGTTCGAGAAATAGAGAGAAAGGAATCACTGGAATGGCAAAAAAAGACACTTATGATGCGGGCAGTATCTCTGTCCTGGAAGGCCTTGAGGCCGTACGTAAACGCCCCGGTATGTATATCGGAAGCGTATCCAGAAAGGGACTGAACCATCTGATATATGAGATTGTGGATAATGCAGTGGACGAGCATCTTGCAGGATACTGCAGCCGGATCCACGTAGTTCTGGAGAAGGACGGTTCCTGTACAGTAGAAGATAACGGACGAGGAATCCCGGTTGACATGCATGCCAAGGGTGTATCCGCAGAAAGACTTGTTTTTACCACCCTGCATGCAGGAGGTAAATTTGACAATTCTGCATATAAAACAAGTGGCGGTCTTCACGGTGTGGGATCCTCCGTTGTAAATGCCCTGTCTACATATCTGGATATTAAGATCAGCCGTGACGGCTATGTACATCATGACCATTATGAGAGAGGAATCCCGACTATTGAACTGGAGGCAGGACTTCTTCCGAAGCTTGGGAAAGCGAAAGGAACCGGTACCTGCATTAATTTCCTTCCGGATCCGGAGATTTTTGAGAAGACACGTTTCGGGGCAGCAGATGTGAAGAGCCGTCTTCATGAGACTGCTTATCTGAATCCGGAGCTTACAATCCATTTTGAGGACAGAAGAGGCGAGGAGATTGAGGATATCGAGTATCACGAGCCGGAGGGGATCATAGGTTTTATCCGTGATCTGAACAAGAACGCACAGCCACTTCATGAGCCGGTTTACTTTAAAGGCGAGGCAGACGGAATTCAGGTGGAGGTGGCTTTTCAGTTTACCAATGAGTTCCGTGAGAATGTCCTCGGCTTCTGCAATAACATCTACAACGCAGAGGGCGGTACCCATCTGACCGGATTTAAGACTACCTTTACTACAGTTATGAACACCTATGCACGTGAGATCGGTGTTCTGAAGGATAAAGACCCGAATTTTACAGGAGCAGATATCCGAAACGGTATGACAGCCGTAGTATCTATCAAGCATCCAGCTCCCCGTTTTGAGGGACAGACCAAGACCAAGCTGGATAACCAGGACGCGTCACGTGTCACCGGTAAGGTGGTGGGAGAACAGCTTGTACTGTTCTTTGACCGAAATCTGGAAACACTGAAGACTGTACTTTCCTGTGCGGAAAAAGCGGCCAAGATCCGTAAGACAGAGGAGCGTGCCAAGACCAACCTTTTAACGAAGCAGAAGTATTCTTTTGATTCTAATGGCAAGCTTGCCAACTGTGAGAAGAAGGATCCGTCTCTCTGTGAGATCTTTATCGTAGAGGGAGATTCCGCCGGTGGTTCCGCCAAGACAGCCAGAAACCGTAATTACCAGGCAATCCTTCCAATCCGTGGTAAGATCCTGAACGTTGAGAAGGCTACCATTGACAAGGTTCTTGCCAATGCAGAGATCAAGACCATGATCAATGCTTTTGGCTGCGGCTTTTCCGAAGGTTACGGAAACGATTTTGACATCACCAAGCTTCGTTACGACAAGATCGTGATCATGGCCGATGCGGATGTGGATGGTGCACATATTTCCACACTGCTTCTGACACTGTTCTACCGTTTTATGCCGGAACTGATCTATGAGGGACATGTGTACATTGCCATGCCGCCACTTTATAAAGTAATGCCGAAGAAAGGCCAGGAAGAATATCTCTACGATGACAAGGCACTGGAGAAATACCGCAAGAGCCATAAACCGGGAAGCTTTACCCTCCAGAGATACAAAGGTCTTGGAGAGATGGACGCCGAGCAGCTCTGGGAGACCACACTGAATCCGGAGACCAGAATGATGAAACGTGTGGAGATCGAGGACGCACGTATGGCTTCTGATGTGACAGAGATCTTGATGGGAAGTGATGTTCCGCCACGTAAGGCCTTTATCTATGAGCATGCAACAGATGCAGAGCTGGATATTTGATAACTGGCCGGAATTGTTGCTGGTCACGAAGTGAACAGTAACACGGAATTAGATTGGGAGAATTGAACGATGAATACGAAACAGGATAATATCATCCGCACCGATTATGCGGAGATCATGCAGAAATCTTATATAGACTACGCCATGAGCGTTATCATTTCCAGAGCACTGCCGGATGTACGGGACGGACTGAAACCGGTACAGCGCCGTACCCTTTATGATATGTATGAGCTGGGCATCCGCTACGACCGCCCGTACCGTAAATGTGCCCGTATTGTAGGAGATACCATGGGTAAATATCATCCCCACGGTGATAGCTCCATTTATGATGCGCTTGTAGTCATGGCGCAGGAATTTAAAAAGGGTCGTACACTGGTGGACGGACATGGAAATTTTGGTTCTATTGAAGGCGACGGAGCTGCAGCCATGCGATACACAGAGGCCCGCCTGGAGAAGCTGACCCAGGAGGTTTTTCTGGAAGATCTTGATAAGAACGTTGTGGACTTTATGCCGAACTTTGATGAAACAGAGAAGGAGCCGGTAGTACTTCCGGTGCGTATTCCAAACCTTCTTGTAAACGGAGCAGACGGAATCGCCGTTGGTATGGCTACCAGCATCCCGCCGCATAACCTGGGCGAAGTGGTGGACGCAGTGAAGGCATACATGAAGAATAATGATATCAGCACAAAAGGGCTGATGCGTTATCTGAAAGGACCGGATTTCCCTACCGGTGGTATTGTGGTCAACAAGGACGACCTTGTGAAGATTTACGAAACAGGAACAGGCAAACTCCGTATCCGCGGCCGTGTGGAAGTGGAGAAGCTGAAAGGCGGCCGTCAGCAGCTGGTGATCACAGAGATCCCATACACTATGATTGGTGCCAATATCGGTAAATTTTTAAATGATGTGGCAACGCTTGTGGAGACCAAGAAGACTACGGATATCGTGGATATCTCCAACCAGTCTTCCAAGGAAGGAATCCGTATTGTTCTGGAACTGAAGCGTGATGCGGATGTGGAGAACCTTACCAATATGCTGTATAAGAAGACCAGACTGGAGGATACTTTCGGTGTGAACATGCTTGCGGTAGCAGACGGAAGACCGGAGACTCTGGGACTGAAACAGATCATTGCCCATCATGTGGATTTTGTTTTTGAAGTAAACTCCAGAAAATATAATACACTTCTTGCCAAGGAGCAGGAGAAGAGGGAGATTCAGGAAGGTCTGATCAAAGCCTGCGATGTGATCGACCTGATTATTGAAATCCTTCGTGGAAGCAAGAGCCGTGACCAGGTAAAGAAATGCCTTACAGAAGGCGTGACCGAAGGAATCCACTTTAAGACCAAGACCTCTGAAAAAGCTGCAAAAGCACTGAAATTTACAGAGAAACAGGCTACAGCGATCCTGGATATGCGTCTTTACAAGCTGATCGGACTGGAGATCGATGCGCTGATGAAAGAGCATGAGGAGACCATGAAGAATATTGCTCTTTATGAGGATATCCTGAACAACTATGATTCCATGGCAGCCGTGATCATGAAAGAACTGGATCAGATCAAGAAGGAATATGGCAGCAAGCGTAAGACTTCCATTGAGAATGCAGAGGAAGCGGTTTACGAGGAGAAGAAGATGGAAGAGACAGAAGTTGCCTTCCTGATGGATCGTTTCGGATACATGCGTCTCGTTGACAAGAATGCTTATGAACGGAATAAGGAAGCTGCCCATGCAGAGAGCCGTTATGTATTTACCTGTATGAACACAGATAAGATCTGTATTTTCACAGATACCGGCAAGCTTCATACGGTAAAAGCCGAGGATATTCCGCTGGTTCGTTTCCGTGACAAAGGTGTGCCTGCTGACAATCTGGGAAATTATGACAGTACTTCCGAACAGATCCTTTATGTGGCTCCGTTAAGCCAGGTAGCAGCTTCCACAGTGCTTTTTGTTACAGAGACCGGCATGTGCAAGCTGGTAAAGGGAGAAGAATTCCGTGCTTCCAAGCGTACCGTTGTTTCCACCAAGCTTGCGGAGGATGACCGCCTTGTATTTGTGGGCGCAGCAGATGAGATGGATCAGGTGGTATTCCAGTCCGAGAAGGGATACTTCCTCCGTATCATGAAAACCGAGATCTCTGTCACCAAGAAAAACGCCATAGGTGTCCGCGGTATGAAGCTTACCAGCGGAGACCGTATCCACCACGCATATCTCCTTGAGAGCCGCCAGGAATATGCCATTGAGTATCATGACAAGCCGTATGTACTGAATAAAGTTAAGCTGGCGAAGAGAGATACGAAGGGCGTGAAGCCGAGGGTATAAAAGACGCGAAGAAAGCATCCGTGTGCGTTTTGCTTATATGGAGTGATGACTTATGAAACAGCTTGATAATTTTTCTAATCGTCTTATCGTGCTGAAAAAACACAATACATCCGTCCATATATATAATAAGCAGGAAGTGGATGAGATGATCCTTCTCATCCGTGACAGCTTCATTTCGGCTTTTGTGGCTCTTGAGAAAACATTGAGGGAGAAGCTGGCAGAAGCGGAGAGCGACTGGATGTAAATAAAAAAATATAGAGTATATTTTGCCCCACCGACCAGGTACCCCAACCCCGACCGGTGGGGATTTTTTTGCCCTCTTGACAGAAAACCTCCCCATCTCCTATAATGAATTAGACTGAACTAACACAGCCGCAAATATTGATCAGGTTCAGATAAAGAAATGATGAAAACAACATATGAATCCACAGAGGAGCTGGGACGCAGCATGCCTTCTTCCAGAAGGGAAATGGAGGAGGATATGCTGGAGGAGCTTTGCTCCCTTGCGAAAAAAAACGCCCAGGTCACCATCCCGGAGATCTGTGGGCGGATGGAGATGACCAGACGGGAGGTACTGGCCTGCCTGAAACAGCTCACTGCCCAGGGCTATGTAAGAACCGAAGAAAAAAACACCTGCGTCTGCCTCACAGAACTGGGACGGATCCGGGGTGAGGAATGCCGCCACCGCCACGAAACCTTTACCCAGTTTCTGGAGTATGTAGGAGTAGGCAGCCGGACAGCAGAGGAAGATGCCTGCCGTATGGAGCATGTGGCAAGTGAGGAGACGGTGCAGCAGATCTGTAATTTTGTAAATTACGGAAGTACCTTTGAGCGTGTTTTTCGAAACACAGACCTCAGATACCGCTTTGAGCCGGGGGAATATTACTTTCTGATGGGAATTTACTACATGGAAAAAACCTGCCCCAGAAGACTGGCCGGTGAATTTAAGAATTATAAAGAACAGATTCGCCTTCAGGTAGAAAAGGACTCCAGTTTTTTTGAACTGATACCGGAATCACCGGAGGAAAAAAAGCTGATCCTCTGGTATATGGATCCGGAGACTGGCTGGGTCCGCGCCGGGGAAAAAAACGGAAATCCCAGGATCCCTACCGGTATTTTTGAATATTTTATCCGGCATCAGGATCCTGTAGTAGAAGGAACCGCGCTGGTGGCTTTTTTAAGAGAAGGAGAGAAACCGGTGGAGTGGAACAGCCGGGAGCTGGACGTACATATCTGGTAGGAGGAATCAATGGAAAAGAAAAACACGGAAGAACTGATGCATCCATCCATGCTGCAGATCCGCTATCTCTCAGAACTTGCCAGAATCGGCAAAAAAAGAGGCAGTGTGGCACTGATCGCAGACACCTGCGGAGTCAGCCATGGCCCGGTGAGCCGTTTCTTCAAGGAATGTATCGGCGCAGGTTATCTGACAGAAGCTTACGAATTTACAGAAAAAGGAACCCAGGCGCTGAAAACCTATCAGCGGATCTTAAGGGAGGTTGGTCTGTATCTGGAGAGAGTGGGAATCCCGGAAACAGAGATCCCGGAAAAAACAAGACAGCTTGTAGAAAATGTAGACTACAGCCTTCTTATGACCATGACCCGGAATTCCGGACAGGTAAATGAGCCCAGAAACCAGAAAACAGTGGAAGAAGGAACCCCCTATTACCTGGAAAACGTACTGGACAAAGGCCGTTTCGAGGTGGGAATCGCCCTGTACCAGCTGAGAACAGCAAAAGGAACCAGACTGTCCATGGCCAACAATGGTTTTGAGCATCTGGCCTGGATCCGGAACAATAACCGGGGAAGCTGGCTGGAGCTTGTCATAAAAGAGATGCACGCACATTCCAGAATTGATGGTGCGGATATGACAGGAAGACTTTCCTCCCTGAAATATGAAGAGCAGGGACAGCTTCATGAAGCAGTCATCCGGGACGGAAAGGCGCGGATTCCCTTAAGCGCCTGCCGTTTCCTGAAGTCCCGACTGGGAAATGTCAAGGGAATGATCCCCATCACCGTTACCTGCAGTGTGGGAAAAGCCCATATGCCGGAAAGCACTGCACTTCTGATGTTCTGGATGTAAAAGAATTTATACAGGTCTTGGAGATGCTTTTCTGGAAAATCTTCAAGGACTGACCACATTGAAAATCTATCAGGCAGACCAGCAGAAGGCAGATGAGATGGATGCGGAATCCCAGCGTTTCCGCCAGATCACCATGAAGGTGCTGACCATGCAGCTGAATTCCACCAGTGTGATGGATATTGTGGCTTATGGCGGTGCGGCAATAGGAATGGCAGTGGCGGTAACGGAATTTCTCCATGGAAGTCTTTCTCTTTCCGGGACACTGTGCATTGTGCTTCTGGCCAGTGAATTTTTTCTGCCGCTGCGATTGATGGGATCGTTTTTTCATATTGCCATGAACGGTATGGCTGCCAGTGACAAGATTTTCCGGATCCTGGATCTTCCGGAGCCCCCTGCCGGGGAAAAAGTTCTGCCGGATGGCGGTCTGGATATTTCTTTTCAGGATGTGCATTTTTCCTATGAGAAGGACCGTGAGATCCTTGGAGGGATTGATCTTCAGATTTCTGAGGGAAGCTTTGTTTCCCTGGTGGGAGAGTCCGGCTGTGGTAAGAGTACCATTGCGGGAATCCTTTCCGGAAAGAACCGGGAGTTTTCCGGCGATATCCGTATTGGAGGAGTTGCCCTCGGGGACGTTCGTGAGAATCTTCAGATGGCAAAACCGTTCGCAACAGAAAAGGAAATGCGGGAAGTTCTTGAAAAGGTTAATCTGCTGGGGTTTTTGGAAGCACAGAACGGACTGGATACAGTTCTTCTTGAAAAAGCGGGAAATCTTTCCGGTGGACAGTGCCAGAGACTGGTGATCGCCCGGGCACTTCTGAAAGACGCACCGGTTTATATCATGGATGAAGCGACTTCCAACATTGATGTGGAAAGTGAAGAGCTGATCATGAAGGTGATCCACGAGATGGCAAGAACGAAAACGGTGATTCTGATCTCCCACAGACTTGCCAATGTGGTGGAGTCTGATCAGATCTGTTTTCTGAAAAACGGAGAGATAACGGAACGGGGAACACACGAAGAACTGATGAAGCTGTGTGGAGATTACAGTTATCTTTATGAAAGCCAGATCATGCTGGAAAATTATGGGAAAGAGGGTGAGTGCCATGCGTGAGGAGCAGAAAAATAAAGGAGTTTCGGATACAGCTTCCTTAAAACGGAGAAGTTCTTTGGCGATCATGTGCAGCCTGATTGGGCTGGTAAAACCCCTTCTGCATATTATGCTGGCAGCGATCCTTCTGGGAACGCTGAGATATCTGTGCGCGATTTTCTTACAATCCTGGCTGGTCAAGTGGTCATTCGGGGAATTGCAGACAGAATGATCGGAAATGGGATGAATATTCCAGGCGCTTTTATGGAAAACAGCTGGCTTGCAGGAGTACCGGTGAAGAGGATTCTTGCCATGATGGGATCTTTTGGTCCGGTGGTGGCGTTGTCCAGCCTTTCCAATAACCTGAATCAGACTTTGGCAAGCGGTGAGAGGGTGCTTTCACTTCTGGAGGAGAAACCTCTTGTGGAGGAAATTCCGTGGGAGTGTAATGGTCGCGTATATGGGGGTGCTACAGACAGCCGGAAAAAAGAAGCTGCGGGATACGGATTCTCCGGTGCGGAGGCGTCTCATGTGACTTTTGCATATGAAAATGAGACTATATTGGATAATTATTCTCTGAGATTAGAACCGGGAAAGATCACCGGTATCCACGGAGCCAGTGGTTCCGGAAAATCCACACTCTTAAAGCTGCTGATGCGTTTCTGGGATGTAAATGCAGGCAACGTTTCTGTAGACGGCAGTAATGTAAAAGAAATCCCCACACGCAGGCTTCGCGACATGGAAAGTTATGTGACCCAGGAGACTCACCTGTTCCATGATTCCATAGCCAATAATATTGCCATTGCAAAACCAGGCGCAACCCGTGAAGAGATCATGGAGGCCGCAAAAAAAGCTTCCATTCATGAATTCATCGTGACCCTTTCCAAAGGATACGACACGGAAGTGGGAGAACTGGGAGACACCCTCTCCGGTGGCGAAAAACAGAGAATCGGTATCGCAAGAGCCTTCCTCCACGACAGCCCGCTTCTTCTTCTGGACGAGCCAACCTCCAACCTGGATTCCCTGAATGAAGGTATCATTTTGAAGTCTCTGAAAGAGAATAATGCTAACCGTACAGTGGTGTTAGTGTTCTACCATGAATGTGGCGGATGTGGTGTATGAGATGGAGAATGGGAGGGTGTCGTGATACAGATGATCTTAGATGATCTTGTGAGAATAAAATATATTGCGGTTTCTGATATACATTTGCTATAATAGTCCAGGAGATTATTGTGTTAAGTCCAATCTGAAAAGGAGTGCATATGGTTTTATATCATGGAAGTAAAGATATAGTAGAGTATCCGGAAATCAGAAAAGCCCGATTTAACAAAGATTTCTATTTTGGCTTCTATTGTACGAATATCGAAAAACAGGCAGAACGGTGGGCAACAAGGTACGGAGAAAAGGGATACATCAATAAGTACGAGTATACAGAAAATACAGAATTAAAAATTCTTAAATTTGAGAAAATGACAGAAGAATGGCTGGATTTTATTATTTCCTGTCGAAGTGGACAAGCACATCAGTATGATATTGTGGAGGGACCGATGGCAGATGATACAATCTACAATTATCTGCAAAACTATCTGGATGGTAAGATCTCAAGAGCTGCTTTCTGGGAACTGGTAAAATTCAAGTACCCTACACATCAGATCAGTTTTCATACAATCTCGGCACTGGATACTTTGAAATTTGCAGGAAGCGAGGTCGTATATGGCGAAAAAAAATAATAACAGTTTATTTTTTACCTGCAGTCTGATTGAGTATATAGGACGAACCAGAAAACAACATCGGCGGGAAATCACAGATTATCTTGGCAGGGAAAACATAAAGAGAATATACGATTATGCAGATGTATTTCACTGTGAGCCAATACAAAAAGTTGCAACGGAGTTTACGGAGCAATGTAATATTCCGGAAGGAGAATTTGACAATGTATCCATGTGCAGATATACAGTTCCGGATTACTGGGATATTGGAGAAGTATATGAGCGATTAATAGAAGACATATATGATGATGCGGAGATCGAAAAAGGAATATGGGATATTTATCATTCCTGGATTGATGCACATATTTCGGACTATAATACGGACTTTTATTATCAGCCGAGAGATTATATAGCAGCATGTTATAAGGCGGGAGAAATCCTGTAAAAATTCAAAAGTCACTTCTCTGAGGTGGAAAATTCGTGTCGCCATACACCAGAAATGGTTATCAAGAGATGCGAGAGCAGGCATGCTCGCCAGAGAAGCCACTTTACTATAAATCACAATTAACACTTGCAATTAACAAATATTGGTGTTACAATGAACGAAACTAAGAACTTGTTGGCATAGGAGTGGGCGAGAGCCCGCTCCTATTTGCTGAGAAGGAATTTGTTCAGAAATACAGCAACAGCATAAAAAAAGAAAGGCAGGTGGGAAGCATGAGCAGACGGGAAGAATATGAACAGAAAGCAGAGGCGATCCTTACACCGATCGTAGAGTCCAAGGGCTTTGAACTGGTAGATGTGGAATATGTCAAGGAAGCAGGATGCTGGTACCTCCGCGGTTATATTGACAAGCCGGGCGGAATCACAGTAAATGACTGTGAGGATGTAAGCCGTGCCTTCAGTGACATACTGGATGAGCAGGATTTCATCGAGGATAGCTATATTATGGAGATCAGTTCTCCGGGACTTGACAGACCTCTTAAGAAAGAGAAAGATTTTAAGAGAAGCCTTGGCAAGCTGGTGGAGATCCGTACCTACCGGCCGATCGAGAAGCAGAAAGAATTCTGCGGTATTTTAAAAGCATATGATAGTAACAGTGTGACAATTGATGAAGACGGCACAGAACGCACCTTTGAGAAAAAAGATATCGCCCTGATTCGTCTTGCAATCGAATTTTAGTCAGTGAAAAGATCGAATCTGTAAAAATTCAGGAGGAAAAAAAGGAAAATGAGCAGAGATTTAAGAGAAGCGCTGGACGTTCTTGAGAAAGAGAAGAACATCAGTAAGGATACACTGCTGGAGGCAATTGAGCAGTCACTGATCCAGGCATGTAAGAACCATTTCGGAAAGGCAGATAACGTTCACGTTATGATCGATCCGGAGACATGTGATTTCAGTGTTTATGCAGACAGAACTGTAGTAGAGCATGTAGAGGATCCGGCGCTGGAGATTTCTCTGGTGGATGCACAGAAAACAAACACCAATGCAGAGATCGGTGATATTATGAAGGTTGAGATCCAGTCCAAGGAATTCGGACGTATCGCAACTCAGAATGCAAAGAACGTAATCCTTCAGAAGATCCGTGAGGAAGAGAGAAAAGTTCTCTATGATCAGTACTACGGAATCGAAAAAGAAGTCGTAACCGGCATCGTTCAGCGAGTAATGGGCAAAAATGTCAGCATCAATCTTGGTAAGGCAGATGCAGTTCTCACAGAGAACGAGCAGGTAAAAGGCGAGACTTTCCAGCCGACAGAGAGAGTCAAGGTTTATATCCTTGAGGTTAAAGATACACCGAAGGGACCGCGTATCCTGGTTTCCAGAACACATCCGGGCCTTGTAAAGAGACTGTTCGAGTCTGAGGTTGCCGAGGTAAGAGATGGTACTGTTGAGATCAAGAGCATTGCCCGTGAGGCAGGTTCCCGCACCAAGATCGCAGTATGGAGCAACGATCCGGATGTAGATGCAGTTGGAGCATGTGTTGGTATGAACGGTGCACGTGTCGGTGCCGTAGTCAATGAGCTTCACGGTGAGAAGATCGATATCATCAACTGGGATGAGAATCCTGCGATCCTCATTGAAAATGCTTTAAGCCCGGCCAAAGTCATCGCAGTTATGGCAGATCCGGATGAGAAGACTGCACTGGTAGTTGTTCCGGATTATCAGCTCTCCCTTGCAATCGGTAAGGAAGGACAGAATGCACGTCTTGCTGCGAGACTGACAGGATTTAAGATTGACATCAAGAGCGAGACACAGGCAAGAGAGTCCGGTGATTTCTACGATTATGATGAGGAACACGAAGAAGCTGAGAACGCTTCCGAAGAAGTAACAGAGGAGACTGTTTCCGAGGAGACAGAAGACTCTGCGGAAACTTTCGAAGAGACAGAAACAGAAGCTGAAGAGACAGCAGATGGAGATGCCGAGGAATAATGAAAACGAGAAATAAGATTCCCATGCGTCAGTGCACCGGCTGCAGGGAAATGAAAAGCAAAAAGGAAATGATACGAGTTCTGAAAACAGCAGAAAATGATATCATCCTGGACGCTACAGGCAAGAAGAACGGACGCGGCGCATACCTTTGTTTCTCAGAGGAATGCCTGGAAAAAGCCATGAAGAATCACGGCCTGGAGCGTTCCTTGAAAATGGCAGTTCCGGATGAAGTGTATCAGAGCCTTAAAAAGGAGTTTGAGTCAATTGGAAAACAATAAGGTTTTATCACTCATCGGACTTGCAACAAAAGCAGGAAAAACCGTAAGCGGAGAATTTTCTACGGAGAAATCCGTAAAAACAGGAAAAGGCTTCCTTGCACTGGTGGCAGATGATGCCTCCGAAAATACAAAAAAGAAATTTCGGAATATGTGCACTTATTACGAGGTTCCGTTATATTTCCTTTCAGACAAAGAGAGCCTGGGCAGAGCTATGGGAAAAGAATTCCGTGCCAGCCTTGCCGTGCAGGACGAAAATTTTGCAAAGGCGATCATCAAAGCGCTGGAGAAGGAATCCGGCAGATAACCCAAAGGCTTTGAGGTCTGTAAGGAGGTTTGACTTATAGTAATGTTAAAAGATAAATCAGTTAGATCGGGAAAGGAGCAAAATAGACAATTGGATACTCCAAAAACAGAAGAAAAGACAACAACGGTGAATGCAGAGGGTAACAAGTCTGAGGCACCGAAAAAGAAAAAAAATATCATTCGTGTATTCCACGCACAGAACGCAAGCGATGGCGGTAAAGGAAGAAGAAAACCGGCAGCAGGCGAGAAAAAAGGTCCGGCACGTTCCCAGAACGGCGGTCAGAGAAGCGCAGGTCAGAACACAAGGAACGGTGAGTCCGGTGAGCAGAGAAACGCTCAGGGCGGAGCAAACCGTACACAGGGCACAAGAACACAGGGAAGCCGTCCGGAAGGAAGAAGAGACGGAAACCGTGACGGAAGAAGCTTCGAGGGAAGAAGAGACGGTGGAAACCGTTTCGGAAACCGTTCCCAGAATGGCGAGGGACGTCCGGCAAGACAGGGCGAAGGAAACAGAGGCCCGCGTCAGAATGACAACCGTGGCGGAAATCGTTTCGGTGGCGGAGCAAACCGTGGCCAGGGAGGTCAGGGCGGAAGCTTTGAAGGAAGAAGAGACGGAAACCGTTTCGGCGGCGGAGCAAACCGTGGTCAGGGAGGCCAGGGCGGACGCTCTGAAGGCGGAAGAGGCGGAGATAACCGTTTCGGAGGACAGAACCGCGGAGGTCAGGGCGGACAGCGTCTGGGACAGAAAAGAAGCAGTTCTTCTGATTCCGTATTCACACCGGAGCTGACCAAGACTTCCAAGGACAGCAAGCGCGAGCGTGACAGAGAGAATAAGAATAAGAAAAAAGATTTCGATAAAGGAAATCAGGGCGGACGCAGACCAAATCAGGGCGGACGCAGACCGAATTCCAGAATCCCGAAGGCTCTTCAGAAACCGAATCCACAGCCGAAGCAGGAAGAGAAGAAACCAGAGATCAAGGAGATCACAATTCCGGAGAAGCTTACCATCCGTGAGCTTGCAGATGCAATGAAGATGCAGCCATCCGTGATCGTGAAGAAGCTTTTCATGGAAGGCGTCATGGTAACAGTAAACCAGGAGATCGACTTCGATAAAGCAGAGGAGATCGCACTTGGCTTTGATATCATCGCTGAGAAGGAAGAGAAGGTTGATGTGATCGCAGAGCTTCTGAAAGAGGACGAAGAGGATGAGGACGATATGGTTCCAAGACCTCCGGTAGTCTGCGTTATGGGTCATGTCGATCATGGTAAAACATCCCTCCTGGATGCGATCCGTAATACAAACGTAACAAGAGGAGAGGCCGGCGGAATCACACAGCACATCGGTGCTTATGTGGTAAATGTCAAAGGTCAGAAGATCACATTCCTGGATACACCGGGACATGAGGCATTCACAGCTATGCGTATGCGTGGTGCCAATGCTACAGATATCGCAGTACTTGTTGTTGCAGCAGACGACGGTGTTATGCCACAGACTGTAGAGGCGATCAGTCATGCAAAAGCAGCTGGTGTTGAGATTATCGTTGCCATCAACAAGATCGATAAGCCAAGCGCAAATGTAGAACGTGTAAAACAGGAACTTTCCGAGTATGAGCTGATTCCGGAGGACTGGGGCGGAAGCACTATCTTTGTTCCGGTATCTGCACATACAGGTGAAGGAATCGAGAACCTTCTTGAGATGATCCTTCTTACAGCAGAGGTTTCCGAGCTGAAAGCAAATCCGAACCGTGAGGCAAGAGGTCTTGTTATTGAGGCACAGCTTGACAAAGGTAAAGGACCGGTTGCTACAATCCTTGTTCAGAAGGGAACACTTCATGTAGGTGATTTCATTGCAGCCGGTGCATGCAACGGTAAAGTACGTGCAATGATGGATGATAAGGGACGCCGCGTAAAAGAGGCTGGTCCGTCCACACCGGTTGAGATCCTTGGTCTTGGCGATGTTCCGAATGCAGGTGAGATCCTGATGTCCTTCGAAAGCGATAAGGAAGCCAAGAACTTTGCAGGCGCATTCGTTACAGAGAACAAGAGCCGTCTTCTTGAGGAGACAAAAGGCAAGCTTTCTCTTGATAATCTGTTTGACCAGATTCAGGCAAGCGATCTGAAAGAGCTCCCGATCATCGTCAAAGCTGATGTACAGGGTTCTGTTGAGGCGGTTAAGCAGAGTCTTACCAAGCTTTCCAATGAGGAAGTTGTGGTTAAGGTTATCCATGGTGGTGTAGGTGCCATCAATGAGTCTGATGTCAGCCTCGCTGCAACATCCAATGCGATCATCATCGGATTTAATGTACGTCCGGATTCCACAGCGAAACAGCTTGCGGAGCAGGAGGGCGTAGACCTTCGTCTTTACAAAGTCATCTATCAGGCAATCGAGGATGTGGAAGCTGCCATGAAGGGTATGCTGGATCCTGTATTCGAGGAGAAGGTTATCGGTCATGCAGAGGTTCGTCAGCTTTTCAAGGCATCTGGTGTGGGAACTATCGCAGGAAGCTATGTGCTAGATGGTACATTCCAGCGTAACTGCAAGGTTCGTATCACAAGAGGCGAGGAGCAGATCTACGAGGGCGAGCTTGCATCCCTTAAGAGATTTAAAGATGATGTCAAGGAAGTACGTGCAGGATATGAGTGTGGTCTTGTATTCAATGACTTTAATGATATCAAGGAAGAGGATAAAGTCGAAGCATATATCATGGTAGAGGTACCAAGATAGGAGTGACTTGAAATGAGAAAAAACAGCATTAAAAATACACGTGTGAATGGTGCAGTTCTGAAAGAACTCAGCACCATCATACACGGAGAGATCAAGGATCCCAGAATTCATCCGATGACTTCTGTGACAGCTGTGGAGGTTGCACCGGATCTTAAAACCTGTAAGGCTTACATCAGTGTGCTGGGTGAGAAACAGGCAAAAGATTCCACGATTCGCGGACTGAAGAACGCAGAGGGCTATATCAGGAGAGAGCTGGCCAGAAGACTGAATCTCCGAAATACACCGGAGATCCGTTTTGTTCTGGATGAGTCTATTGAATATGGCGTAAATATGTCAAAGAAGATCAATGACGTAATGAGTGGGATGGAAACAGAGGAATAGGTGGAAAAAATGAAAAACATTTCAGAAATACTGGAAAATGTAAAAACCGTAGGCATCGGCGGACATATCCGTCCGGATGGCGACTGCATCGGTTCCTGTATGGGTCTGTACCTTTATATCCGGAAGTATTTTCCGGATATTGAGGCAGATGTTTACCTGGAAGATCCGAAGCCTGTATTTGATTACATTGACAGAATGGATGAGGTTAAGACAGAAGCAGAGGATGAGAAGGTGTACGACCTTTTTATCACTTGTGATGTCAGTGCGCTGGACCGGCTTGCAGTTGCCAGAAAATATTTTGACACAGCAAAGAAAACTGCCTGCATTGATCATCATGTGAGCAACAGCGGATTTGCAGATGTCAACCATGTAAAAGGCGACATCGGATCTGCCTGTGAGGTTCTTTACGGACTTCTGGATGCAGATAAGATCAATCGTTCTATTGCAGTTCCGCTCTATACAGGAATGGCTCACGATACCGGCGTATTTCAGTATTCTTCCACAACACCGGAAACCATGCGGATCGCCGGTGAGCTGATGAAAACAGGATTCGATTTCAGCAAGATCATTGATGAATCCTTTTACCAGAAAACGTATATTCAGAATCAGGTTATGGGTCGTGTCTTGGCAGAGAGTATTCTGCTTCAGAACGGCAAGTGCGTAGTCGGATATCTGAAAAGAAGAGAGATGGATTTCTACGGTGTGGAAGGAAAGGATCTGGAGGGAATCGTAAGCCAGCTCCGTCTTACCGCAGGCGTGGAGGTTGCGATCTTTATCTATGAGATGGAGACACAGCACTTCAAAGTATCTCTTCGTTCCAACGGCAAAGTAGATGTAAGTAAGATCGCTGTATTTTTTGCCGGCGGCGGACATGTACGTGCAGCGGGCTGCGATATGCAGGGCTCCATGTATGATGTCATCAACAATCTTACTGCCGAGATTGAAAAACAGCTTGCAGAGGAGTAAAAACTGATCATGGATGGAATACTTGTGATCCGTAAGGAAAAAGGTTATACCTCACATGATGTTGTTGCAAAGCTGCGTGGAATTCTTCACATGAAAAAGATCGGCCATACAGGAACCCTGGATCCGGCGGCAGAGGGAGTACTTCCCGTTGCGCTGGGCAGAGGAACCCGTCTGGTAGAGCTTCTTACCGAAAAAGAAAAAAACTACGAAACGGTTCTGAGACTTGGAGTTACCACAGATACGCAGGATATGACCGGAACGGTTCTTTGTGAGAAGCCGGTCACTGTCACAGAAGAGGACGTACGGAAAACCGTAGAATCTTTTGTGGGAGAGCAAATGCAGGTTCCGCCGATGTACTCTGCATTGAAGGTGAACGGAAAGAAGCTTTACGAGCTGGCCAGAGAAGGAAAAACCATAGAGCGTAAACCGCGCCCTGTGGTTTTTTATGAGATAAGGATACTGGATATGAGCCTTCCGCTGGTGCGCTTAAGCGTTACCTGCAGTAAGGGAACCTATATCCGTACGCTTTGCAATGATATCGGAGAAGCTTTGGGCTGTGGCGGTGCCATGGAAGAGCTGCTTCGGACCAGATCCGGAAACTTTACACTGGAAGAAAGTATGACACTTTCCCAGGTTGAGGAAGCTATGGCAGATGGAACCATAGAAGAAAAAATCGTTCCCATAGAGGAAGTGCTTTCCATGTATCCGGCACTTACCTGTACCCCGGAGGGAGACAGACTTCTTCATAACGGAAATCCGATTCCGGAGGAACTGGTGCAGAATGGCACCCGGGAGAAAAATGTCCGGATGTATAGAAGTAACGGAAATTTCACAGGAATATACGGCTGGGATGAGAAAAAACAGAAATACGTTCCGGTACGAATGTTCTTTGTATAAAAACTTGCAGGAGAAATACTGGCAGATATGGAATACTTGAAGATTGACGGAGAATTCCCGCGCCTTTCCAAGAGTGCGGTAACATTAGGTAAATTTGACGGCATACACAGAGGGCACCAGAAGCTGGTGGAAAAGATCCTGGAGCAGAAGGAAAAAGGTCTGCAGACTGTGCTCTTTTCGCTGGGGATCGGCAGCCAGATGATCTTCACAAAAGAAGAACGCTGCCATATCCTTGAAAAGGCAGGCGTAGATGTTCTGGTGGAATGCCCTTTAGATACCAGGATCCGCCACATGAAAGCGGAAACTTTTATAAAAGAGATCCTGGTTGGAGATCTTCAGGCAGAGCATGTAGCAGTAGGTGAGGATTTCCGGTTCGGATATGAGCGCAAGGGCTCTCCGGAATTACTGGAGGAAATGGGAAAAAAGCTTGGCTTTTCCGTGGACATCCTTCCAAAAGAAATGGATGGCCGCAGAAAGATCAGCAGTACCTTCATCCGCGAGGAGCTGAAGCGTGGCAATATGGAAAAGGTCAATAACCTTCTGGGATTTCCTTTTTTTGTGGACGGAGTGATTGAGCATGGCAGAGGAATGGGCCACAAAGTACTCCTTCCAACGACCAACATCGTTCCGGCAAAAGAAAAACTGATGCCGCCAAACGGTGTCTATGATACTGTGTCCCATTTTAAGGACAGAACCCTTTACGGAATCACCAATATAGGATATAAACCTACCATAGGTGAGAAATTTCTGGGAGTGGAGACTTATCTCTTTGACTGTGAGGAGAATCTGTACGGAGAACCCTGCAGAGTAGAATTTCTTCACTATTCAAGACCTGAGAAACGTTTTTCTTCCATAGAGGCGCTGAAACAGCAGCTTCTTAAGGATGCGGAGAAAGGAAAGGCATATTTCCAGAGCCTTGAGAAATAAAAAAATCAGAAAAACTTTTCGAAAAAAACAGTTTACACGGAAGTAACCGTGTGCTATACTGTTCGAGGTGAAAAAAGCCAGTATTCAGAAGCCGGAATCTCCGACCACTTCTTAATACCCGGCGTTTAATTAAAAATTCAAGGAGGAAACAACAATGATTTCTAAAGAGAAAAAAGCAGCGATCATGAAAGAGTATGCAAGAACAGAGGGTGACACAGGTTCACCGGAGGTTCAGGTTGCAGTTCTTACAGCAAGAATCCAGGAGCTCACAGAGCATCTTAAAACACACCACAAAGATCATCATTCCAGAAGAGGTCTTCTGAAAATGGTAGGTCAGAGACGTGGCCTTCTTGCTTACCTTAAGAAAACAGACATCGAAAGATACCGTGCACTGATTGAGAAATTAGGTTTAAGAAAATAATTGCTACGGGAGGGGCGGATGATTCCATCCGCCCCGTTTTTACCATGTGTGGGTAAACACACATATGGAATTACCGCAGGAGCGATTTCCGAGACTACTGAAAAGCCCATTTCCGGTCGAGATATTTTTTAATCCCAAAGGAAGTGGCCTTTTCAGTTGTTTCGGGCTCCTGTCAGATTAAGAATATTATTTAACAGAAAAGGAGAACGAATATGTACAAAAGTTATTCCATGGAACTTGCAGGAAGAACACTGACTGTAGATATCGGACGTGTTGCCAAACAGGCAAACGGTGCTGCTCTTATGCACTACGGCGATACCACAGTACTTGCTACAGCTACCGCATCCAAAGAGCCAAGAGAGGGAATCGATTTCTTCCCGCTGAGCGTTGAGTATGAGGAGAAGATGTACGCAGTAGGAAAGATCCCGGGAGGTTTCAATAAGAGAGAGGGTAAGGCAAGCGAGCATGCAATCCTTACTTCCCGTGTTATCGACCGTCCGATGCGTCCACTGTTCCCGAAGGATTACAGAAATGACGTAACACTGGTAGACATGGTTATGTCTGTAGACCCTGAGTGTAATCCGGAGATCCCGGCTATGCTTGGTTCCTCTATCGCAACCTGTATTTCCGACATTCCGTTTGACGGACCTTGTGCAACAACACAGGTTGGTATGATCGACGGCGAGTTTATCATCAACCCGACACTTGCTCAGAAGGCAGTTTCTGATCTTCAGCTTACTGTAGCTTCCACAAGAGAGAAAGTCATCATGATCGAGGCCGGAGCTAACGAGATTCCGGAAGACAAGATGATCGAAGCAATCTACAAGGCTCATGAAGTAAACCAGGAGATCATCAAATTTATCGACAAGATCGTTGCAGAGTGCGGAAAAGAGAAACATTCCTACGAATCCTGTGCAGTTCCGCAGGAACTGTTCGATGAGATCAAGAAGATCGTTCCTCCGGAAGAGATGGAGGTTGCCGTATTCTCCGATGACAAGCAGACACGTGAGAATAACATCAGCGAGATCACAGACAAGCTGAAAGAAGCTTTTGCAGATAATGAGGAGTGGCTTGCAGTTCTTGGTGAGGCTGTGTACCAGTACCAGAAGAAGACTGTACGTAAGATGATTCTCAAAGATCACAAACGTCCGGACGGACGTGAGATCAGACAGATCCGTCCGCTGGCAGCAGAGACAGATATCATCCCGAGAGTTCATGGTTCTGCCATGTTCACAAGAGGACAGACACAGATCTGTACTGTTACCACACTGGCTCCTCTTACAGAGGCACAGCGTCTTGACGGACTGGATGAGTTCGAGACATCCAAGAGATATATGCATCACTATAACTTCCCGTCATACTCTGTAGGTGAGACAAAACCTTCCAGAGGACCGGGACGTCGTGAGATCGGTCACGGAGCACTTGCTGAGAGAGCACTGGTACCGGTACTTCCTACAGAGGAAGAGTTCCCGTATGCGATCCGTACTGTATCTGAGACATTTGAGTCCAATGGTTCCACATCACAGGCAAGTATCTGTGCATCTACCATGTCACTGATGGCTGCAGGTGTACCGATCAAGAAACCGGTTGCAGGTATCTCCTGCGGACTTGTTACAGGCGACACAGACGATGATTACATCGTTCTTACAGATATCCAGGGACTTGAGGACTTCTTCGGAGATATGGACTTCAAGGTAGCCGGAACACATGACGGAATCACAGCAATCCAGATGGATATCAAGATCCATGGTCTTACAAGACCGATCGTTGAGGAAGCAATCCGCAGAACAAAAGAGGCAAGAGAGTACATCCTGACAGAGGTTATGGAGAAATGCATCGACAAGCCTCGTACATCCGTTGGCGAGTTTGCTCCGAAGATCATCCAGATCCAGATCGATCCGCAGAAGATCGGTGATGTTGTAGGCCAGAGAGGAAAGACTATCAATACCATTATCGAGCGCACAGGCGTGAAGATCGATATCACAGATGACGGTGCAGTTTCCATCTGCGGAACAGATCAGAAGGGTATGGATGAGGCGAAGCGCATGATCGAGATCATCACTACTGATTTTGAGGCAGGACAGATCTTTACAGGCCGCGTAGTCAGCATCAAAGAGTTCGGTGCTTTCCTTGAGTTTGCACCTGGCAAGGAGGGAATGGTACACATTTCCAAGATTTCCAAACAGAGAATCAACCGTGTTGAGGATGTTCTTACACTTGGCGACAAGGTTAAGGTTATCTGCCTTGGTAAGGATAAGATGGGAAGAATCAGCTTCAGCATGAAGGATGTACCGGAAGAAGCATAAATTATGAGATATCACAATATTACCAAGGACGATATGTTAAACGGAGACGGACTTCGTGTAGTACTCTGGGTGGCCGGGTGTTCCCACGGCTGCCGGGAGTGCCAGAATCCCATAACCTGGGATCCTGCCGGAGGCCTTCCTTTTACGGACAGCGAGCGCGCTGAGATATTTGCAGAGCTGGACAAGGATTATATCAGCGGAATCACTTTTTCAGGCGGAGATCCGCTGCACCCTTCCAATATCGCTGAGGTAACAGCTCTTGCAAGAGAGATCAGAGAGAAGTATCCGGACAAGACGATCTGGCTGTATACAGGCTCTCTGTGGGAAGAGATCCAGGAGTACGAGATCGTCCGTTATCTGGATGTATGTGTTGACGGCGAATTTCAGGTAGAACGAAAAGAAGTTCTTCTGAAATGGTGTGGTTCCGCCAACCAGAGAGTAATCAATGTACCTGCAACACTGCGTGAGGGCAGGGTTGTCCTTTATGTAGACTGAGAAAGCAGATAAACCTGGAACAGCGAATAAGAGGGAGACTTTATGAAACGAATCGCAAAATTTCACAAAGTGAGTTTTGAGCAGTTTGCAAAAGACTGGAAAGATACATTTGGAGAGATTACGGAAGAAAAACTCCAGAATATCTATGAGAACCTGAAGCTTCCGAAGAGAGCAACAACAGGAAGTGCAGGATATGATTTCTATGCGCCGGTGGATGTAACCATGAAACCGGGTGAGATCGTCAAGATTCCTACAGGAATCCGTGTGGAAATGGAAGAAGGATGGGTCTTAAAATGCTATCCGAGAAGCGGACTGGGATTCAAATTCCGTCTGCAGCTGAATAATACGGTTGGAATTATTGACAGTGACTATTTCTTTTCTGATAACGAGGGTCATATCTTTGCGAAGCTGACTAACGATACAAGAGAAGATAAAACAATTCAGATTCCGGCAGGAACAGGTTTCATGCAGGGAATCTTCGTAGAGTATGGAATTACAGTGGATGATGATGCGGAAGCTGTAAGAAATGGCGGTTTTGGAAGTACTACAAAAGCATAAATAAAAGATATAAGAATAAGCCCGGGAAGAAGACTGATCTTCAGATCCCGGGCTTATTTCATATCATCGATAAAATTGAAAAAATGTTAGTTGAGAGGTGCATTAGCTTCCTCATCTGCACGTGCTTTCTCGATCACTGCATCGAAAGCAGCAGCAGCTGCCGCGTATTCATCGTCATCCTCAATATTGGCAAGCATCGGATCTCCCTCCGGTGTGCGTGAGAAGCTGTAAAGATATACTTCGCCGCTCTCATTCTGACCGTTCTCATCCAGTGGAAGAAGTGCGATATATTCGTTCTTCTCAACCGGGAAGATCGTGAGGATGGCACATTCTACCTCTGTGTCGTCATCCATGGTCAGTGTGATGGTGTGATGTGCCTCATCAACCTTATTACTGCAGCCTGCTGTACAGGAAGCACAGTCGCTTGGACTGCAGCTGTTGCTGTTGAATTCATCGCTCATAAAATAAACCCTCCGTTCTGATTATAACTGTCCCCGGATAATAAGGGACCGTGTGCGTGATATAAAAAACATTTTAACAGATAAAACACCCGACAGCAATAAAATCTTTTATACAAATATTTTTTGCTTAATCCGTCAATGTGAGATATAATAAAAACATGACGAAAAGGAGAAAAAATTTATGAAATTAATTTCCTGGAATGTAAATGGAATCCGGGCCTGTATCACCAAAGGCTTTGAGGAACGGTTTCGTGAGCTGGATGCAGATGTATTCTGCCTTCAGGAGACGAAATGCCAGCAGGGACAGGTGAAACTGGAACTTCCCGGTTATCATCAGTATTGGAATTATGCCAACCGAAGAGGCTATTCAGGTACCGCTGTTTTTACGAAGAAGGAGCCGATGTCTGTAGTTTATGGAATTGGAATTGAGGAGCATGACAAGGAAGGCCGTGTGATCACACTGGAATTTGAGAATTATTACTTTGTCACCGTATATACACCGAATTCACAGAGTGAATTAAGAAGACTGGAATACCGTATGGAATGGGAACGGGATTTTCTGGACTATCTTCTCGGACTTCAGGAGAAGAAGCCTGTGATCTGCTGTGGCGATCTCAACGTGGCACATCAGGAGATCGACCTTAAAAATCCAAAAACAAACCGTAAAAATGCAGGTTTTACAGATGAAGAAAGAGCATGCTTTACCAGAGTGCTTGAGAGTGGATTTATTGATACTTTCCGTTATTTTTATCCGGATAAAGAGGGAGTTTACTCCTGGTGGTCTTACCGTTTCAAGGCAAGAGAGAAGAATGCAGGATGGCGTATCGATTATTTCCTGACATCTCCATCTTTGAAAGATAGACTTCAGGATGCGAAGATCCATGGGGAGATCATGGGATCCGATCATTGTCCGGTAGAACTGGATATTGAACTATAAAAAAGAAAAAAAGGAGGGGATTCCCTTGGCGAGCCGCAGACTAGGAAAAGTTGAGAGAGGCTATCCGCTGATACTTGGAGCTAATAAAGTAGAGGGTGGTTATAATTTTGCAGTGGAGGCTTCGGAAACTTCTGAAGTGTCCCTGCTTCTGTATAAAAAAAGAGGAACAGCCACACCGGTGGAGATCGTTTTTCCGGAGGATTTTCATACAGGCCGTGTGTGGGCACTGAAGCTTGCGGATGTTTCCCTGAAGGATTACGAATACAACTACAGGATTGACGGAGAGATCGTACAGGATCCTTATGCGTATGGGCTTAAAGGAAGAGAACATTTTGGTGCGCCCTTTGATCCGGAGAAGGAGGTACGCTGCCGTTTCCTTACGGAAGATATTTCCGGTTGGGAAGAGGAGAGTGCACCGGCTGTTGAATACGACAATATGATCCTGTATAAGCTTCATGTGCGTGGATACACAAAGCTTGCCAGAAAACAGGTATCTCATAAGGGGACTTTTCTTGGACTGACCGAGATGATTCCTTACTGGAAGGAGCTGGGGATCAATGCCATTGAACTGATGCCGGCCTATGAATTCTGTGAGGTTCCTGCCGGAAAAGATGAAAAAGGCAGTGAGCATATCAAGACCCGCCGTAGAGAGAATGTGGTGAATTACTGGGGATATGCGCCGGGATTTTATTTCAGCCCGAAGAGTGCTTACTGCAGTACCAGGGAACCGGAGCAGGAATTCCGATATCTGATCCGGGAGCTTCATAAGAATGACATCGCCTGTATCATGGAGTTTTATTTTCCGGAGGGAACGGACAGCATGATAGCACTTCGGGCACTGCAGTTCTGGAGAGCTTTTTATCATGTGGATGGATTCCATGTGTTAGGTGAGGGAGCCAACCGGGAAATGCTTCTCCGTGACGGCATCCTTTCCGGGGCAAAAATGATCTTTCAGGGCTTTGATTTTGATCAGTTTTACAGAGGAAAATTTCCGGATAAACGCTGCGGCGCGGAGAGCAATATGAACTTCCTTCAGGATATGCGTCGTTTTCTTAAGAGCGATGAAGGTATGGTGGAGGCAGCAGCATGGCATATCCGCCATAACAGTGAGAATCATGGTGTGATCAACTATATGGTGTGCCAGGACGGTTTCACTATGAATGATCTGGTAAGCTATAATTACAAGCATAACGAGGCAAATGAGGAAGGAAATCAGGACGGAAGCAGCTACAATTATTCCTGGAACTGCGGGATCGAAGGCCCAAGCCGTAAGATTTCCGTGCGTCAGATGCGGGAACGCCAGATGAAGAATGCCTTTCTGATGATGCTTTTAAGCCAGGGAGTTCCGATGATCTATAACGGCGATGAGTTCGGCAATTCCCAGGGTGGTAATAACAATGCTTACTGCCAGGATAATGTTACAGGCTGGATCGACTGGAAGGGACTTAGCCGGAACCGTGAGCTGTATGAATTTGTAAAGGATGCCATTTCTTTCCGGAAGGATCATCCGGTGCTTCATATGGCGAGAGAGCTTAAAGGTGTGGATTACCTTACAAAAGGTTTCCCGGATGTATCGCTGCATGGTGAGCGTGCATGGTATTTAAGCTATGAGAACACCAGCCGCCTTCTTGGGCTTATGTATTATGGCGCATATGCAAGAGAGGAAAACGATCAGAAGGCTTCTGAGGATGATTTTATCTATGTAGGCTATAATTTCCACTGGGAGAACCGGAGACTGGCACTTCCGAACCTTCCGGATGGTATGTGCTGGAAAAAAATTACCGATACATCTTTCTATGGAGAAGGCTTCCATGTGAAAGACGCAGAAGAATATAAGAAAACGATCGAAATAGGCCCGCGTGCCATTGTGGTGCTTCTGGGCAGACAGGAGGCAAAAAAAGATGCAGGCATGGCACACGTTGCTGCACTTCAAGACGATCACCAGGCATAAGCTTCTGGTAATGAAATACTGTTTCCGCATTGGACTGTACAAGCAGGGACTGCTTCACGATCTGTCCAAATATTCGCCAACGGAATTTCTGGTAGGCTGTAAGTATTATCAGGGAACAAGAAGCCCCAATAATGCAGAGCGGGAGGCAACCGGAGTTTCCATGTCCTGGCTGCATCACAAAGGCAGGAACAAGCATCATTTTGAGCACTGGGTGGACTATTCCCTTGATGGAGAACATGTGATCATGGGAGCCAGAATGCCGAAAAAATATGTGGCAGAGATGGTCATGGACCGGATCAGTGCATCCAGAAATTATCTGGGGGATGCCTATACCCATCATGAACCGCTGGATTATTTTCTGAAAAGCAAGGAGAAGCTCTGGTTCATCCATCCACAGACAAAGAAAGAACTGGAGGGACTTTTGAGGATTCTGGACAGATACGGAGAAGATAAGGCATTATGGTATATCCGGAATGTATATCTGGGTAAAGGCAGAAAAAGATAGGGGTATATTTTTCGAAAGCAGTCTGATATAATATTCAGATATCAGGAGGAAGAATGAATGGACACACCAACAATTGCGAAATACTATAGAGAGAAAGAGCCCATGGAACGACTGAAGCTTCTGGAGCAGTCCATTGCGGCAGAGGAAGATCCGGAAGGAAATAAAGTCCGTAAGGAGCTGTGGGATATCCGCTACAGCGATAAATCTGAGGTGAAAGGCACAAGAGCAGATGGCTTCCTTGCCCTCTGGATGACTTTGGAATTTAACCGGAATTCCGGTTCCAGATTTTTCGGAACAAGAAGTGCAAAAAAAGATATCAACAAATATCTCAAAAAACTGAAATTCCAGGAGCTTCAGGAGAAGGGTGGCCTTTATGAAGAGCTTCTTTATCGTGAATGCTGCCATATGGTTCTGGTCTACATGGACCTCTGCCAGACAGATAAGTCCTATAACACAACACTTTGCGGACTGATCCATATTAAAGAGGACAGCGCGAAGGCCAAGCTCCAGAGAGATATCCAGGAGACTGCAGTACAGCTTCCGGGAAATCTTGGAATGGAAGCAGAGCTTGGAATCATCACAAGAGCTGCCAGAGAGATCTACAGGCAGTACTATCCGAACGAAGGAAACATTTAGGGAGCGTAAAGCTTCCGTTTCAGGCTGTCTGAATGCTCAGGCAGCCTTTTGTTGCCATGTATCTGCAGGCGGCTGTTAAATACTTAAATGCAGAACGTAACAGATACGGGAAGAAAAAACTCAGGAGGTTGATTTAAATTTATGAATCCAGATCATCTGAAATCATATGAAGTCCTGAAGGAAGAAGAGCTTCAGGATATTCATTCCAAAGGCTGGCTTTTAAGACACAGAAAAACAGGAGCCAGAGTAATGCTCATCGAGAACGATGATGAGAATAAAGTTTTTAATATTGCATTCCGCACACCGCCGAAGAACAGTACCGGTGTTGCCCATATTCTGGAACACAGCGTACTGTGCGGATCCCGGGAATTTCCGCTTAAAGATCCGTTTGTAGAGCTGGTAAAAGGCTCTCTTAACACATTCCTCAATGCGATGACCTATCCGGACAAGACCTGCTATCCGGTAGCCAGCTGCAATGACCGGGATTTCCAGAATCTGATGCATGTATATCTGGATGCAGTATTTTATCCGAATATTTACAAAAAAGAGGAGATTTTCCGCCAGGAGGGCTGGAACTATCATCTGGAGAATAAGGAAGGCCCGCTGAAATATAACGGTGTTGTATATAACGAGATGAAGGGAGCTTTTTCCTCACCGGATGATGTGCTGGAGCGTGAGATCATGAATTCCCTGTTCCCGGATACCACCTATGGATGTGAGTCCGGCGGTGATCCTGTGAATATCCCGGACTTAAGCTACGAGGAATTCCTGGATTTCCACAGACGTTATTATCATCCGTCCAACAGCTTTATCTATCTCTATGGAAACATGGACATGGAAGAGAAGCTGGAGTTTATTGACAGCCATTATCTCTCTGCATTTGATTCCCTTGAGATCGATTCCGAGATCCAAAACCAGGAGGCTTTTGAAGCAGTAAAGGATATTCAGAAAAACTATCCGATTGCAGAGAATGAGGGAGAAGAGGACAACACATATCTTTCCTACAACATGGTTGTGGGTGAGGCAGCAGATATTAATTTAAGCCTTGCTTTTGAAGTGCTGGACTATGCACTTTTAAGTGCGCCGGGTGCGCCGCTTAAACAGGCACTTCTTGATGCAAAGATCGGTAAGGACATCTATGGTTCCTTTGAAGATGGAATCAAGCAGACCTATTTTTCCATTGTGGCAAAGGGCGCAAATTTAAGCCAGAAGGAAGAATTTGTAAAGGTGATCCGTGATACCCTTACAAAGATCGCAGAAGAGGGAATTGATAAAAAGGCAGTTACAGCAGGAATCAATTACTATGAGTTCCGTTTCCGTGAGGCAGATTTCTCCTCTTATCCGAAGGGACTGATGTACGGCCTTGATATCTTAAGCAGCTGGCTCTATGACGATCAGAAGCCGTTCTGCGAGGTACAGCTTCTGGAGGGCTTTGCGTTCCTCAAGAAAGCACGGGAAGAAGGATATTTCGAGGAGCTGATCCGCAAATATCTTCTGGATAACACCCATGGTTCCGTTCTTTCCCTGGTACCGGAACGTGGCCTTGCGGCAAAGCGGGATAAGGAACTGGAAGAGAAGCTGGAGAATTACCGCAGCAGTCTTTCCGATGAGAAGCTTGAAGAAATGGTAGAGCGCACAAAAGCACTGGAGGCTTATCAGGAGGCAGAGGAGGATCCGGAGGCTCTGACCTGTATCCCGATGCTTTCCAGAGAGGACATTAAAAAAGAGATCACAGGGCTGACTAATGAGGAGCATTTTGTAGATGACAGCCTGTTTTTATATCATGATGTATGCACCAATGGCATCGGATATGCAGATCTGCTTTTTGAGATCCATGATTTCGATGTGAATACAGTCCATTATCTGGGACTCTTAAAATCCGTGCTTGGTGCAGTAGATACCGAGAATTACAGCTATGGAGAGCTGTTTAATGAGGTGAATGCAAGAACCGGTGGTATTGCTTATGGAATTGAGGTATTTGACAATGCCGCAGATACGGATGCGTTCCGTGCCATGTTTGCAGTGAGAGGCAAGGCACTGTATCCGGAGATGAAGTTCATGTTCGACATGATCCGTGAGGTTCTTACCACATCCAAGCTGGAGGATACCAAGAGACTTTATGAGATCATTGCCAGAGTGAAATCCAGAGCACAGGCAAACCTTGTAAGTGCGGGACATTCCACAGCCGTACTTCGTGGCGCAGCCTACGCATCTCCGATGGCAGCATTCCAGGACGAAATGGCAGGAATCGGATACTATCAGTTTATTGAGAAGCTGGAGAAAGATTTTGACACCTGCAAGGATGAGATCATAAAAAATCTCCGCAGGGTCATGGAAACAGTTCTTCGTCCGGAGAACTTCTGCGTAAGCTACACAGGAGAGAGAGAATCCCTGGAGGCAGTGAAGACACAGGTAGGAGAGATCCGTAAAGTCCTGTTTAACGGACAGAAACAGGAGGAGACAGCACAGCCGGCCTGCATAAAGAAAAACGAGGCATTCAAAACCTCCGGTCAGGTTCAGTACGTAGCCCAGAACGGAAACTTCCGTAAAAAAGGTCTTGAATACACCGGCGCATTGGAGATCCTGAAGGTGATCTTAAGCTACGATTATCTCTGGATCAACATTCGTGTCAAGGGCGGCGCTTACGGCTGCATGAGCGGATTTAAGAGAAGTGGAGAGAGCTTCCTGGTATCTTACCGTGATCCGCATCTTAAGAGAACCCTGGAGGTATATCAGGGCGTACCGGCTTACATTCGTGCTTTTGAGGCAGACGAACGTGAGATGACCAAATATATCATCGGAACCATCAGCAACAAGGATGTGCCGAGAACACCACAGATGCAGGGTGCGATCTCCAAGAGTGCATATTTCTCTCAGGTTACGGAGGAGATGCTGCAGAAGGAGAGAGACCAGATCATTGGAGCACAGAAAGAAGATATTCAGGCACTGGCTGAGCTTGTGGAGGCAGTGCTTTCTGATGACCAGATCTGTGTTGTGGGAAGTGAGACAGCAATCGATAAGGCAGAAGATATCTTTATGGAAGTGAAGCCGTTGATCAGCTGCTGATAATCAGAATAAGAATCCTGCTGTCCGTTAAATGGGACAGCAGGACATGAGAGGATAAAGAATGGAAAATAATTTCAAATCAGGCTTTGTTGCGATCATCGGAAGACCAAACGTTGGAAAATCCACACTGATGAACCACCTCATCGGACAGAAGATCGCCATTACATCAAACAAACCACAGACAACAAGAAATAAGATCCAGACCGTGTACACCAGTGACGAAGGACAGATCGTATTTCTTGATACACCAGGTATTCATAAGGCGAAAAACAAGCTTGGTGAGTACATGGTGCAGGTTGCGGAGAGAACACTGAAGGAAGTGGACGCCATCATGTGGCTGGTGGAGCCGTCCACTTTTGTGGGAGCCGGAGAGCGCCACATTGCCGAGCAGCTTCAGAAGGTAGGAGTTCCGGTGATCCTGATCATCAACAAGATCGATACCGTTAAAAAAGAGGAGCTTCTTCCTGCAATTGATACTTACCGCAAGATCTGCGATTTCGCAGAGATCATTCCGTGCTCTGCACTTCGTGGAAATAACACACAGGATATTATTCCGAGTATTTTTAAATATCTGCCTTACGGACCGATGTTTTATGATGAGGATACTGTCACAGATCAGCCGCAGCGCCAGATCGCAGCAGAGATCATCCGTGAGAAAGCACTTCACGCGCTGGATGAGGAGATTCCGCATGGAATCGCCGTTGCCATCGATAGAATGAAGAAACGTCCGGGCAGAAGTAATATCATTGATATTGATGCGACTATCATCTGTGAGAGAAATTCCCACAAGGGAATTATCATCGGCAAGCAGGGTGCCATGCTGAAAAAAATCGGAAGCAATGCCCGCTATGAGCTGGAACGCATGCTGGAATCCAAGGTAAATTTAAAACTCTGGGTCAAGGTAACAAAGAACTGGCGTGACAGTGACTTCCTGATCAAGAACTTTGGATACGATAAGAAAGAAATCTAAAAAATGAGTGATCTGATTACAGTGCAGGGAGTGGTGCTTTCTGCCATGCCGGTGGGAGACTATGACAAGCGGATCGTTCTCCTTACAAGGGAGCGGGGAAAAATTTCCGCTTTTGCAAAAGGGGCAAGGAGACAGAACAGTCCGTTCATGGCGGCAGCCAATCCCTTTGTGTTCGGAAGCTTTACCCTTTATGAGGGAAGAACAAGCTATAATCTCAATCAGGTCAGTGTACAGCATCATTTTGTGGAGCTGGCCACGCAGCAGCCGGGCGTGTATTACGGCTATTATTTTCTGGAGCTTGCGGACTATTTTGGCAAGGAAGGAACGGATGAGAAAGAGATGATGAATCTTCTTTATGTCACCATCAAAGCGATTCTCAATCCTCATATTGATGACCGGCTTGTGCGCTGCATTTATGAGCTTCGCACTATGACAGTCCAGGGGCTGATGCCACAGCTGTTCCAGTGTGCGGACTGTGGAAAAGAGCTTACAGAAGACGAAAAAGAGCTGTTTTTTTCCCAGGATGAGCATGGGCTTCTCTGCAGTGACTGCAGCAGGAGGGCTGTGGACAGGAAACGGATCTCAGAGGCTGCACTGTATGCGATGCGGTACATAGCCGTTTCCCCGCTGTCAAAATTATATACGTTTACTGTACGTGAGGATGTGCTCCGGGAGCTGGAACGTCATATTTACCGGTATACAGAGCTGAACACAGATAAGCGCTTCAAAAGTCTTGAAATTCTGGAAATGATGCGGTGACTGGGAAATATCCTTGAAAAATCACAGGGATGCTAGTATAATAAGACCAAAAAATGTAAAAAACAGCTTTCATAAAGCAGGAGAGCTGTAAGTCAAGAGGAGAAAAAATCATGGAAAAAACAATGGAAAAGATCGTAGCTCTTGCAAAAGCCAGAGGATTTGTTTATCCAGGTTCCGAGATCTACGGTGGCCTGGCTAACACATGGGATTACGGTAATCTCGGTGTAGAGCTTAAAAATAACGTAAAACGTGCATGGTGGCAGAAATTCGTACAGGAGTCTCCGTACAACGTAGGTGTTGACTGTGCGATCCTTATGAATCCACAGACATGGATCGCTTCCGGACATCTTGGCGGATTTTCTGATCCTCTTATGGACTGTAAAGAGTGCCATGAGCGTTTCCGTGCAGATAAGCTGATCGAGGATTACTGTGCAGAGCATGACATTGCCATTGAGGGAAGTGTTGATGCCTGGTCACAGGAGAAGATGATGGACTTTATCAAGGAGCATGAGGTAGCATGCCCGAGCTGTGGCAAGCACAACTTCACAGATATCCGTCAGTTCAACCTGATGTTCAAGACATTCCAGGGTGTTACTGAGGATGCCAAGAATACCGTATATTTAAGACCGGAGACAGCACAGGGTATCTTTGTAAACTTCAAGAATGTACAGAGAACATCCCGTAAGAAGATTCCGTTTGGTATCGGCCAGATTGGTAAATCTTTCCGTAACGAGATCACACCTGGTAACTTCACATTCCGTACACGTGAGTTCGAGCAGATGGAGCTTGAGTTCTTCTGTGAGCCGGATACAGACCTTGAGTGGTTTGCATACTGGAAGAAGTTCTGTCTTGACTGGCTGAGCTCCCTTGGTCTTAAGGATGACGAGGTTCGTTACCGTGATCATGATAAGGAAGAGCTGAGCTTCTACAGCAAGGCTACTACAGACGTAGAGTTCCTGTTCCCGTTCGGATGGGGCGAGCTCTGGGGAATCGCAGACAGAACAGATTATGACCTGACACAGCATCAGAACGTATCCGGTCAGGATCTGACATACTTCGATGATGAGAAGAAACAGAAATACATTCCGTATGTTATCGAGCCGTCACTTGGAGCAGACCGTATGGTTCTCGCATTCCTCTGCAGTGCTTATGACGAGGAAGTTCTGGATGCAGAGAAGAACGATGTTCGTACAGTTCTTCATTTCCATCCGGTACTTGCACCGGTTAAGATCGGTGTGCTTCCGCTTTCCAAGAAGCTTAACGAGGGTGCAGAGAAGATCTTCCACCAGCTCTCCAAGAAATACAACTGCGAGTATGATGACCGTGGAAACATCGGTAAACGTTACCGCAGACAGGATGAGATCGGTACTCCATTCTGCATCACTTATGATTTCGAGTCTGAGAATGACGGTGCTGTTACTGTCCGTGACCGTGACACCATGGAGCAGGTACGTGTGAAGATTGATGAGCTTGACGCATACTTTGCTGACAAATTTACTTTCTAAACTGATCTGAAAATTAGAATAAACAGAGAAACACCCCCGGCTGCTGGTTCAGACCGGAGGTGTTTTTTGAATAAGCTTATTCTTCATCCGCCAGCTTCTTGGCGAAATTCCGTATATATTTTTGAATGCCCGGGAAAAATGAAGCTGATTGGGATAGCCCACAGCATTTCCGATATCTGCAATAGAAAGAGATGTGATCTTCAGAAGCTCTGCGGCCTTGCTCATACGATAGCTGATGAGAAATTCCTGTGGTGAACGGCCGATGGTATCGTGGAAGATCTTTCCGAAATAGCTTCGGTTGAGTCCGCAGCAGGCAGCGATATCCTCCACAGAGATATCATTCTGAAAATTCTGCTCAATAAAGGAAAGTGCCTCCTTGATATAGAAATCACGGATACTTCCATCCTGTTTCATGCGGACTGTTTTTGCGGAGCGCATAAAATAATCCAGGAAAAGCCAGGTATGTCCGATGAGATGAAAAGGTGACTCCTGGGAATTGTGGCAGATGTAGAGCATTTCTTCCATCATCTTCTGGCGGAGTTCGGAATTGTGGCTGTGGTAGACCGGCTGATTCAGGCTTAAGCCGGCAGTCTCTACGATCTCTTTTGCCCGGAGACCGTCAAATTCCACCCAGGTATATTCCCATGGAAAGCTGGTGTCTGCAATATAGGTGTTGATCTGTCCCGGAAAAAGCATAAAGCCCTGGCCGCTCTTGATCTGAAAATTGACGGTTTCTCCGGCAGAATTATTCGCCATCAAAGTCCCGGTGCCGGAGATCACATAATGGAAGATATAGTGGTTACGCACAGCAGGACCGAAGGAATGTGCCGGAGCACAGTGCTCCCAGCCGTACTGATATAAGCCGATGTCAACGAAATTTTCATTGGGAAAAACAGAAAAAAGAAGATCGTTCATATATTCACCCTGTATTATAAGAGATTTTGTGTACTATCAGCATTATATAGCAAAAGAACGGAGAATTTCAATAAATATACAGAAAAATGTATTTCATTACAAAATGAAAAAAACAGGCATGGTTTTTTGATGTGAAAAACGTACAAAAATAAAGAAAAAACTTTGTGAAGAATTTAAGTTTCTCGAGAAACCATTTGATTTTGGCGGAATACTGGAATATGCTCATCTCAGATAAAATATTGAAGTAAGGAGATTCTGGAAGATGTAAAAAAACAAAACATAAGGAAATAAAAACATAATATATCAAAATGCTAGATAACTTTAAATGATATGGCAAAATGACGCATTTTGATATAAAACAGAAAAAATGCTGCTATTTATACAAGCATAAAGCTATGTTAAAATAGGTTCTACAAAGAAATGATACCGGAAAGCAGAACGTGTATATCCCCGGAAAGTATATTTTAGGGACGGGTGATAACAGAGCTTTTCAGAGAAAGAGAAGGAAGGAGCATAATAAGATGCGAAACAGAAGTAAATGGATATTCTGTATGGGACTTGCCTTTACCATGGCGGCCACAACCGTATTGAGTGGATGTAGCCTGGGAAAAAAAGACAGCGGAAAAACGGAAATAGAACTTGTCCAGTATAAGCCGGAAGCGGTAAAAGCATTCGAAAAGATGGAAGAAAAGTTCAATGCCACTCACGATGATATTCATCTTACCATTGAATCGCCGAATGATGCAATGACTGTGCTGAAAACAAGATTTATCCGGGAGGACAATCCGGATATCATTGGAATCGGCGGTGAGGTAAGCTATTCCAATTTCCTGGACTCGGACATGTTGATGGATATTTCGGATTATCAGGGACTGGATTCGATCAAGGACGCATACAAAGAGATCGATAAGGCACTGGAATTTGTTCCGGAGGACGGCGTATATGCAGTTCCTTATGTGGCCAATGCAGCAGGAATTCTGTATAACAAGGACATGTTTGAAGAACATGGATGGCAGATCCCGACAACCTGGGATGAATTCATGGATCTCTGTGAGGAGATCAAAGCAGCAGGCATTCTTCCCCTGTATTTTGGATTTAAGGACACATGGACCTGTCTTGCACCGTGGAACTCTATTGCAGTAGATCTTGCGCCGGCAGATGTATGCCGGCAGGTAAACAAGGGAGAAACGACCTTTACGGAAGAGTATAAGGAGGCTGCGGACCGTATGCTGGAGCTTCTTCCGTATGGCCCGGATGATCCATTTGCCTATGACTACAACGGAGCCTGCACAGCCTTTGCAAACGGGGAATCAGCTATGTATCCTATTGGAAGCTATGCGATCCCGCAGATTCAGAGCGTAAATCCGGATATGAATATTGATTCTTTTGTAACTCCGGCAAGCAACGATCCGTCAGAAAACAAACTGAATTCCGGTATTGACCTTCAGTTCTGTGTTATGAATGACTGCGAGAACAAGGAAGCAGCTTATGAAGTTCTGGATTTCCTTCTGGAGGATGAGAATATACAGACATACCTGGACGACCAGAAAGCGGTTCCATGTAAAGAAGGCGATTTCACACTGCCGGAAACACTGGATGGAATGAAGGAATACATAAAAGAAGGAAAAATGGCCGATTATCAGGATCATTATTATCCGTCCGAGATGGCAGTAGATGCACAGATCCAGACCTTCCTGATGAAAAAAGACGAGGATGCATTCCTGAAGAAATTTGACAAAGACTGGATAAGATACAATCGTGATATTATCCGTAAGGTTCAGGATTATGAGAAGAAACAGGAGAAAGGAGAGAACTGATCATGGGAAAAAAATCTATGAGTGGAAGAAAAATGACATTTCTGCTGATCACGATTCCGATTGTGGCACTGTTTTTCTGCTTTAACACACTGCCATTGATCAAAGGTGTGATCTACAGCTTTACCAACTTTAAGGGATATGGAAGCTATGACTGGGTTGGCCTTCGAAACTATAAAGATCTTTTTACGGACAGCAGAGTAGGTGGCTCCTATCTGTTCACCTTTAAGCTGGCTATTGCGGCAACGATCGTGACCAATGTGGTCAGTCTGCTCCTGGCACTGGGACTGAACAGCAAGATCCGTTTCAAGAGTGCACTGCGTGGAGCTTATTTTATCCCGAATGTACTTGGAGCTCTTGTTGTAGGATATATTTTCAACTATTTATTTACATACATTCTTCCGGCGTTCGGAAAAGCCATCGGAAGCAAAACCTTTTCCTCAAGTATGCTTTCCAGCACAAGCCTTGCATGGGTAGCTATCGTGGTTGTGTGTGCATGGCAGTCCATCGCAATGAACACGATCATCTATATCTCCGGTCTTCAGACAGTTCCGGAGGATGTGTATGAGGCAGGTGCCATTGACGGAGCTACCGGCTTTGCAAAATTCCGTTATCTGACCTTTCCGTTGATCATTCCGTTCTTCAGCATCAACATGGTACTGTGTGTGAAGAACTTCCTGATGGTATTTGACCAGATCATGGCCTTGACAAAAGGCGGTCCTGCACAGAGTACAGAGTCTATTTCCTACCTGATCTACAACAACGGTATGAGTGGCGGTCAGTTCGGTTTCCAGAGTGCCAATGCCGTGGTATTCTTCGTTGTGATCGTGATCATTTCCGTAGCACAGATGACCATCACAGGTAAAAAGGAGGAACAGCTGTAATGAAGACAAAAGTAAGGGAAAAAGTAAACTGGCCGGTAACGATCCTTCTGATCCTCGGTCTTGTGACCGTAGTATTTCCGCTTTATATGACTGTGGTGATCTCGTTCAAGCAGCCAAGTGAAATGACAAACAGCGTGGCAGGAATCCTCTCTCTGCCGAAAAAATTCAGCTTTTCCAATTTTGCTGAGGCTATGCGGGTAACCGATTTCTGGCATTCTCTGGGAAACAGTGTGCTGATCACAGTGATTACTGTAATACTTGCGATTGTAATTCATTCTCTTCTGGGTTATGCTATAGCAAGAAACAAAAACAGCAAATTTTATAAATTTATTTATCTTTATGTGGTAAGCGGTATGTTCGTGCCGTTTGCGATCCTGATGATGCCGCTCGTAAAGCAGACTGCTGAGATGGGCCTTGACAACAGGGTGGGAGTTATCATTCTTTACACTGTATTTTATATGCCGATGAACGTGCTCCTTTATTCCGGATATCTGACAAATATCCCGATGGCACTTGAAGAAGCAGCCTGCGTGGACGGAGCCAGCACCTGGACAACCTACTGGAAGATCATTTTCCCGATCATGAAGCCGATGCATGCGACGGTTGCAGTTCTGACTGCACTGGGAACCTGGAACGATGTTATGACACCACTTGTTATCATGTCCGGCTCCAACGGAGGAACCACACTTCCACTGGCACAGCTGAATTTCCAGACACAGTTTGGAACCAATTATAATCTTGCGTTTGCATCTTACCTGCTTGCACTTCTACCGATCCTTCTGTTCTATCTGATCTGCCAGAAGCACATTTTAAATGGTGTTGTAAACGGTGCGGTAAAATAAACTGACAAAAAGGAGAATCCGATATGGGAATAATCTATTGTGAAAAAGACAGGACATTTACATTACAGACGAAAGAAACAACATATCAGATGCAGGTGGATCCATATGGATTCCTCCTTCATCTTTACTATGGCAAAAAAGCTGAGGGCTGCATGGAGCATCTTCTGACTTACTATGACAGAGGCTTTTCCGGAAATCCTTATGATGCAGGCAGTGACAGAACTTACTCTATGGATGCACTTCCGCAGGAGTTTTCTTGTTTCGGAAACGGGGATTTCAGAAGCACAGCCCTGATGCTGGAAAATGGCGACGGCAGCATGAGCTGCGATATGCGCTATAAGAGTTATACCATCCGTGACGGTAAATACAGTCTTCCGGGTCTGCCGGCTGTTTATGCAGATAATGATGAGGCACAGACTCTTGAAATCGTTCTTGAGGATCCGGCTACCGGTGTGGAAGCCATGCTGCTCTACGGAGTACTCCCGGAAACAGATATCATTACCCGAAGTGCATACATCCGCAACCGGAGTGAAAAAAAGATCTACGTGAATAAGATTATGTCCGCAGAGCTTGATTTCCTTTATGGTGATTATGAGCTACTCACCTTTTATGGCAGACATGCCATGGAACGGAATCTGCAGAGAGTGCCGGTGGCTCACGGAAGCCAGATGATCGGCAGTGTCCGTGGAACCTCAAGCCATCAGTACAATCCGCTTATGATTCTTGCGGATAAGGATACTACAGAGGATAATGGCAGCTGTTATGCCATGTCATTTGTATACAGTGGAAATTTCCAGGGAGAGGTTCTCAAGGATCAGTATAATCAGACCAGAATGCTCCTCGGTGTTCAGGAGGACTGCTTCCGCTATCCTCTGGAAGCAGGCGAAAGCTTTTATGCGCCGGAAGTGATCTTAAGCTATGCAGATAAAGGTCTGAACCGTCTTTCCCAGAACCTGCATGACTGCATTCGCCATCACATCTGCCGTGGAAAATATAAGACAGAGGTACGCCCGGTTCTGGTAAACAGCTGGGAGGCGGCATACTTTGATTTTACAGGAGAAACTTTATATGCTCTTGCAAAAGAGGCAAAGAGCCTTGGCATCGATATGCTGGTGCTGGATGATGGCTGGTTCGGCAAGCGTGATGACGACAACAGCGGTCTTGGTGACTGGTATGTCAATGAGGAGAAGCTTGGCGGTCCGCTGGGAGAGCTTGTCACAAAGGTAAATGACCTTGGCGTGAAATTCGGTATCTGGATCGAACCGGAAATGATCTCAGAGGACAGCGACCTTTACCGTGAGCATCCGGACTGGGCCCTGACAATTCCGGGCAGAAAGCCGGTGCGTTCCAGAAACCAGCTGGTACTTGATTTTTCCAGAAAAGAAGTAGTAGATGGGATTTTTGACCAGATCAGCAAAGTTCTGGATCAGGCAAACATTGAGTACGTTAAATGGGATATGAACCGAAGCCTGATGGATGTATTTTCTGTTATTACAAAAGATCAGGGACGCGTGATGTATGATTATGTTCTGGGACTGTACGATTTTCTGGACCGTATGGTGAACCGTTATCCTGATCTTCTCATCGAAGGCTGCAGTGGTGGTGGCGGAAGATTCGACGCCGGCATGCTTTATTACACACCGCAGATCTGGTGCAGTGACAATTCCGATGCCATTGACAGACTGCGAATTCAGTATGGAACCTCTTTCGGTTATCCGGTGTCAGCAGTCGGTTCTCATGTATCGGCTGTGCCGAATCATCAGACTGGAAGAGTTACACCGTTACATACAAGAGGCGTGGTTGCCATGTCAGGAACCTTCGGCTATGAACTGGATCTTCTGAAGCTTACGGAGGAAGAGAAAGATGAGGTCCGAAGTCAGATTGAAGAGTACAGAAGATTTGCCCCGCTGATTCAGAATGGAAAGTACTATCGCCTGACAGATCCGGTAAAGAGTGAAATCTGTGCATGGGAAATCCTGGGACAGTCGCAGGAGGAAGTGCTTCTGAATGTTGTAATGGAAGAAATTCATGGAAATATGACAGTGAATTATGTACAGCTGCGGGGACTTGAGGAGAATGCACTGTACAAGGAGCAGTCCTCCGGAAAGATTTATTCCGGAGCGGCACTGATGTACGCGGGAATCCCGCTTCCTGTGGAGATGGGTGAATATAAGGCTTATCAGTATCATTTTGTAAGAGAATAAGAGAAATTACGAAGTTATCGGAATACAACAGGACACGGCGCAGACCTTGATTGAAGGCTGCGCCGTGTCCTGTATGATGATATATCTGAAGAAAAGTTCAGATCAGTGTACAGTGATCTGATAGCTCTTGATAAATTCTTCCTCTGGCCTGAGAACATTGATATTGGATTTTTCGGTAAGCTCGCCGGTAAAACCACGGTCATCACAACGTCCCATCCATGGCTCCAGGCATACAAAAGGAGCACCTGGTACAGACCAGATTCCGTAGTTCGGGAAGCCTTCGCTGGTAAGAGTTACATACGGAGTACCATCAGGGAGCAGAATGCTGGCTTTTTGGATCTGTCCGTTATCAAAAACAAGAGCATCTTTGTCAAACATATGTGCAGCGATAAGACAGCTTCCGTTTTCCAGGGTAAGGGTATGCGGTTCGTCTGAGATGGCTGTTCCGGAAGCCGGGTCCAGAAGAAGATAAGTAAGGGAAGTCTGTCCCTCAAAAGCAAGGTGGTAATCACTCTGCACATCATCTTCACGTGCAGGAACACAGAAGGCAGGGTGGGCACCGATGGTAAAGTACATCGTCTCAGAATCTTCATTTACGACTTCCCAGCATACATCCAGATCATGCTCTTTCAGAGTGTAGGTGATCTTGAGGGCAAAGGAGAAGGGATAAGATTTCTGTGTCTCATCAGAAGACTTCAGAACGAAGGTAAGAGAAGAATCTGTGATGTCCGTACAGATAAATTCGCTGTCCCTTGCAAATCCATGCTGTTTGGAAGTGTATTCCGTTCCGTTAAGACGCCAGGTGTCATTGTAATGGCGGCCTACATTCGGAAAAAGCACCGGTGCATGGCGTTTCCAGTAAGCGGGGTCTGCCTGCCAGAGAACTTCGCGGTCATTTACCTTGTCATAAATGCTGGTGAGCTCGGCACCGTGATCAGAAACGGAAATCCTGAGAGTATTGTTTTCTATTGTGCGTATCATGATAAACCTCCTGTGAGTTTTTTTATATTTTAGCACATTTTACAGATAATAACGAGGAAAATACGGCAGATAGAAAAAATAACCGTAAAATCTGTCAGATTTGACAAGATAAATTGCTGTTTTTTGGAAGAATAACCTTGACTAATGAGGGATAAATCTATAAAATAATTATGTGCGTAGAAAACATACATTTTTATGTTTTAAAGAACAATAATTAGGAGGAAAATGTAAAATGGCAAAATGGGTTTACATGTTTACAGAAGGTAATGCTACTATGAGAAATCTTCTGGGCGGCAAAGGTGCCAACCTTGCTGAGATGACAAACCTCGGTCTTCCTGTACCGCAGGGCTTCACAATCACAACAGAGGCCTGCACACAGTACTACGAGGATGGCAGATCCATCAATGATGAGATCATGGCTCAGATCATGGAAGCAATTACCAAGATGGAAGGAGTTACCGGTAAGAAATTCGGTGACAAAGAAAATCCTCTGCTTGTATCCGTTCGTTCAGGTGCTAGAGCATCTATGCCAGGTATGATGGATACAATCCTCAACCTTGGTTTAAATGAAGAAGTTGTTAACACTCTTGCTGAGAAATCCGGCAACGAGCGTTGGGCTTGGGACTGCTACAGAAGATTCATCCAGATGTACTCTGACGTAGTTATGGAAGTTGGTAAGAAATACTTCGAGGAGCTCATCGATGAGATGAAAGCTAAGAGAGGTGTTAAGCAGGACGTAGAGCTTACAGCTGCTGACCTGCATGAGCTTGCTGACCAGTTCAAAGCTGAGTATAAATCCAAAATCGGTTCTGACTTCCCAACTGATCCGAAGGAGCAGTTAGTAGGTGCAATCAAAGCCGTATTCCGTTCCTGGGACAACCCACGTGCGAACGTATATCGTCGTGACAACGATATCCCATATTCCTGGGGTACAGCTGTTAACGTACAGATGATGGCATTCGGTAACATGGGTGATGACTGTGGTACAGGTGTTGCCTTCACACGTGACCCTGCTACAGGTGCTAACGGTCTGTTCGGTGAGTTCCTTACCAATGCACAGGGTGAGGACGTAGTTGCCGGTGTTCGTACACCTATGCACATCTCCGAGATGGAGCAGAAGTTCCCGGAAGCATTCGTACAGTTCAAACAGGTTTGCGAGACTCTTGAGAAACATTACAGAGATATGCAGGATATGGAGTTTACTGTAGAGCATGGTAAACTGTATATGCTTCAGACACGTAATGGTAAGAGAACTGCACAGGCTGCTCTTAAGATCGCTTGTGACCTCGTTGATGAGGGAATGAGAACTGAGGAAGAGGCTGTTGCAATGATCGATCCTCGTAACCTTGATACCCTTCTTCATCCGCAGTTCGATGCAGCCGCTCTTAAAGCTGCTACACCGATGGGCAAAGGCCTTGGTGCTTCTCCAGGAGCTGCTTGCGGTAAGATCGTATTCTCTGCAGAGGACGCTGTTGAGTGGGCTGCAAGAGGAGAGAAAGTTGTTCTTGTTCGTCTTGAGACATCCCCAGAGGATATCACAGGTATGAAGGCTGCTCAGGGTATCCTGACAGTTCGTGGTGGTATGACATCTCACGCAGCCGTTGTTGCTCGTGGTATGGGATCCTGCTGTGTATCCGGATGCGGCGACATCGCTATGGATGAGGAGAACAAGAAATTCACACTTGCTGGTAAAGAGTTCCATGAGGGAGATGCAATCTCCATCGATGGTACAACAGGTAACATCTATGACGGACTTATCCCGACTGTAGATGCTAAGATCGCTGGTGAGTTCGGACGTATCATGGGATGGGCTGACAAGTACAGAACAATGAAAGTTCGTACAAACGCTGATACTCCTGCTGATGCTAAGAAAGCTCGTGAGCTTGGTGCAGAGGGAATCGGTCTTTGCCGTACAGAGCATATGTTCTTCGAGGGCAACAGAATCGATGCATTCCGTGAGATGATCTGCTCTGAGACAGTAGAGGAGAGAGAAGCAGCACTTGCTAAGATCCTTCCGGAGCAGCAGGGAGACTTCGAGAAACTCTATGAGGCACTTGAAGGAAATCCTGTAACAATCCGTTTCCTTGATCCGCCACTTCATGAGTTCGTTCCTACAGAGGAAGAGGACATCAAGAAACTGGCTGACGCTCAGGGCAAGACAGTTGAGCAGATCAAGACAATCATCGCTTCCCTTCACGAGTTCAACCCGATGATGGGACATCGTGGATGCCGTCTTGCTGTTACTTACCCGGAGATCGCTAAGATGCAGACAAGCGCTGTTATCCGTGCAGCTATCAATGTTAAGAAGAATCATCCGGATTGGAACATCAAACCGGAGATCATGATTCCGCTTGTTGGTGACATCAAAGAGCTTAAATATGTTAAGAAATTCGTTGTAGAGACAGCAGACGCTGAGATCAAAGCAGCTGGTTCTGACCTTGAGTACGAGGTTGGTACTATGATCGAGATCCCGAGAGCAGCTCTTACAGCTGATGATATCGCTAAAGAGGCTGACTTCTTCTGCTTCGGTACAAACGACCTTACACAGATGACATACGGATTCTCCCGTGATGACGCTGGTAAGTTCCTTAACGCATACTATGATGCTAAGATCTTCGAGAACGATCCATTTGCTAAGCTTGACCAGACAGGTGTCGGCAAACTTATGAAGATGGCTATCGAGCTTGGAAAACCGGTTAACCCGAAACTTCACGTAGGTATCTGCGGTGAGCACGGCGGAGATCCGTCTTCCGTAGAGTTCTGCAACGAGATCGGACTTGACTATGTATCCTGCTCACCGTTCCGTGTACCGATCGCTCGTCTTGCAGCAGCACAGGCAGCTATCGCTAAGAAGAACGCATAAGAGTAATACAATAAGTAATAGGAGTGACCTTGTGGTACGAAAGTACTGCAAGGTCATTTTTATGAAACAAAATTTTTGTGAAAAAACAAATCCCTGACCCGCTGGTGAATTTTTCAGCTGGTCAGGGATTTTTTACTGTTTAGAACAGCAGCTTCGTGCTTGATTTTTTATTTTCGAATGGTCCAGGATAAGTATGTATGCCACGGTGATCTCCGAAGAAATCATGATTAAAGATGATCGCTGAGCCATCCGGATTCTCATATTTCTGCTCCGGTTCAAAAGCCATGCCAAGAATTTCTGTGGAGATGATTCCGGCAGACTTTTCCGGAAGGAAATCGTAGAGATTGGTATGAAGATACCAGCCGTCTTCTGTGTCTTCCAGAGAAATATTTACGGTATCTTTTGTATTTACCAGCGCATCAGACTCCTTTTTCCAGGGGCGGGCACCGTTGAAATAGCAGTTGCCTGACGTCCACACAGGAAGATGTTCATAATAAAGATCCCCTACATCTGAGCCCATTCCACAGTAGCCCTCGAAATTCTTTTTCCATTCGGAAAGAGTGGGATACTCATCATACGGAAAAGTACCGGTGAGTACATTGCAGTCATCCCACATATTTCCGTCGTTTCCCATAAGATCAGAAAGCTCTTTCATGCACGGGCGGATTTCCTTCTGAATAAAAATATTGTTATAAAATTTCATATCTCCATGAAGGATCGTCATAAAGCCTGCGATCTGTGTTCCGTGGTGTACATGATAAGGAGTGTATCGCGGAGACGGAAGAACCGGCGCCCCATTGTCTGTTCCGATTCCTACGGAAACGAGAGAACCGCAGATCAGGTTATGTACCAGCGCAACACCCTGGGTAGCAAGCTTCAGAGCACGGTCCGAAAGCAGAAGATTGTGGTCAACCAGAGTCGGCCCGTGAGAAACCTCTATAAAAAGATCCTCGCCTACGCAGTTGTATACTTTTTCACAGTCAGTGAAATCAAAGGGCAGACAGTTGTGATGAAAAACATTTCCTGTGACCCGTGTTCCCTGCGCCTGCCAGTCCAGCCAGATTCCTCTGGTGCAGTTGTGGATGTGGTTCCGACGGATGATCACATCGATGGCTGCATGCATCTTGATTCCACCGATCTCTGCACCGGCCAGATTCTGCTTGTTGTTGATGTGATGAATATGATTATCCTCAATAATGGAAAAAATTCCTCCCAGATGTCCAACAATACCAGTCTGTCCGCAGTGATGGATGTTACATCTGCGGATAATGTGGGAACCGATATGCTCCCTGTCCCAGCCCTCATAGGAAGCCTGGCAGATGCAGTCACGTTCTGTCTGGGTGCCGTCCTTATATTTCCATTTCAGCCATTTGTTGTCATTCTCTGGCTGGAGATATTTTCCAAGAGAGATACCGCTGCATTTGGCTTCATAAATCTCACAGTCCTCAATGATCCAGCCTTTGGACCAGTGCGGGCCGACCATTCCCTCCTGGTAAGCAGTAGGCGGAGCCCACTGGGTAGCAGCCTGGCTGATCTTAAAGCCGGAAAGAGTGATGTAGCCGATTCCTTCTCTGGAAGGATAAAAACAGTTTCTTCTGACACTGATCTCCACATTTTCCTGATTGGGGTCCTTATCCTGAAAATTTGCATACAGAATGGTCTGATCGTTTGGTACATCCTGTTCTGTATACCAGGTATAGAGGGAAAAATCAGGATCCCAGGAAAGATCACTTTTTACCGGGGATTTCACATCGTCAAGACTTGTAACCTCATACATGGATTTTTCATTGAGAAAAACATCTCCTGTGTGTGCGATCATGGAAGCAATGAACCAGTCTCCGGATATCAAAGTGGTAAATGGATTATAATCGCCGAAAATGCCGTTGGGAATAGCGGCTTTCCATATGGAACCTTCGATGTTTACCCAGATTTTTACCGGTTCACTTCCTGTAATATGTGCCTGCCCCGGCTGTGCGGAACGGTAGGTGATCCGCAGATCGGCTGTGCCTGCATGGATGGGATCCACGGCCTCACGGTAAATTCCGGGAGCTACCAGGACAGTGTCTCCTGGTCTGGCTTCGCAGGCAGCCTCCTGAATGGTTTTAAATGGAGCTTCTTTTGTTCCGGTACCTGTGTGCAGGGCGGAAGCGTCAACGTAAATGGTCATTTTTGTAAAAACCTCCCGTTTATATTGTATGATCAAAATTATAGCAGAAAAACAGAAAATGAGGAATGGATTTGGCGGATTTGCGAAAATTTTGAGAGTATTTGCTGGAATACAGCTTTTGTTTTGGAGCGGTTAATGATATGATGATATCAAAGGCAGATATTGCTGCGTTTTGTCGGGATGTAGTATATGGGAAAGTAAAAGGAAAAAAGATGATGTTAAAGAAAAAAGGACTGGCAGTGCGTCGGATTCTTGCACTGATCCTTGTGCTGTTTCTGGTTGGTACGACAACACCGGCCGGACAGGAGAGGGTTGTTTACGGAGCAGCAGCGACACCGGTATCCAGACATGGAAGACTGTCTGTAAAAGGTGCAGATCTGGTGGATGCAAGCAGGAACAAATTTCAGCTGCGGGATATGCCACGGAGCTAGGAATGTACGTGATCATTGACTGACATATCTTAAATGACGGAAATCCGAAAAGCCATTTAAGCCAGGCGAAATCTTTTTTTGCCACAATGTCAAAAAAATACAGCAAGCAGAAGAATGTTATCTATGAGATCTGCAATGAACCGAACGGCTGTAGCTGGAGTACCATCCGTTCTTATGCAGTATCGGTTATAAAAACCATTCGAAAATATGACAAGAACGCGGTGATCATCGTGGGAACTCCGACCTGGTCTCAGCTGGGATCAGACGGAACCAGCAATGAGGTGGCAAAAAATCCTATCAAAGGATATAAGAACATTATGTACTCCCTGCATTTTTATGCCAATGAATGGAGTCACAACCAATATCTGCCAGATAAGCTGGTTTATGCCAGAAAAAGAATCTTCCGGTGATGGTCACAGAGTTTGGTATGTCGGCAGCCAGCGGAGGAGGTGGAATCAGCACTTCATCTACAGGAAAATGGCTGACCAGACTGAATAAATATAACATCAGCTATTTTTGCTGGAGTCTGAGCAACAAGAATGAATCATGCTCGTTTTTGTTTTCCGGAACAAGAAAGACAAGCCAGTGGAAAACCAGTGATCTGTCAAAAGCCGGACAATATATCCGTTCCAAATACCGTGCAAGGAAAAAAGCCCTTGGAAGTAAAGCGTGAAAAGTGATGATTTACGAAGAAAAGGATTCATGATATTATAGATAAGATATGTTTACTAAATATTTATGACTGATCCTGGAGATATGGCAGGAGGTCAAAGCTTTATGTGATGAGAACAGGATGAATTTCAATAATAAATCAAGGGGGAAATTATGAACCAGGAAACACAGACACCACACAAGCGGCGTGTACGTTATAAGGGGAAATATCCGAAGAAATTTGAGGAGAAATATAAAGAGCTTCAGCCTGAAAAATATAAAGATACGATCGAGCATGTGATCAGCAAGGGCAACACACCAGCTGGAATGCATATTTCCATTATGGTAAAAGAGATCATTGATTTTCTGGATATCAAGCCTGGCGAGACAGGATTTGATGCGACGCTGGGATATGGAGGGCATACGAAGGCCATGCTGGAATGTCTGAAAGGACAGGGGCACATGTATGCAACAGATGTGGATCCGGAAGAGTCTGCCAAGACGAAAAAACGTCTGGCCGAGCAGGGTTTTGGAGAAGATATGCTGACTGTAAAACTTCAGAATTTCTGCACCATTGACGAGATCGCAAAAGAAGCAGGTGGATTTGATTTTATCCTGGCTGACCTTGGGGTGTCATCCATGCAGATCGACAATCCGAAGAGAGGTTTTTCCTTTAAAGTGGACGGACCGCTGGATCTGAGACTGAACCAGGAAGCCGGGATCAGTGCAGCTAAACGTCTGGATACGATTTCCAGGGAAGAGCTTGCCGGAATGCTGGACGAGAATTCGGACGAGCCGTACTGTGAGGAGATCGCAAAAGCCATCACAGACGAGATCCGCAGAGGAAATCATATAGATACCACCACGAAGCTTCGGGAAGTTATAGAGAAAACCCTTTCATTTCTGCCTGAGAAGGAGAGGAAAGACACAGTGAAAAAAACCTGCCAGAGAGTATTCCAGGCACTGCGTATTGATGTAAACCGGGAATTCGAGGTTCTCTATGACTTCATGGAAAAGCTGCCCAGAGCACTGAAGCCAGGCGGACGTGTGGCAATCCTTACTTTCCATTCCGGAGAGGACAAGCTGGTAAAAAAAGCACTGAAGCAGGGCTACAAGGAAGGAATCTATTCAGACTACGCAAAAGATGTGATCCGTCCTTCCGTTCAGGAATGTGCCCAGAACGGCAGAGCCAGATCCACAAAGATGCGGTGGGCTGTGAAAGCATGAAAACAGATAATATAATAGCTGTGAAGGATTCATAAGCCATGGCAGGAGCTGCCATGGCTTATATTTTGGAGAATTTACAAATTTATATATTATATTTTGAAATAATTCCATACAAATAAAAAAATCACTGTGATATCATGATAAATAATTACAGCGTTTTAGTGAAAAGCTATGAAAACGAAAGGAATAGAAAACATGAATATCACACTTGAAACAGCAGCAGATAAGCTGGTAAAAGAGATCTTTGGTGTAAAGGCCGGAGAGACAGTGATCCTTACAGCAGATGATGATTCAGACATGTCCGTTGTACAGGCAGTTAAGGACAGTGCAAAAAGAGCAGGTGCTCATGCCATGGTGATTTCCGTTCCAACACCAGGCGGAGTAGGAAAGGCGGCAGACCCGGATCTTCCGGTAGATGCGTTAAGTGCGGCGCTTCTCTGTGCAGATGTATGGATCGAGTTCAATCATCAGTGGCTTCTGTATTCTACGCCATTTGAACGTGCTGAGGCAGAAAACAAAAAAATGCGTTATATGTGCTTAGTAGATTTCAATCCGGAGCTGATGATCCGTACGATTGGAAATGTAGAAACAGAGCAGCTGAAAAGATTTATGCTGGAGATCACTGCAAGAACAAAAAATGCAAAAAACATGCGGGTTACAACACCGGCAGGCTGTGATGTTTCTTTTGAGATCGATCCGGGACACTATACAGCATGTGACTGCGGCAATGCAACTGTTCCGGGAATCCATATGCTCACCGGGCAGATCAATGTTGTACCTCGTTTTGGAAGTATCAATGGAGTGATCGTTTTTGACGGTTCTGTGACACCGCCGTTTGGAACAACTCCTGATGCACCGATCCGTCTTACGATTGAAAACAGTAAAATTGTAAAAATTGAAGGAGGCAGCGATGCAGCTGTTTTTGAAAAACATTTGAAAAGCTTTGAGGATGAAGGCATGTTCAAGCTTGCACATATTGCATATGGATTTAATCCGGGAGCGATCCTTACCGGAAATATCGTGGAAGATGAACGTGTGTGGGGATCCACAGAATGGGGAATCGGCTATGTCAGTCCGTTTGACGCACCGCCACATGGACAGGACGCAAAATCTCACTGTGATGGTATCTGTCTGAATTCTTCCGTATGGCTGGATGGTGTTCAGATCATGGACGAAGGAAAAATGGTGGATCCGTATCTGAAAGAACTGGCTGCATTCAGAGAATAGATCATATGAATATATCTTTATTGCAGATTTTAAATGCACCTTTATTTGAAAATGTAAAAATTCTGGCAGGACAGGATGGACTTACCCGGATCGTAAAAAGAGCATCTGTTTTTGATGCACCCTTTCAGGAGGATGTCCTGGAAAAGGATATTCTTGCACCTGGAGATTTTTTTATCACATCACTTTTGCAGTTTGAACCCGACAGTGAAGAACTGATGCAGGTGTTGGAACTGCTGGTAAGAGGAAACTGCAGCGGACTGTGTGTGATGATGGAAGAGCGGGCAGAACTTTTTTCAGAAGAAATGTTGCTTTTCTGTGAGGAAAAACAGTTCCCCGTGATCTGTATGCAGAAAGACATTTCCTATGCAGAAGTTCTTGGAGTCATTAATCAGTGTATTCTGGAGGAGCAGACCAATGTGCTCAATCAGCTGAAGCTGGATAAGATCTTGGCAGCCAAAACTCTGCCGCAGGAGCGGATGAAAATTCTTCTCAGCATCAATCCAGGCGTGCGGGAATATGTACAGGCCATTTATGTACGGGATGAAAAGCGCAAGAATACACGTCGGAGGGCAACGGGAGATGTATGCTCTGCTTTTGATATTTTTATTCCCTCGGATAATTATGACATTTGCATTCTGAGCGCAGATTCCATAAAGGAGCTGGAGCAGCATAGGAGTGTTGTATGTGAACAGCTTCTCAGAAGCTGCAATGGCCGCAGGCTGGGAATAGGAAGGCCCTATGCCAGATACCGGGTGGAACGTACGCTGCTGGAAGCTGGAGATGCGCTGGATATGGCACAGGCTTCAGACAGAAGTCTTCAGGTGTATGATCCGTTATCTCCGCAGCAGCTGCTTCTTCCAATAAGAGGAAGTCGTGAGATGCAGGAATTCTATGATGAATTCTGCCGTGAGATCGCAGTGAAAACAACAGAAGAAGGAATGAAGGATATGCTTCTTACCACAAGGGCATATGTGCAGTGCAATGGAGATTTTAAGGAAACCGCCAGAAAACTGAAACAGCATGAAAATACGATCCGCTATCGCATTAACCGATTGAGAAATTATCTCGATGTAGAGGAGCAGCCATTGCTTTTTCATGAGATCATTTCTCTGGCTGTGCGGATCGAATCTATGCTGGAGATCAAAAAAGAATAAAGAGGTATGAGAGTGGAACAGAAAAAGAAAACAGGAAATGTGGAATCTGTCACGCTGGAACAGGTTCCTATGGGGGAAAGAAAAAGCTGGGCTGATGTTGCCATGATCCAGGCCGGTATTATGATCTGTGTGCCGAGTCTGATGCTGGGAGGAATCCTGGCAGAGGCTATGCCCATGTCACAGGCGATCTGGTCCGGTGTGATCGGATATGCGGTGATCGTAGCATTGATGATATTCTGCGGGATTATGGGAAGCGACCTGGGTGTACCGACCTGCGTGGTCGCCTCAGGAGTTTTTGGAAAACAGGGATCCTCCAAACTGATCTCTGCGTTGTTTATGATTTCCATGATCGGATGGTTTGCAGTTCAGAATGGTGTCTGTGGTTCTGCATTCTCCAATCTGATCGAGGCAGGAACAGGCGTGAAGATTCCGATTCCGTTATCCACGGTCGTATGGGGTGTGATCATGCTGGTCACTGCGGTATATGGAATCAATGCTCTGGATAAATTAAACAAAATAGCGATTCCGGCACTTGTGATCGTTACTGTGATCGGCTGTGTGGTTGCGATCCAGCGTTTCGGTACAGGAAATTTAAGCATGGTTATCGACAAGCCTTCCATGAGTTTTGCAGATGGTGTTGTGCTTACCATCAGCTTTATGGCTACCGGTGCATTGAATGCTCCGGATTTTACAAGATATCAGCGAACAAGAAAAGACACAGTACTTTCTTCTGCAATCGGAGTGATGCCTGCGGGAATGGCAATGCTGATCCTTGGAGCAGTGATGACAAGAATCGCACAGCAGTATGATATTTCTTTGGTATTTTCAGACATCGGACTTCCATTCCTTGGAATGATCGTGCTTATCCTTGCAACATGGACGACCAATACGACCAATGCCTACAGTGCAGGTCTGAATGCGGTTATGGTATTTAATCTGAAAGAAAGCGGACGTTCTCTGGCAACGGTTGTGCTGGGAGCAGTGGGAACAGTGCTGGCAGCTGTTGGAGTAGCTGGAAATTTTGAAGGTTTTCTGACGCTTCTTGGAAATGCATTTATGCCGATCATTGCACTGTTTATTGTAGAATACTGGATCCTTGGTAAAGGAAGGGCAGAAAACTTTACACTTCGCGAGGGATGGTCTGCTGCAGGAATCGTGACCTGGGCACTTGGGTTTGCAGCGACTTTTCTGACAGTTGGAATCTCCTTTATCAACGGAATGTTAGTTTCCGGAATTTTATATCTTATCTGGAGACTGGTAAAAAAGGGTGAGAATTAAATGATCAGAGAATACATAGAAAAAAACACACCGGACATGGTAAACCGACTTGGTGAGCTGGTAGCGATACCAGGTGTGTTTGAAGATGCTCCGTCAAAGGGAGCTCCTTTTGGAAAAAATATCCGGAAGGCATTGGAATATGTCCTGAAAATGGGACAGGAGATGGGCTTTCAGGTGAAAAATTATGATGGTTATGCAGGAGAGCTTACCATAGGAAAGGGAAAACGTATAATAGGTGTTCTCTGTCATACAGATGTGGTCAGTGCGGGTGAGGGATGGAATACATCGCCGTTTGATCCCGTGGAAAAGGATGGGAAGCTTTATGGAAGAGGAACCTCGGATGATAAGGGTCCGCTGATCGCATCCCTGTATGCTATGAAGTATCTGGCTGACAATCAGCTGATTCCGGAGGATACCTGTCTGCGAATGATCGTAGGAACTGATGAGGAAGAAAGCTGGCAGTGTATCCGCTATTATCTGGATCACGTAGAAAATCTTCCGCAGGTTTCTATTGTGCCGGATGCCAACTTTCCGCTTCTGTATTGCGAAAAAGGTCTTCTTGATTTTGATCTGTCTTCGATTGCGTATGTGGATGAGAAGGCTGAGATACAGCTGGTGGATCTGAGGGGAGGACGCAGCCGGAACATTGTTCCGGATGAGGCAAGCTGCCTTCTGAAATGTCAGGATCCGCAAATCACAATGAAAGAGCTTATATTGCCGGAGCAGGTAACCGCTGAGATTGCAGATGGTTTTGTGAAACTGACAGCAAAGGGGATCAGTACACACTGTATGAGTCCGGAAAAAGGCTTTAATGCAGTTTCGTGCCTTCTGGAAACACTGAAACAGCTTGGAAAGAAATTTTCTCATAATACTTACATAGAAAATTTTCATCAGGCTATTGGAATGGAATATAGCGGAAAACGACTTGGCTGTGCGATGGAAGATTCAGCCGGTGTCCTGACCTTCAATGTTGGTACGGTTAGCATGGATGAAAATCGAAAAATTCTTCTTCAGTGCAATATCCGTTATCCTGCATCTGTAGAATACAATGACATAAAAGAACTTCTGGAAAAACAGCTGAAAAAATATGATTTTGCATATAATGAAGTAGATTATCTGGCACCAGTGTACCATAAAAAGGACTCTGCGCTTATAAAGTGTCTGATGGAAGCATATCAGAAGGTAACCGGGGATATGGAGACAGAACCGATGGCGATCGGTGGAGCTACCTATGCCAGGGCACTTCCTAATGCAGTTGCTTTTGGGCCGCTGTTTCCGTATGAGGAAGAGCTGGCTCATGAGGCAAATGAGTTCATAAGTATTGACAGTCTGAAAAAGATGACAGAAATTTTTGCCGAAGGCTTATATAAGCTTATGACTGAATACAGATAAATAAAAAACAGAAGCATAAAAAATATCTTGGAATGCGTTGACATCCAGGATATTTTTTGCTATGTTATATAAGTTTATAAACAGGGGAGAGGAGTGACAGAAAATGGGAAAAGACACAACTAATGACATGACAGTAGGAAATCCGGTGAAGCTGATCATCCGGTTTATGATTCCCATGTGTCTTGGAAATATTTTTCAGCAGTTTTATAACATTGCAGATTCCATTATTGCAGGACAGTTTCTGGGTGTGGATGCACTGGCTGCGATCGGAAGTACCGGTTCGCTGATGTTTTTTGTTACCGGATGGCTGAACGGGCTGAGCAGTGGTTTTGCGATTCTGGTATCCCAGTGGTTCGGAGCAAAGCAGTATGATAAGATGCGCCATTATGTGGCGATGTCTGTTTATCTGGCAGCTGCTTTTGCCATTGTGATGACAATCGGGCTGGAGGCCTTAAATGAGCCGATCCTGCGGCTGATGAATTCTCCGGAAGAGCTGATGGGCTCTGTGAAGGGATATATGGGGATCATCTATGCCGGCCTTATCGTGACGGCAGCGTATAATTCTCTGGCAGCGTTCTTACGTGCCCTTGGAGATTCCAAGTCACCGCTGTATTTTCTGATCATCTCAGCAGTGATCAACGTGATCCTGGATATTGCGTTTATTGTAAAAGGAGGAATGGGTGTTGAGGGCTGCGCCTATGCTACCGTGATCGCGCAGGCAATCTCAGCCGTGTGCTGCCTGCTCTTTATCATAAAAAAATTCCCGATCCTTCATCTGAAAAAAGAAGATTTCAAAGTTTCATTTACCAGCTTCCGCTATCTTCTGGCACTTGGTATTCCCATGGGACTGCAGTTTTCCATTACAGCCATCGGAACCATTATCGTCCAGGGAGCGGTAAATATTTACGGTTCTGTTTACATGGCAGGATTTTCTGCAGCAGGAAAGATCCAGAATATCATTGCGACTGTATTTGTGGCTTTTGGCGCGACAACAGCAACCTATGTGGGACAGAACCGCGGCGCCGGAAAAATAGATCGTGTAAAAGAAGGTATGAAATATACCCAGATCATGATTCTGATCTGGAGTGTGATTACGATGGTCATTATGTTCTTCTTCGGAAAATATATGACCTGGTTGTTTATTGACAAATCTCAGACAGATGTAATCAATGTGTCCGTTACATATTTCCACACAGTGTTCTGGGCTTATCCGTTCCTTGGAAGTATTTTCCTCTACAGGAACGGCCTTCAGGGACTGGGATATGGACTGGTACCGATGGTGGGAGGAATTTTTGAGCTGGTGGCAAGAAGTGCCATTGTCATGTTCGTAGCCGGAAAAACAAGCTTTGCAGGCGTGTGTCTGGCTGATCCGGCTGCGTGGATCGCGGCACTGATTCCGCTGATCCCGTATTATATTTACGTGATGCGGAAGTGGAATAAGAAGAATTCCGGAACGGTCGTCTCATAATAATGTTCCGGTTTAATTTGGGGCTTGCAATTATGGAAGATGCAGTTATAATTATACTATAACTGCGAAAGATACCGGGGCTCCGGAATTCCGGTTAGAAATGAAGATCCAGAAGGGAGAATATAGATCATGGAAATCACAAAGGAAACAACAATGGGCGAGATGCTCGCATACGATGAGAAGATTGCATACATCCTTATGCAGGAAGGAATGCACTGCATCGGATGCCCGTCATCCATCGGTGAGTCTCTTGAGGAGGCATGCATGGTACACGGACTTGACGTAAACGTAGTACTGGCAGACATCCATCATTATGAGGAGACCAAGGATCAGAAATAATAAGATCACAGTGATCAGATAATAAGAACGTACAGATTACGGACCGTAGAAGGGATAACGACTGTGCATGTTTTTTGGCATGCCTTTCGTTATCCCTTTTTTATTTGAAGCAGAGTTGCATGGCGAATATTCGATTAACTTAAAGGTGGAGAGAAACGTATGTATGTAATGATAGATAATTTTGATTCTTTTGTTTATAACTTAAAGGCGTATTTTGAGGAGCTGGGACGGGAGATTCTGGTGAAACGCTGTGATGAGATCACACTGGAAGAGCTGGAGGAGCTGAATCCGGAGGGAATCATTCTTTCTCCAGGACCGAAACGTCCCTGGGATGCAGAACTTTGTGTGGAGACGGTAAAAAGATTTCAGGGCAGGATTCCGATCCTTGGAGTCTGTCTGGGACATCAGGTGCTGGGGCACTGTGCAGGTGCCGTGGTAGAAAAGGGAACACGCCCCATGCATGGAAAAGTGACAGAGATCCGCAATCATGGAACCGGAGTCTTTGCCGGTCTGCCGGAAGAATTTAAGGTGACAAGGTATCATTCCCTTATTGTCCGTGGAGAAAGTCTTCCGGAAGAATATCAGGTGGATGCGGTTTCTAAGAATGGAGCAGTCATGGGAATCTCCCACAAAACACTTCCACTGTATGGTGTACAGTTTCATCCGGAGGCGGTTCTCACGGAGTATGGTCACGAGCTTCTTGAAAATTTCTGTAAAATTGCGGAGAAATTCCGGGAAGAAAAAGAAGTGCTGGTTCGGGAAAAAACTGCCTGATCGAAAAAGAAAGCAGTGAATCGAGAATAAAACACACAGGAGATAAAAATGTACAGAAAACAACGCATCATAAAAGAACTAACCCCATATGTTCCCACAGCGGAAATCTTCAGGATCTATGAAAAAGAGCCAGAGGCAGCATTTCTGGATTCTTCTCTGGTTAATGAACTGGGACGGTATTCTGTGATCGGAAAATGCCCGTATCTGAAACTTATAAAAGATGGAAATATTTTTACCGTAAACGGAAAAGAGGAAACAGAGAAAACTTTTGAACAATACATGCGGGAATATTTAAATACGCATTTTGACAAAAACGACAGTGAATTGCCGATCGTATCCGGAGCTGTGGGATATTTTTCCTATGATTACGGAAGAAAACAGATGGGTGTTCCAAGTAATGAATCAGACATTGTGACGATCCCGGAAGCGGTTCTGACGTTTTATGACTGTTTTATTGTGGAAGACTGCCGGGAAAAACGGACCTATCTTGTGTCCAATGGAATCAGCGGAGACGCGGAAACCGAAATTCAGATGATGGAGAAGGAAATTCTGGAGGCGTCAGAATCCGGCAGAAAAAACTGCAACGGAAATGCAAAGGAAGAAGAAGCTCATTCAGATAAAAAATATGAGATTCAGGTTCATCCGAATTTTGAAAAGGAAGAATATAAACGTGCAGTAGACAAGATGATACGTTATATTATCGAAGGAGATATCTATATCGCCAATATGACACAGCAGCTGACCATAGAAAGCGAAAAGCCACCGCTGGATGTTTTTTATGATCTGCGGAAAAATAATCCTTCTCCGTTTGGCGGATATCTGGATTTCGGAGATTATCAGATCGTCTGTGCGTCTCCGGAGCGTTTCCTGAAGATGAAAGACCATCACGTAAATACGCGTCCCATAAAGGGAACAAGAAAGCGTGGTGCAACGCCGGAGGAGGATGAGCAACTTCGCCAGGAGCTTGCAGATTCCGGGAAGGATAAAAGCGAGCTTCTGATGATCGTAGATCTGGAACGAAATGATCTGAACCGGGTGTGCAAGCCTGGCAGTGTAAAGGTTACAGAGCTTTTTACAGTAGAGACCTATGCGACCGTTTTTCATCTGGTGTCTGATATAGAGGGAACACTTGAAGCGGATAAAAATGTGATGGATCTTCTGGAAGCCACATTTCCGGGTGGCTCGATCACAGGTGCTCCGAAATACCGTGCTATGGAGATTATTGACGAATCAGAGCATGGCAAAAGAAATCTTTACACAGGCTCCATCGGTTATCTGACATTGGATGGAAGCTGTGATTTCAACATCGTGATCCGAACAGCACTTCATAAAAACGGAAAATATCATCTGGGAGTAGGCGGTGGGATCACGGCGGAGTCGGATCTGGAATTTGAATACGAGGAAACCCTGCAGAAAGCCAGAGCGATACTGGATGCGTTGCAGTAAGGAGAAGCCAAAATGAACGTAAAATTAGATGAATGCTTTCAGTTCGGTCTGGGAGCTTTTGAGACAATCGGAATCGAAGAAGGAACACCCATACTTCTGGAAAAACATCTGAAACGGTTGAGCCGTGCAGCAGATTTTCTGAAACTTGGTGATCTGAATGAACGCGGAATCACAGAAGAAAAGATCCGGGAGTATCTGAAAGAGCAGACAGAGTTAAAAGAGATCCAGGAAGAATTCGGGAATCTCACGCACTGTGCACTGAAGCTTATGCTCACGAAAGAAAATGCAGTTTTTTTGCTCCGGGCCAATCATTATACACCGGAGAAATATGAGAAAGGTTTTTGCATGGATATCAGCAGTGTGAAAAGAAACGAGACATCACCTCTTGTATATCACAAAACTATGAATTACGGGGACTGCACTCTGGAAAAGAGAAATGCGACGGCAGCAGGTGTAGATGAGAGGATATTTCTCAATACAAAAAGGCAGATCGCAGAAGGAACAGTCAGCAATATTTTCTTTGTACGAAAAGGCGTGATCTGTACGCCGGAAATCAGCTGCGGACTTCTTCCGGGGATTCTACGGGAATATATCTGTGAGACAGAAGAGGTGGAGGAAACGGATATCTATGTTCAGGACCTGAAATGGTATCAGGAATGCTTTGTGACCAATTCCTTGATGGGAATCATGCCCGTGCGGCAGATCGGGAGCGTTTACTTTGAAGAAGATAAGATAACCAGGGAACTGATGGCAAAGTACCGTAATATGATCGCTGAAACAATAAGGCAGAGAAAATCGTTGTGACAGAAAAAACGATATGACAGAATATGAATGGTTTAAACGAATATGACAGAAATATCTTGAATGAAAGTGCGTATAACTGGAAAAAATACAGTTAACGCACTTTTTTTGTGCAAAATCAACCAAAAACGATCAGAAAATTTGTGGAGTAGTTTGATTGACTTTGGACGATTTTGAATGTATACTAAGTTCAACAAATGAGAGGTAGAAAAAAGCGGTCAAAAAACTGCAGAATAACAAATATGGGAGGAAAGAAATGATCTGCACAGTAACTTTTAATCCGTCTCTGGACTATATCATTTCCGTGGAAGACTTTAAACTGGGTCTTACCAACAGAACCAGTTCCGAGCTGATGCTTCCGGGCGGAAAAGGAATCAACGTTTCCATAGTGCTTAAGAATCTCGGAATCGAAAATACAGCACTTGGTTTTATGGCAGGATTCGTTGGAGATGAGATTGTAAGAAGACTTGAGGAAATGGGAGTAAATTCCGATTTTATCGGAATTTCCGAAGGAGTATCAAGGATCAATGTGAAACTGAAATCCATTGATGGAACCGAGATCAATGGAATGGGACCTGAGATCAGCAGTGATAAAGTCCAGGAGCTGATGGAGAAGCTTGATACATTAAAAAAAGGAGATGTACTTTTTCTCGCAGGAAGCATTCCTTCCTCCATGCCGGATGATATGTATGAGAAGATTATGGAGCGGCTGGATGGAAGAGGCGTGATGATCGTTGTGGATGCGACGAGAGATCTTCTTGTAAATGTGCTGAAATACCATCCGTTCCTTGTGAAACCAAACAATCACGAGCTGGGAGAAATTTTTGGCGTAGAGCTTAAGACCCGTCAGGATGTGATCCCTTACGGAAAAAAGCTTCAGGAAAAAGGAGCCAGAAACGTGTTGATTTCCATGGCAGGCGAAGGTGCAGTCCTGGTGGCAGAAAACGGCCAGGTATTTGAAAAACCGGCACCGAAGGGAAAACTGATCAACGGTGTTGGAGCAGGCGATTCCATGGTAGCAGGCTTTATGGCAGGCTGGATGGAGAGACAGGAGTACGAGCATGCTTTCCATATGGGAATCTCTGCGGGAAGCGCGAGTGCATTTTCTGAAAATCTTGCCGCAAAGGAAGAAATTCAGGCGGTATATAAACAGGTAACAGAGGAGTAAACGGGAAAGGAGAAGGGAAAATGAGAATCACAGATCTGCTTGATAAGCGAAGTGTCTCACTGGATGCAGCACCGAAGAGCAAATCCGAGGCTTTGGATATGGCTGTAGATCTTATGGTGAAAAGTGAGAAGATCAGCGACAGAGAAGCGTACCGGAAACAGGTATACTTAAGAGAAGAAGAAAGTACAACGGGAATCGGCGACGGAATTGCCATTCCTCATGGAAAATGTGACGCAGTAAAGAAGCCGGGACTTGCAGCCATGGTAGTAAAAAACGGCGTGGAATTTGAAGCACTGGATGATGAGCCGGTAACACTGCTTTTCCTGATCGCGGCACCGAACACAGAGGATAACATTCATCTGGATGTTCTCAGCAAGCTGTCCGTTATGCTGATGGACGATAATTTTACGGAATCCTTACGTAATGCGAAATCGGTAGATGAGTTTATAGAGATTATCGATAAAGCAGATGATGAGAAAAAAGATATCGACGAGAGACTTGCAGATACAGGCAGCTCCGAAGGAGCCAGAGCCAGACTGCTGGCAGTGACTTCCTGCCCCACAGGTATTGCCCACACCTACATGGCAGCAGAAGGACTGGAAAAAGCAGCAAAGGCGAAGGATTGCTTCATTAAAATAGAAACAAGAGGCTCCGGCGGAGCGAAAAATGTACTTACTGATCAGGAGATCCAGGAGGCAGACTGCATCATCGTGGCAGCAGATGCCAAGGTTCCGATGGATCGTTTCGATGGAAAAAAACTGATCGAATGTCAGGTTTCCGATGGTATCAGCAAAGCAGATCAGCTGGTTGAACGTGCCATTTCCGGAGATGTACCGGTATATCATGCGACAGCAGGAAGCCAGAGCACTTCCACGACGAAGGCAGGCGGCGGAGCCGGACATAAGATCTATATGCAGCTGATGAATGGCGTATCCCATATGCTTCCGCTGGTTGTGGGTGGCGGTATTCTGATCGCCATTGCGTTTCTGATCGATGGTCTGTGTGTGGATCTGAATTCTCTTCCAGCAGACCAGAGAGCAAATTTCGGTACTATTACACCGGTAGCAGCTGTACTTAAAAGCATCGGTGATACAGCATTTGGATTTATGCTTCCTGTACTGGCCGGCTTTATTGCAATGGCAATCGGTGACAGACCGGCACTTGCAGTTGGCCTTGTAGGCGGTATGATCGCAGCCAATGGAAAATCCGGTTTCCTCGGAGCGCTGCTTGCAGGTTTTCTTGCAGGATATCTGATCCTGGGACTTCGCAAAGTTTGTGATAAGCTTCCGGAAGCTCTGGAAAAAATTGCTCCTGTACTGATCTATCCGGTTGTTGGTGTCCTTCTTATGGGACTTTGCATGACTTTTATTGTTGAGCCGATCATGGGTGGCATCAACACAGGATTAAATAATGCCTTGACAGGCATGGGAAATTCAAGTAAAGTAATTTTAGGACTGGTTCTTGGCGGTATGATGGCCATTGATATGGGCGGTCCTTTCAATAAAGCAGCGTATGTATTCGGTACAGCTGCAATCGCAGCAGGCAATTATGACATCATGGCAGCAGTTATGGTAGGAGGTATGACTCCTCCATGTGCGATCGCACTTGCATCTCTGCTGTTTAAAGACAAATTTACAAAAGAAGAGCGGGAAGCTGGTCCGACCAACTTTATCATGGGACTTGCATTTATCACAGAGGGAGCGATTCCTTTTGCAGCTTCTGACCCGATTCATGTACTTCCGTCCTGTATTGTTGGTTCCGCAATAGCTGGAGCAATCTCCATGTTTTTCAACTGTACATTAATGGCACCTCACGGCGGAATCTTCGTATTCCCTGTGGTAGGGAACGCACTGATGTATCTGGTTGCGCTTGTTGTGGGAACTTTGATCTCAGCAGTACTCCTTGGAGTCCTGAAGAAAAAAGTCTCTTAAAACTTAAAAAATAAAAATTTGGAGGATAAAGAAATGAAAGAATTCAAGTATGTAGTAACAGATAACGAAGGAATCCATGCACGCCCGGCCGGAGAGCTTGTGAAACTTGTAAAAGGATTCGAGTCCAAGATCACAATTGAGAAAGACGGCAAGACAGTAGAGTGCAGAAAACTTCTCGCACTGATGGGACTTGGCGTAAAGAAAGGCCATGAGGTTACTTTTACATTCGACGGTGCAGATGAGGATGCAGCATACGAGGCAGTAAGCAAATTCATGCAGGAGAACCTGTAATTCCTGAATGGAAGAATAAGAGACAAGACATCCCGGTCGCATGATCGGGGTGTCTTTTTTAAGGAGGATGGTTATGCTGACAGAGCAGAGATATGAGATCATTCTCGGGCTTCTCAGAGAAAAAAACAGTGTAACTGTGACAGAGCTGAAAGATATTCTGGAGGCATCGGAATCCACAGTACGCAGGGATATTACAGCACTATATAAGGCTGGAAAGCTTACCAGGGTTTTTGGCGGTGCCGTGGCTCTGGAGCAAAAAGTGAATGCCTATGAACCCACAGTGGCACAGAAATCTGAGCTGAATACAGAAGAAAAAAAGAAGATCGCAGTCTATGCAGCGTCGCTGATAAAGCCGGAGGATTTTGTGTATCTGGATGCAGGAACTACTACAGGATATATGCTGGAGCATCTGAATGATTCCAGGGCAACTTTTGTGACGAACGGTGTGTCCCATGCCAGAACGCTGGCGCAGATGGGAGAGCGGGTACTTCTGGTTGGCGGTGAGCTGAAAGGCTCCACGGAAGCAGTAATTGGAAGCCAGGCCATGCAGATGCTTAAGAATTATCATTTTACAAAGGGTTTTTTCGGAACGAACGGAATGACTCAGAAAGAAGGTTTTACTACTCCGGAAGCCAATGAGGCTCTGGTCAAGCGCACAGCCATGGAACAGTGCCTGGAGCGTTATGTGGTATCAGACAGCTCCAAATTCGGTCTGATCAGTGCTGTGACATTTTTTTCTTTTGACGAGGCTGTTATTCTTACAGAAAATTGTTCAAGAGAATATAGAGACTGCAAAAATATACAGATCATATAAGAATATAAACAGACAGCCACGGATCATTTGCCGGATAATTTCCGGATGGCTGTAATAGAGGAGAGGCTGGCTATATAAGTAACAAGAAACTTATATAGCCGGTTTTTTGCGCTTATAAAAAAGCTTATGACAGCAGTTGGGGTCTGGAAAATTAAGGAGTATCAAGAAAATCATATTGACTAGATAGGAAAAGTATGATAATTTGTTTGGATAAATATGATTTAGAAGAGGTGAAACGATGTCAGATAAAAATTTGCAGGAAGTATTAAAAAAACAGGAAGAGCTGAAGACTTATATTCAGGAGCTTGGAAGTGTGGCAGTGGCTTTTTCCGGAGGTGTGGATTCCACATATCTTCTGAAAGTGGCACATGATACCCTGGGAGACAAGGCAATCGCGGTAACGGCAAGATCCTGTTCTTTTCCGGAGAGAGAGCTTAAACAGGCGATGCGCTTCTGCGAAAAAGAAGGAATCCGTCACTTTGTCTGTGAATCCGAGGAGCTGGATATCGAGGGCTTTTCCCATAATCCGAAGAACCGGTGTTATATCTGCAAGCATGAGCTGTTTGAGAAAATCATAGACATTGCGAAGGAACAGAAGCTGGTGTATATTGCAGAAGGCTCCAATATGGATGATAACGGAGATTACAGACCGGGGCTACAGGCAGTGGCAGAGCTTGGCGTGACCAGCCCTCTTCGCCATGCGGAGCTTAATAAGGAAGAAATCCGTATTTTATCCAGAGAGCTTGGGCTGTCTACATGGGATAAGCAGTCTTTTGCCTGCCTTTCCTCCAGATTTGTCTATGGGGAGGAGATCACAAGAGAAAAGCTTTCCATGGTTGATAAAGCAGAACAGCTGCTTCTGGATCTGGGATTTCATCAGGTCCGTGTGCGGATTCATGGAATGATGGCACGTATTGAAGTGATGCCGGAGGAATTCTCAAAAATTCTTGAAAACCGGGAAAAGATTACAAAAGAATTTAAGACATACGGCTTTACATATGTTACAATGGACTTAACGGGGTACAGAACAGGAAGCATGAATGAGACACTGTAGAAGCTGCCCCGGTTTATTTAACGGGAGGTTTTTTATGGTATATTCAGACAATGGAAAATTATATCACATCCAGGTTGCACCAGGAGAGGTTGGGAAATATGTGATCCTGCCGGGAAATCCCAAGCGCTGTGCGAAGATCGCGAAGTATTTTGATGATCCGGTGCTTGTGGCAGACAGCAGGGAATTTGTTACCTATACGGGATATCTGGATGGGGAAAAAGTCAGCGTCACTTCCACCGGTATCGGAGGTCCTTCGGCAGCGATCGCCATGGAAGAGCTGGTTCAGTGCGGGGCGGATACATTTCTTCGTGTGGGAACCTGCGGCGGAATGGATCTGAATGTAAAAGGTGGCGATATTGTGGTTGCTACCGGTGCAATCCGTATGGAAGGAACCAGCCGCGAGTATGCGCCGATCGAATTTCCGGCAGTTGCCAGTCTGGAGGTAGCCAATGCGCTGGCTGCTTCAGCGAAGGCTCTGGGAGCAAAATATCATACAGGTGTTGTTCAGTGTAAGGATTCCTTCTATGGACAGCATTCTCCGCAGACCAAGCCGGTAAGCTATGAGCTGGAGAATAAATGGGAAGCCTGGCTGCGTCTGGGCTGCCTGGCCTCAGAGATGGAGTCCGCTGCGTTAATGACTGTGGCAAGTTACCTTCGTGTACGCTTTGGTTCAGCTTTTCTTGTACTGGGTAATCAGGAGCGGGCAAAGAAGGGACTGGATAACCCTCAGGCCCGGGATACAGATCTGGCGATACGTGTGACAGTTGATGCTATGCGTCGACTGATCCGGGAAGATAAAGAAGCAGCAGATGTCGGTGAGAAGTAAATGATTACGGGCATTTATTAAGAAATAGCAGGGAGTTTCCGCCGGAATTGTGCTGTAAAACAGCCGCAGTTCCGGTGGAAAAAAACAGATTATGAAAATAATTGCAAGAATACAGAGCGATTTTCCTACGAAGTTTGGAATTCCGCGCCAGAGCGGGCGCGTGGAAGAACTGACAGCTAGGATCGTATTTGAACCGGAATATCGGGTAAGAGAGGCAGTGAAAGGGCTTGAGGATTTTTCACATATATGGCTGATCTGGGAGTTCTCAGAGGCTGTGCGTGAGAGCTGGTCCCCTACGGTACGGCCGCCACGGCTTGGCGGAAATGAGAGAATGGGCGTGTTTGCTACCAGGTCACCGTTCCGGCCGAATGCGCTTGGGCTTTCCAGCGTGAAGCTGGAGCATATTGAACTGGACAGTCAGAATGGACCGGTACTTGTTGTGTCCGGTGCAGATCTCATGGATGGAACGCCGATCTATGATATCAAGCCATATATTCCGGCTGCGGACTGTCATCCGGAAGCGACAGGCGGCTTTGCCCAAAAGGTGGAGCAGCGTTTTTTGAAGGTGGAGATTCCGGAACCTTGGAACAGTATGATTCCGGAGGAAAAGTTGCAGGCACTTAAGGGAGTTCTGCGTGAAGATCCAAGACCTGCTTATCAGAAGGATCCGGAACGTGTATATGGAATGCCTTTTGCCGGAATGGATATACATTTCCGGGTGCGGGATGAAGTGCTGACCGTGTGCGGTGTCACAGAATATAAAAAATAAATAAAATCTCAAATTACCTTTGACAAACTTTTTAAGCCATGGTATTATGAATATAGAGTTAGCGAATGCTAACTCGAAATTTTAGGCCAAGAGTTAGATCAGAATAACCATATAATAAAAAGTTTAAGAATCAAAGGAGAGTGAATTATGAGCGTTGTAATTGTAGGCGGTAATGAAAGAATGGTATGTCAGTATGAGGATATCTGTAAAGGCTTTGGATGTAAGGCGAAGGTTTTTGCCAAGGAAAAAGGAGCCATGAAGAAAAAGATCGGTGTGCCGGATCTGATGATCCTGTTCACAAGCACAGTTTCTCACAAAATGGTGAACTGTGCAGTGGAAGAGGCAAAGAAAAAATCCATTCCTGTGTGCCGCTGCCACACAAGCAGCGCTGCAGCTCTTGAGAATATTCTGAAACAGTACTGTGCATAAGAAATGAGCCGGATGGCACGTTTCTCTTGTATAATTTGACTTTTTTTGCGGAAATGTGGCAGAAAGACTTGCAAAATGATGAGTTTTTCAATAAAATAGCCGTAGGTTTCTGCGGTAAAGCGTTGCAGTGAATCACAAAAAAGTAGCGCTGGAAGTCAGGATGCTGTGTTTATTTCAGATGGCAGCATCGAAATTACAGGTGAGAGGTGTTATTCATGAAAAAAGTTGTTAAATTTGGTGGAAGTTCTCTTGCAAATGCAGAGCAGTTCCAGAAGGTTGGCGATATCATCCGCAGCGATGAGAGTCGCTGTTATGTAGTTCCGTCAGCTCCGGGTAAGAGATTTGATGAGGATATTAAAGTAACAGATATGCTCTATGGCTGCTATGAAGCAGCTTCCAATGGAGAAGATTTTTCCGATAAGCTCAAAGCGATCAAAGAGAGATATTATGAGATCATCAAAGGTCTTGGGCTGACTCTTTCTCTCGAGGATGAGTTTAAGAAGATCGAGGAGGATTTCCGCGCACAGGCAGGAATCCAGTATGCGGCATCCAGAGGAGAGTTCCTCAACGGAAAGATCATGGCAGCATATCTTGGATATGATTTTGTAGATGCAGCTTCTGTAATTCGTTTTGATAAGAACGGCAACCTGGAAGCAGAGGAGACAGATAAGCTCCTTTCCAAAAAACTTAGCAAATGCCAGCATGCGGTAATTCCGGGATTTTACGGTGCCTGTGCAGACGGCACAGTTAAGACATTTTCCAGAGGTGGCTCTGACGTAACAGGATCCCTGGTTGCAAAAGCGATCCATGCAGATATTTATGAGAACTGGACAGATGTTTCCGGTTTCCTTGTAACAGATCCGCGTATCGTGCATAATCCTGAACCGATCGAGGCAATCACATACAGAGAGCTTCGTGAGCTTTCCTATATGGGTGCTACTGTTCTTCATGAGGATGCAATCTTCCCGGTACGTAAAGAGGGAATTCCGATCAATATCCGTAACACTAACAGCCCGGAAGACAAGGGTACTCTGATCGTAGAGAGCACCTGCAAGAAGCCGAAATTCACGATCACAGGTATCGCAGGAAAGAAAGGCTTCTGTTCCATCAATATTGAGAAATCCATGATGAACAGCGAGATCGGATTTGGTCGCAAGGTTCTTCAGGTATTTGAGGATCAGGGGATCAGCTTTGAGCATGTACCGTCCGGAATCGATACCATGACTGTATATGTTCATCAGGATGAGTTCGAGGAAAAAGAGCAGCAGGTTATTGCCGGAATACACCGTGCAGTACAGCCGGACTTCGTGGAGATGGAATCCGATCTTGCACTGATCGCAGTGGTAGGAAGAGGAATGAAGTCCCAGAGAGGAACAGCGGGAAGAATCTTTTCTGCCCTTGCTCATGCCAACGTAAATGTAAAGATGATCGATCAGGGTTCCAGTGAACTGAACATTATCATCGGTGTGGAGAACCGCGATTTCGAAAAAGCAGTCAGAGCGATTTATGATATTTTTGTATTAACCAGAATCTGAAAAAAATCTGCCCGTAGATTTTTTTCATGAGGAAGAAGCGAAACGGATTCCGAATGTAAAGTATATATTAGGCTACAAAAAACACTGCAAGGTATCATCTACAGAACCTTGCAGTGTTTTTTATGTTTTTTATCCCGTTTTATGATATTGACAGGCGCAAACATATGTTCTATAATTCGCCTAAAGAAAAAAGAATGTTTGTTTGGAGAAGACTATGGTAATCAATGAGAATCTGAACCTGATGGATAAACTGAAGATACTGACCGATGCAGCTAAATATGACGTTGCCTGCACCTCCAGCGGTGTGGAACGCAGAGGAGACGGGACAGGGATGGGCAACAGTATTGCGGCGGGAATCTGTCACAGCTTTTCCGGGGATGGAAGATGTATCAGTTTGTTGAAGATTTTATATACGAACGAGTGTGTATTTGACTGTCATTATTGTATTAACCGCCGTTCCAATGACGTAGAGCGGGCGAGCTTTACACCGGAGGAGATCTGTCAACTGACGATGGAGTTTTACCGGCGGAACTATATAGAGGGACTGTTTTTAAGTTCCGGGGTGAAGCACAGTCCGGATGAGACAATGGAGGAATTATGCAGAACAGCAGAACTTCTGCGGAATCAATACCATTTTCAAGGGTATATCCATATGAAGGCAATCCCGGGAGCTTCCCCTGAACTAGTAGAACGTCTTGGACATCTGGTGGACAGAATGAGTGTGAATCTGGAGCTCCCCACTGCAGAAGGGCTTAGGAAGCTGGCACCGAATAAGAGCCGAAGGACGATCCTGCGTCCGATGAAACAGATCCAGCTTCGAAGAGAGGCGAATAAGGAGGAACTGACACTTTATCGTAAGGCTCCGAAATTTGTGCCTGCTGGGCAGAGCACCCAGATGATCGTGGGTGCAACTGGGGAGACTGATCTTCAGATCGTTTCCGTGGCAGAGACACTGTATCAGCAGTTTGATCTGAAGAGGGTATTTTATTCTGCTTTTGTAGATGTGAATCATAACAGCCTTGTTCCGGCAGCTATATCGGGACCGCCGCTTCTCCGGGAACATCGTCTTTATCAGGCAGACTGGCTTTTGAGATTCTACGGTTTTCAGGCTTCTGAGCTTCTCTCAGAGAAACATCCGAACTTTAATCTGCTCCTGGATCCGAAATGCGACTGGGCGGTGACGCATCTGGAACAGTTTCCGGTGGAGATCAACCGGGCAGATTATTATACACTTCTGCGTGTTCCGGGAATCGGGGAACGCTCAGCCAGGCGGATCGTAGGAGCCAGACGGACCCGTGCCCTGGATTTTCCGGATCTTAAGAAGATCGGAGTGGTTCTGAAGCGCGCTTTGTATTTTATTACCTGTAATGGAAGAATGATGTACAGGACGAAGATGGATACCGATTATATTGTGCGAAATCTCCTGGAAGCAGACAGACATCAGAACAGGACTTCCGGGCCACAGTATGAGCAGCTGTCCATATTCAATTATATGCAGGGGTAATCACTGATTTCCCAAAACAAACATTATAAAAGATCAGTGGAAGGATGGAACCGAAGCTATGATAGTAAGTGAAACAGGCCAGACATGCAAACCTAAGAAGATTTTGATCTGTGAGGACAGTATGGAAGGGATATTTTCAGCAGTGTATGATGGCTGGAAGTATGGGGATTATTATGAGGTTTCTTTAAGTATCGGGGAACCGTGGGAACAGGAGTTTTTTGCCGGGTATGAAACGATTCCTGCTGATTCGGTGAAATTCCGTAAGGTAATACGTTCCATATGGAATAAGCTGGGAATGACTGCCTGGGAACAGATCGGCTACTGTGCTGTGGCGGATGATGCAGAGAAAGGAACGGCTATTTTTCATACATTGTGGAAGGCCTTGTCACATGGACAGTGTAACAGAGATATCATGGAAGAACTGGCAGATCCTTACGTGAACCACGTATTTAAAATGCACACCAGGGTGTGGCATGAATACCATCGCTTTCTGGGATTTGTTCGCTTCAGGGAGGCTGGCGGAGGAGTTCTTTTTTCGAAGATAAAGCCGGAGAATGACATCCTGGAGATACTGGGACCGCATTTTCAGAACCGGTATCCGTTGGAGAGCTGGATGATTTACGACGAAAAACGAAGTAAGGTTCTTATTCATCCGGCCGGTGAAGACTGCAGTGTGCGAAGAGATGTGCATCTGAAGATCGAACAGGTATCTAAGCCTACAGAGAACGATGAATACGAACAGCTCTGGAAGGCATTTTGCGACAGCATTACCATTGAGGCCAGGAGAAATCCTAAACTCCAACAGCAATTTCTTCCCAGAAAATTCCAAACAAATATGACAGAATTTATAGAATAAATACAAAAGATATTGTACATTGTGTCGAAAAACGTCTGACATGAAATAAACAGTATTGACAAAAACTTAACTTTTGTGTAAAACTAACACATAGTAATTTTTCAGAAAGGCAGGCGGTTAACAATGGAACAGCAGATCAAACTGGATGAGAAAAGTGCTCAGGAGTTTGTAAGTGCAGCCAGCAGATGCAACTTTGACATTGATGTATTTTATAATCGTATTATTATCGATGCAAAGTCGATTCTGGGACTTCTCAGCTTAGATCTTACACAGACATTGACAGTAAAATGTTACGGAGAGGATGAGAATTTCAATAGGGTTCTTTCCAAGTATGCTGTAGGGTGAGATAATATGGATAGAGAGAAACGATAATGGAAGGGCGCAGTTCACGAAAGAAAAAACAGAACATGCGTCCTTTTTGCTGTTTCCAGAAGTATTAATTGTCGGAAATGTCATGGCGGGAGTAAATGATGGATAAGCCAAAAGTACGGATTTCAGTGAGAAATCTGGTGGAATTTATATTGCGAAGCGGAGATCTGGATAACAGCCGGGGCTCCGGTGACAGGGAAGCCATGCTGAAAGGCGGGAGACTTCATAGAAAAATCCAGAGAAGCATGAAAGGAGACTACCAGGCGGAGGTTTCCCTGAAAAGAGAAAGTGAATATGAGGATGTGATCATTCAGGTAGAGGGACGAGCGGATGGAATCTTTACAGAAGAAGAGCTTATCTTTATTGATGAGATCAAGGGAACGTATGGGAATCTGCAGGCAATGGAGAAACCGGTTCCGGTTCACCGGGCGCAGGCTATGTGTTATGGTCTGATCTACGGCGCGAGAGAAGGTCTGTCCAGGATCGGAATACAGATGACGTATTCACATCTTGACACAGAGGACACCCGGAGATTCCGTGAGGAATTTTCCATGGAGGAGCTGGAGAACTGGTACCAGGAGCTTCTGGATGCTTATCATAAGTGGATCGCGTATTCACTTCAATGGAGGAGAGAGCGCAATGCGTCCATGACAGACTTACAATTTCCTTTTCCATACAGAGAAGGGCAGCGCGAGATTGTCAGTGGCGTATACCATACGATCTCCAGTGGAAAGACGCTGTTTGTGCAGGCACCTACAGGCGTAGGAAAAACCATGTCAGCAGTTTTTCCGGCGGTACGTGCTATCGGAGAAGGAAAAGGGGAGACACTTTTTTATCTTACAGCGAAGACGATCACAGGAACGGTTGCCCAGGAAGCCTTTCATATTCTAAGGGAAAAAGGATTGAAATTCAAGGTAACTGTGATCACTGCGAAGGAAAAGATGTGTTTTATGGATACGCCGGAGTGTATCCCAGAGAAATGTTCCTATGCGAAAGGGCATTTTGACAGAGTGAACGATGCTGTCTATGAACTGTGGACTTCCAGGGAGGTATATTCCCGTGAAATACTTAGAGAGCATGCAGAGAAATGGAAGGTTTGTCCATTTGAAATGTGCCTGGATCTTGCTGTGTGGACAGACGGGGTGATCTGTGATTACAATTATGCTTTTGATCCTAATGTACATCTGAAACGTTTTTTTGGTGAAAATATCTCAGGAGATTATATTTTTCTGATTGATGAGGCACATAATCTTGTGGAGCGTGGACGGGAAATGTACAGCGCAGATCTGTACCGTCAGGTTCTGCTGAAGCTTCGAAAAAAAGTACGAACTCCGTTTCCGAAGCTTGCAAGGGCACTGGATAAGGCCAGCCGTCAGATGCTGGAGCTTAAGGAGAACCTTGAAGAAGCGGGGAAGACTTACCTGGTTCTTCCAAACCCGGGACCTCTGCCGATCACTTTTCTTACGATATCAGGAGAGCTGGAAGAAATACTGGAGGAGAAGAATCTTGAAGAAGAACTCCGCAGGGAAATTCTGGAATTCTATTTTACAGTGCGGGATTTCCTGAACGTGTCAGAGCTGGTAGATGAGAATTATGTTGTATATACGGAGTGCTGTGGTGATGAGGATATTCATCTGAGACTGTTTTGTGTAAACCCTGCAGGAAATCTGGGAGAATATCTCAAAAAAGGAAAAAGTGCCGTGTTTTTTTCCGCAACACTTTTTCCTATGCTTTATTACAGAGAGCTGCTTACAACGGAAAAAGATGCCTATGGTATCTATGTGCGCTCACCATTTCCGGTGGAAAACCGCCGGATACTGATCGGCAGTGATGTGAGCAGCAGATATACAAGAAGAGGCTATGGGGAGTATCGTAAGATTGCAGAGTATATTGCCAGATGTGTGTGGCAGCGGCAGGGAAATTATATGATATTTTTTCCGTCTTACCGTCTGATGGAGGATGTGTATCAGGTTTATGAGGAGGAATTTTCCGTAGACTGGGTGCGCTGTATTCGCCAGAATTCAGATATGACAGAACGGGAACGGGAGGAATTTCTGGAAGAATTTCAGAGCAGAGAAGGAACACTGGTGGGCTTCTGCGTATTAGGAGGGATTTTTTCAGAGGGAGTTGACCTTACAGGGGAGCGTCTGATCGGAGCTGTGATCGTGGGTACAGGACTTCCCCAGATTGGCAGTGAGCGTGAGATCCTGAAAGAATATTATGACAGAAGAAATCATGCGGGTTTCGACTATGCGTATCGCTATCCGGGAATGAATAAAGTTCTCCAGGCAGCCGGTCGCGTGATCAGGACAAAAGAGGATAAGGGTGTGATTCTGCTTCTGGACGAACGTTTTCTGGGGCGCGATTATGCAGAGATATTTCCGCAGGAATGGCAGGATCGGAGCGTCTGCAGAATGGATACGGTGGAACAGGATCTGGATGTTTTCTGGAAGCGGTTTACTTGACAGAACGGATAAAATCGGTATACTGATAGAGACTTTATCTATATAGAAAAGTTGCAGAGCCCTATACATAAAAAAGGTTCGAAGATAAAGTCGGAAACAGATGATAAGAATTAAGAAAGAGAAGTATATGAGACAGAAAAAAATATTCAGAGTACTGGCTGTCTGCCTTACTGCGTCCATGCTTACGCAGGCAGTGCCGGCAGCAGGAGCACAGCAGACAGCACAGGGAAGCCTTGGTTCTGTTACAGAGGAGTCCCAGATACTTCCGATTCCCGATGGAAGTGGGAAATATATTTTAAAGAGCAGTGGATTTTACTGCCTGAATGAGGACGGAACCAGAGAAAACACACCGGCAGTCCATTATTTCGATCATTTTGTGATCAATGGAACCGTGTTTGACGGCTATTATTATCATGATGAGGGTGGTAAGTTTACAGCAGGAGATCCTCATATGGTTCAGATCAAGAACCTTACGTCAATGTCGGATGACGGAAGCGGCGGCGAGATCACTTTTGATGGCTGTTATATGGTAAATAATCTGGGTAAATTAAGTGCTGCGTCACAGGCTCGCTACATAGATAATCTTGTAGTGGATAAAACAACCTACAATGGTTTTTATTATTTTGACAAATATGGAAAAATGATCACAGACACCGGAATCCATAAAATAAAAATGAATACTGCAGGACAGATGTTTGATGGTTATTACTATTTTGGTGGTGAGAATGGTGTACTGGTGCAAGGAGCTGGTGAGACTCCGGAGGGATTTCCTGTGAATGAGGATGGTAAGGTAGAGACCGGAAATCTGGGAATGAAAGGTCTGCAGGCGAGACTCGAAGAACTGATCGGAACTTACGAGGGAACCTGGAGCATTTATGTAAGAGATATTACAGACGATGAAAAATTCTCTCTGAACAGCAGATCTCTGTATTCGGCAAGTCTGATCAAGGTGTTTGTTATGGCGCAGACTTATGCTAATATGGATACCGTGCTTGCAAATGAAGCTGCGAAGCTGAAAAAAGATGTTTCAGATCCAGCTGTAACAACGAAAGTGAATGATCTCCTGTGGAATATGATCACAGTCAGTGATAACGAATCCTTTAATGAACTGGTGAGGCTACAGACAGCCTCCGATGTATTTAAAGATGGCGCTGAAGCTGTGAACGTTTTTCTTGCAGAGAATAAATATGCGGATACATCAGTACAGCATATTCTGAGTCCGTCCTCCTCGAAAGATGAAGGATTGGGAGGAAGAAACACCACTTCCGTGAAGGACTGTGCCAGCTTGCTGGAAAAGATTTACAGAGGAAAATGTGTGTCAAAAGAAGCATCAGAAGCGATGTTGAACCTTCTTCTGAATCAGCAGGTTACTACAAAGATTCCTGGAGGAGTTTCTGCAGCTGTGGAAATTGCCAATAAAACAGGAGAGACAGACACAGACCAGCATGATATTGCCATTGTCTATGGCGAAAAAATAACATATATTCTCTGTGTCATGTCAGAAGACTGTCAGGCTGAAGATGCGGTTTCGCATATCCGGGATATTTCAGGCATTGTTTATAATTATCTGAACATGCAGCTTGACCAGTAATGATTTGTGAGCTAAAATGAAAAGCGATCGAGCTGCAGTACAGCAGCGCATGAAAGGAGAATGCATTATGAAAACAGTACATACAGATAAGGCACCGGCAGCGATCGGACCATATTCACAGGCAATCATTCACGGAGATACACTTTACACATCCGGCCAGATCCCGGTTGATCCGGCTACTGGTGAGGTTGTAGGAACTACGATAGAGGAGCAGGCTGACCGTGTAATGAAGAATCTGGGAGCAGTTCTTGAAGCAGCAGGCTCCAGCTATGAAAATGCAGTTAAGACTGTATGTTTCCTTGCAGATATGAATGATTTTGCAGCGTTCAATGAGGTTTATGCGAAATATTTCGTAAATAAACCGGCACGTTCCTGCGTCGCAGTAAAGACTCTGCCGAAAAATGTTCTCTGTGAGGTAGAGGTGATTGCTGCGGTATAAATACCGTCAGAAATCGTAGGATAGTACAGATTTACAGGAAGTTAATCGTAGAATTATACAGAAATCCCCGTTAAATTCATGAAATAGACGTTGCTTTTTGGCAAATTAGCAGCTATTTCAGGATTAACGGGGATATTTTTGTTAAAAAATACACAATAAAAAGCTGAAAAATCGTAAAATAGTATACTAAAACAACCAGATAACAGAGGTTATGTAAAAATCATGGCGGTAAAATAAAGACACTTAATAAACGATGAGTGCAGATTATTGAGAATATAACAGAATAATTAGGAGGGAACGCCATGATTATCATTGGTGAGAAACTGAACGGATCTATTCCTTCAGTTGCAAAGGCAATCGCTGAGAGAGATGCGGATCTTATCAGAGAGAGAGCAAAGAAACAGGCTGAGGCAGGAGCTACATTCCTTGATGTTTGTGCTTCAGTAGAAGAAGATGTAGAGGTAGAAACATTAAAATGGATGATCGACCTTGTACAGGAAGTAACCGATACACCGATCTGTGTGGACAGCCCAAGTGCGAAGTCCTGTGTTGCGGCAATTCCGTTCTGCAAACGCCCGGGACTTGTAAACTCCGTTTCTCTTGAGGGAAACAAGATCGATACGATCTTTCCGGTGATCGCAGACACAGACTGGGAATGTGTTGCACTTCTCTGTGACAACGACGGAATTCCGGATTCTGTAGAACGCCGTATGAAAGTTTTCCACGGAATCATGGAAAAAGCAAAAGAGTACAATATTGCACCAAGCAGGCTTCACATTGACCCGCTTGTTGTAACCTTATCCACAGACCAGACAGCACTGACCGTATTTGCAGAGTGCTGCCGCCAGATCAAGGCAGAGTATCCGGATATCCACATCACAAGTGGTCTTTCCAATATCTCTTTTGGTCTTCCTACAAGAAAAAATATCAACCAGGCATTTATGGTACTGGCTATGAATGCAGGAATGGACAGTGCGATCGTTGATCCGACCAACAAAAACATGATCGGAATGATCTACGCGACCAATGCACTTCTCGAAAGAGATGAGTACTGCCTGGACTATATCGATAAATTTAAAGACAAACCTGCTGAGACAGCAGCTCCAGTGGCAGAAGCAAAAGAGCTGACACTTGCAGAAGAAAAAATGCAGGCTGTATTTAAAGCAACAGAAAACGGAAAGAACAAAGAAATCGGCAAATGTGTTCAGGAAGCACTGGATGCAGGCTGTGATCCTACCGCAATCCTGAACGACGGAATGATCGGTGCCATGGCTGTTGTCGGTGAGAACTTCAAAAAAGAGATCATCTTTGTTCCGCAGATGCTTGCGGCAGCACGTGCCATGAAAGAGGGCGTTGAGGTTCTGAAACCATATCTTGCAACTGGAGAAGCCGGAAGTGCAGGAAAGATCATTCTTGGTACGGTAGCAGGTGACCTTCATGATATCGGTAAGAACCTTGTAGGTATGATGTTCGAGAGTGCAGGCTTCGAGGTTATCGACCTTGGTGTTGATGTACCGATTGAAAGATTCATTGAGGTTGTAAAAGAGAATAAGGATGCGACGATCATTGCTCTTTCCGCTCTTCTTACAACGACTATGCCATCTCTCCGTGATACCGTAGCAGCACTTCTGAAACAGCCATTCCGTCCACGTATTAAGATCATGGTCGGCGGAGCTCCGATTTCCCAGGAGTTTGCAGATGAGATTGGCGCAGATGCTTATACAGAGGATGCAGCTTCCGCAGCAGAGCAGGCAAAGAAATATGCAGAGTCCGGCTTCTGTGCAAAAGCAGCAGCCGGTGAGTTCCCGGACGTAGAAGTAGTTGAGGAGGAAGCTCCGGCAGAGGAAGAGAAAGCACCAGAAGCTCCGGCGGTTCATGTAGAGAAACCGGCAGAGATCAAATTCGATAAATCTGCAGTCGATATCAGTAAAGTAAAACTTCCTGGACCGGGAGAAGGCTACAAGCTGAACTGGGCAGAAACGAAAGAAAAATTTGCTAATTACTGGCAGCATAAGAACACAGGCCGTCCGCTGATGTGTGTTATTGCAAGACGTCCTGAGGTTGAGCAGTTCTCTGATGGAACACCTGTTGAGGGCGGCTATCTGGATCAGATCTGCCAGGGTAAATATTACAACATGCCGAAAGAACTTTACTGGAAGGATATGGAGGATAAATACCAGAATGCAGAGCGTATCGTAGCACGTTACCGTTACTTCTGTGATACTCACGCATTCCTCGGTGAGAGCTTCCCGAACCTGAACATTGATTTTGGACCAGGTTCTACAGCCGCATATCTTGGATCAGATATCGGATTCAAAGAAGATACCGTATGGTTCAAAAAATGCCTGGATGGCTGGGATGGTGTTCCGAAACTTACCTTTGATCCTGAAAACAAATGGTTCAAGAAACATCTTCAGCTTGCAAAAGACTGCCGTGCTCTTGCCAAAGATGATTTCTATGTAGATATGCCTGACCTGATGGAGAACATCGATGTGCTTGCATCCTTAAGAGGAGCACAGGATACCCTGTTCGATCTTCTGGATGAGCCGGAAAAGGTTGGCAAGCGTATTCAGGAAGTTACCGATGTTTACTATGAGTACTATGATCGTTTCTACGATGTGATCAAGGACAAAGATGGCGGTAATGCATACACCGTATTCCAGATCTGGGGACCGGGAAGAACTGTAAAATTACAGTGTGACTTCTCCGCAATGATGGCACCGGAAGATTTCCGTAAATATATTCAGCCGTCTCTGCGTACACAGTCTGAGAATGTTGACCATGTACTGTATCACCTTGACGGACCGGCTGCAATTAAGCACATGGATGCACTGATGGAGATCGAAGGCATTGATGCTCTTCAGTGGACAAGTGGTGATGCCGGCCCTGACGGAACACTTCCTGACTGGGATGTGATCTATGATAAAGCAATCGCAGCAGGAAAATCCATCTGGGTTAAGGTTTACTCCGGTGAGTTTGAGGACTGGATCCGCAATGTTGACCGTATCGTTAAGAAATATGGTTCCCACAGCCTCTTCCTTCTTTTCCCTGAGATGTCCATGGAGCAGGCCGTATATCTTCTTGACTATGCAGACAAGAACTGGAGCGATGTAAAAGGTACTTTCTGTGAATCCCTCGGCAGATAAGATCTGCTACACTGAATAAAACCTGATAATCTGACACGAATCCTATAATGTTAAATCAATCCCCTGTCCGGAAATAATCCCAGCCGGATGGGGGATCTTTTTGTGCTTCTTTTTCTGTGAGCTATACTTTGTCTCTCTGATTGATTTTTAAACAGAAATCCTGTATAATACCAAACTGTAATATTGTATCATTCAGCGAAGACTATAAATTTGCTGTGAATTATTAAGATAAGTCAGGAGGATATAAATACATGCGAGTCGATGCGGACGATTTTGCCCGACCTTGCGGCTGCGGGAGGGAGCACCACATAGACGTAAAGGAAATCATTATCAGATCAGGAGCGGTGGAAAAACTGGAAGAGGAAATGTCAGACGGAGAACTGAAGGAATACATTTCCCCCCTTCTGATCTGTGACACGAACAGCTATAAAGCAACAGAAGAGCTGATGGAGGATATCTACGACAGGTGCCAGGTACTGATCCTGGATGCAGAGAATCTGGAAGCAGATGAACGTGCTGTAGAGATCGTAGAGAATTACATGGAAGAGGATATTGATCTTGTGCTTGCAGTTGGTGCAGGTACGATCCATGATCTCAGCCGGTATGTTGCCCATCAGTATCGGATTCCTTTTGTCTCTGTGCCCACCGCAGCCAGTTCAGACGGATTTACTTCTACAGTAGCGGACATGACCTGGAATGGTGTGAAGAAGATGGTGAAGGCTTCTGCACCGATTTTTGTCTTTGCAGATACCGACATTTTTGCGAAGGCGCCAGGGAGACTTGCAGCGGCAGGTGTTTCCGATATTCTGGGGAAATACATTGCTCTGGCTGACTGGAAGATCGGAAGTATTCTTACCGAGGAATACTATTGTGCAGAGGTAGTAAAGCTTGAAACAAGAGCAATCCGTACTGTGAAGGATAATCTGAAGGAGATCGCAGCGGGTGAAGAGGATGCCTGTGAGAAGCTGATGTATGCACTGGTACTGTCTGGTCTGGCGATGCAGATGACCGGCAATTCCAGACCGGCCTCCGGTGCGGAACATCATCTGGTACATCTGTGGGATATGGAAGTACTCAATGGTCATCTGAATGCACTGCACGGAGAGAAGGTTTCTGCTGGAACTATGCTGACACTTTTAGAATATAAGAAGATTGCGGATGCCATCCACAGAAAATCCTGTAAAGTACACACGCACACAGAAAAGGACAGAGATCTTTTGCAGAAGACCTTTGGAAAAAAAGGTGTTCTGGATGCTATTTATAAAGAGAATGCTCCGGAGATTCTGGATGAGATCAGTACAAGACAGCTTTCAGATGCACTTCCGGAAATCGCGCAGATCATTGATTCACTGCCATCTGTAACGGATATGCAGGAAATGATGAGTACAGCTGGTTGTGTAAGCAGAGTACGGGACATCGGACTTCCGAGAGAAACAATTTCGGATAGCTTGAGACTTGCACCATATACAAGGCGGCGATTGAGCCTTTTGAGACTTTCTAAGATGCTGACATATTAATCTGACATTAGGAGGAATCTGCTAACATAGATGCAAGGCGGGTTCTACCGGAATATTTTTTAAGAAAGGCAGTGAGGATGGTTTGATGAGAGTAGGAATGGGATATGATGTACATAAACTGACAGAGGGCAGAGATCTGATCCTTGGTGGAGTAAACATTCCCTGGGAAAAAGGTCTTCTCGGACATTCCGATGCGGATGTACTGATCCATGCGATCATGGATGCACTTCTGGGAGCCGCGGCACTTGGCGACATTGGAAAGCATTTTCCGGATACAGATCCTGCATACAAGGGGATTTCCAGTGTGAAGCTGCTGGTACATGTTGCCGGACTTCTGAAGGAGAACGGATACGAGGTCGGCAATATCGATGCAACCATCATTGCCCAGAAGCCCAAGATGGCACCGCATATTCCGAAGATGAGAGAAAACATTGCGACAGCGCTTGGAATTGACATATCACAGCTGAATATCAAGGCAACTACAGAAGAAGGACTTGGTTTTACAGGGCAGGGAGAAGGAATCTCCTCGCAGGCGATCTGCTCCCTGTATAGAATCGGGAAATTGGAGGAAGAGCAACATGAAGATTTTTAACACACTGACACGTCGAAAAGAAGAATTCGTACCTCTTGAAGAGGGTAAGGTAAAGATGTATGTCTGCGGACCTACCGTTTACAATCTGATCCATATTGGAAATGCCCGTCCGATGATCATTTTTGATACGGTACGCAGATATATGGAATATAAGGGCTATGAAGTAAATTACGTATCCAACTTCACAGATGTGGATGACAAGATCATCAAGAAGGCCATTGAGGAGGGAGTTACCGCAGAGGAGATTTCCACCCGCTATATCAAAGAGTGCAAAAAAGATATGGCAGATATGAATGTAAAACCTGCCACAACAGCACCGCAGGCAACACAGGAGATTCAGGGGATGATCGATATGATTCAGACACTGATCGACAAAGGCTATGCGTATCCGGCTGCTGACGGAACCGTATATTTCCGTGTGAAGAAGTTCAAGGAATACGGTAAGCTTTCCCATAAGAATCTGGATGATCTGCAGTCCGGTTTCCGTTCTCTTAAGGTGTCCGGAGAAGATCAGAAGGAAGATCCGCTTGATTTCGTACTCTGGAAACCGAAGAAGGAAGGTGAGCCATCCTGGCCGTCACCATGGTGCGACGGACGTCCTGGCTGGCATATCGAGTGCTCTGTTATGTCCAAAAAATATCTCGGAGAGGAGATTGATATCCATGCAGGCGGCGAGGACCTGATCTTCCCGCATCATGAGAATGAGATCGCACAGAGTGAGTGCTGCAATGGAAAGATCTTTGCAAGATACTGGATGCACAATGGTTTCCTGAACATTGACAATCGTAAGATGTCTAAATCTCTCGGAAACTTCCGTACAGTCCGTGAGATCGGTGAACAGTATGATCTTCAGGTGCTTCGTTTCTTCATGCTGAATGCACATTACAGAAGTCCGCTGAACTTCAGTGCGGATCTGATGGAAGCAGCGAAGAATTCCCTGGAGCGTATTCTTGAGGCAGCAGGTAAGCTTAAGGATCGCAAGGAGAATGCTGCGGCAGAAAATATCACAGAGGAAGAGCTTGCATTTCTCAAGGAAGCAGAGGTTTTTGTTACAAAATTTGAAAATGCCATGGATGATGATTTCAATACAGCAGATGGTCTTGCAGCAGTATTTGAACTGGTAAAATTTGCCAATACCAATGTAAATGAAAACAGCTCTAAGGAATTTGCAGGCAGCCTTTATGAAGAGCTTTTCAAGCTCTGTGATGTGCTCGGACTGAAAGTAGAGAAAAAAGAGGAAATTCTTGACAAAGAGATCGAGGATCTGATCCAGGAGCGTCAGGCTGCAAGAAAGGCAAAGGATTTCAAGAGAGCAGACGAGATCCGTGATGAGCTTCTGAAAAAAGGTATCATTCTGAAGGATACAAGAGAAGGTGTGAAATGGCAGAGAGCTTAAAGGAGCTTAAAGAGCTGTTTGATCTGAAAGATGCGGATTTAAGAACATATTCGCCACTGACTCTGGCTTATATCGGAGATGGTGTCTATGAGCTTGTGATCCGCACTATCCTTGTAAAAAAAGCAAACTGTCCGGTAAACCGACTTCACAGAAAGGCAAGCGGTCTTGTGAAAGCTTCTGCACAGTCGGGAATGATGGAGATCATTGAACCGCTTCTCACAGAAGAAGAAAAAGGTGTTTACCGAAGAGGCAGAAATGCACATTCTGCCACTATGGCGAAGCATGCGACTATGGCAGATTACCGACGTGCAACAGGCTTTGAGGCTCTGATGGGATATCTTTATCTTAAAGAGGATTTTTCCAGGATCCTGGAGCTGGTCCGTGCAGGTCTTGAGAAGGAGGAATTTAAAGTTGACTGAAATCATCGAAGGAAGAAATGCAGTTCTGGAGGCGTTTCGTTCCGGTAAAAGTGTAGATAAATTATTTATTCTGGATGGATGCCAGGATGGTCCTGTCCGTACGATTGCAAGAGAGGCCAGAAAACATGATACTATCGTGAAGTTTGTTCCGAAGGAACGACTGGATTCTATGAGCGAGACTGGGGCACATCAGGGCGTGATCGCACAGGTTGCTGCCTATGATTATTCCACAGTGGAGGATATTCTGAAAAAAGCGGAAGAGAAGGGAGAGCCTCCTTTTATTATTCTGTTGGATAATATTGAAGATCCTCATAATCTGGGAGCAATCATCCGTACAGCGAACCTTGCAGGTGCCCATGGAGTGATCATTCCGAAACACAGAGCTGTCGGACTTACGGCAACGGTAGCCAAAACTTCTGCTGGAGCACTGAATTATACGCCGGTAGCAAAAGTAGCTAATCTTGGACAGACGATCGACGAGCTGAAAGAAAAAGGTATCTGGTTTGTATGTGCAGATATGGACGGCGAAGTGATGTACAGACAGAATCTCACAGGCCCAATCGGCCTTGTGATCGGAAATGAAGGAAATGGTGTCAGCCGTCTGGTAAAAGAAAAGTGCGATTTTACAACTGCAATTCCGATGCAGGGTGACATTGATTCTTTAAATGCTTCGGTAGCGGCCGGTGTACTTGCTTTTGAAATTGTGAGACAGAGAATGTCGAAATAACAGCAGAAGCTGTATGGAGAGAGAATGTGCCGATATAATGAAACTGCGGATGAAATTCTGATCGGAAGGCTTCGAGACGGGGAGACTGCAATTGCGGATCATCTGATGGAAAAATATAAAGGGCTGGTCAGAAAAAAGGCCCGTGCCATGTTTCTCATTGGCGGAGATACGGATGATCTGATCCAGGAAGGGATGATCGGCCTGTTTAAAGCAGTCCGTGATTATCGGCCCGGGCACGAGGCATCGTTTCAGTCCTTTGCGAATATGTGTATTGACAGGCAGATGTACAGCGCAATAAAAAGCTCCAACCGTCAGAAACATCAGCCGCTGAACACGTATATATCGCTAAGCAGCAGCGAGACGGAAGAAAATCTCAGAGATTCCTGTGTGGAACATGGTAATCCGGAATCAATCCTGATCGACAGGGAGAATGTGAAGGCTCTTGAGAAAGAAATGGAAAAAAACCTGAGCGCTCTGGAGAACAAAGTGCTTGAACTGTATCTGGATGGAAATGGTTACCGGGAAATCGCAGAGATTCTGGGAAAATCTCCCAAATCCATTGATAATGCACTACACAGGATTCGGAGAAAAATAAAAAAATATTTCTGAGATTTTTCCCTCTTTCATTTTGAAAATAAAAGTATTACAATGGGTTATAAAAGAAGCGGAATAAGAAAGGAGAGCAATGTTATGGCAAAGATCAACAAATATTGGGGACTGGTTGCAGTAGGTGCACTTACAGCAGCAGCTGCAGGTGCTGTTGCGGCACTTGTGACAAGAAAGAAATCATATGAAGAAGACTTTGAGGATGATTTCGATGATCTGGATGACCTTGAGGAAGACGACAAAAAAGAAGAAAAAGAAGAGAAAGAAGTTTTCCAGGACTGGGACAAGACAGCATCTGAAACAGTAGAAGTAGCGAAAGAGACAGAAGCGCAGGCAGAAGAAGTTACTGAAACAGAGGAAGCATCTGAGAAAGTCAAAGAAGAAACTGCAGAAACAGAGGAAGCATCTGAGGATGCCAAAGAGGAAGAACCGGATGAAACAGAGGATGCTTCAGAAGAAACTGTAGAGGAAGAGACTGATACAGAAGAATAAAAAAAGAAGATTCCAGCGGCTCAACGGCATTATAAGAAGGTGTTGCTGAGCTGTTGGATTTCTCTATTATTCGCGAAAAATATATTTTTACAAAAAATATATAAAAAGTAAAAATAAACTGTTGACAATAAACGTATCATCTGATAATATAATCAACTGTGAGCGGTAAGTGCCGCGTAACAAGCTGCTGTGGCTCAGTCGGTAGAGCGTCGCCTTGGTAAGGCGGAGGTCACGGGTTCGATTCCCGTCAGCAGCTTTATTTTTTTGTCTAAATACAGTTTTTTCGGGTTTCAAAAACTTTGAAATTGTGATAAGATAAGACATCAGGACGATATCTAGGAGGGAGATCAATGGACAACGAGACAGTTTCCAAGAATTTTATTGAAAATATTATAGACAAAGATCTTGAAGAAGGCGTATACGACACCGTGCATACACGTTTCCCGCCGGAGCCGAATGGCTATCTTCATATTGGACATGCGAAATCCATTCTTTTGAATTATGGCTTAGCTAAGAAATATAATGGTAAATTCAATCTGCGTTTTGATGATACCAACCCTACAAAGGAGAAATCAGAATTTGTAGAATCTATCAAGGCTGATGTAAAATGGCTTGGCGCAGACTGGGAAGACAGACTTTTCTTCGCATCTGATTATTTTGACCAGATGTATGAGGCTGCAGTGAAGCTTATTAAAAAAGGCAAGGCCTTTGTCTGTGACCTGACAGCAGATCAGATCCGTGAGTACAGAGGAACGCTTACAGAACCAGGTAAAGAGAGCCCATACAGAAACCGTACAGTTGAGGAGAACCTGAAGCTCTTTGAGGAGATGCGAGAGGGCAAATATGGAGATGGAGAGAAGGTTCTCCGTGCCAAGATCGATATGGCATCTCCGAACATGAACATGCGTGATCCGGTCATCTATCGTGTAGCCCGCATGACACACCATAATACAGGAGATAAATGGTGCATTTATCCTATGTATGATTTTGCTCATCCGATCGAGGATGCTATCGAAGGTGTAACACATTCCATCTGTACACTGGAGTTTGAGGATCACAGACCGCTCTATGACTGGGTCGTAAAAGAGTTGGAATATCCGCATCCACCGAAGCAGATTGAGTTTGCTAAGCTGTATCTGACTAACGTTGTTACAGGTAAGCGTTATATCAAGAAGCTTGTAGAGGATGGTATTGTAGACGGATGGGATGATCCGAGACTGGTTTCCATCGCAGCACTTCGCCGCCGTGGCTTTACACCGGAATCCATTCGTAAATTCGTAGAGCTCTGTGGAGTTTCCAAGGCTAACAGCTCTGTTGACTATGCAATGCTTGAGTATTGTATCCGTGAGGATCTGAAGCTGAAACGTCCGCGTATGATGGCAATTCTTGATCCGATCAAGCTGGTGATTGACAACTATCCGGAAGGCCAGGTTGAATATCTGGAAGCACCGAACAATATGGAGAATGAGGCACTGGGAAGCCGTAAGATTCCATTCAGTGGAGAACTTTACATTGAACGTGAAGACTTCATGGCTGAGCCGCCTAAGAAATATAAACGTCTCTACATTGGAAACGAAGTGCGTCTGATGAACGCATATTTTGTAACCTGCACAGGCTATGAGGCAGATGATGATGGAACGATCCGTGTTGTTCACTGCACATATGATCCGGCAACCAAAGGCGGAAATGCACCGGATGGCCGTAAGGTAAAGGGAACCATCCACTGGGTTGAGGCATCCAATGCAGGCAAGGTCGAGGTAAGACTTTATGAGAACATCGTAGATGAGGAGAAAGGTGTTTACAATAAAGAAGACGGTTCTCTGAATGTGAACCCGAATTCTCTTACTGTTACAAGTGCCTATGTGGAGCCGGAGCTTCTCAAGGCGAAGGGATATGACAGCTATCAGTTTGTCCGGAACGGATTTTTCTGTGCAGACATTCATGATTCCAAGGAGGGAGCACCGGTATTTAACCGTATCGTTTCTCTTAAGAGTTCTTTTAAGCTGCCAAAAGCATAAAATAAATATTGACAGAAATATCAGATACGCCGGGATTTTAAATTATCCCGGCGCATTTTTTCTCTGTAAAAAAATCCTTTTATGGATTCCGGGTTGCACCTCCATTCGGAAAAGGGTATACTGGTAACACAGGAAAGAGAGGAACATAACAGATGAAAAAAATTGTACTTGCTTCCGCATCACCGCGGAGACGGGAGCTTTTAAGCCAGGTGGGAATAGAATTTGAAGTAAAGCCGGCTGATGGAGAGGAAAAGATTACCAGTACGGAACCCTCGAAAATAGTTGAGGAGCTTTCCTACCAAAAAGCAATGTTCACGGCCAGAGCCCTGGAAAAAGAGAATGGACATGTGCCGGAGGGCTGCATTGTGATCGGTGCAGATACGATCGTATCTTATGAAGACAGGATCCTTGGCAAACCAGCAGACCGGGATAAAGCGATCCAGATGCTTTCCATGCTGCAGGGGAATACACATCAGGTTTATACAGGTGTGACCGTGCTGACCGGAGAGAGCGGATCCTGGAAGGTACATACATTTTTTGAATGTACAGATGTGATCTTTTATCCGGTGAGTGAGGAAGAAATCGAGGCTTATGTGGACAGCGGAGATCCCATGGATAAAGCGGGAAGTTATGGAATTCAGGGAGCCTGGGGTGCTTATGTAAAGGGAATCCGTGGAGATTACAACAATGTGGTAGGTCTGCCGGTGGCAAGGCTGATCTACGAGACGAAAAAAATCGGAATAGACCTGAGAGGATGAACAAAATGATAAAAGCCTGTATATTTGATCTGGATGGAACACTTGCAGATACGTTGGAATCCATGGCTTATGTAGCCAACGAGATCATAGAAAAATTTTCTTTGCAGCCGCAGCCAGCTGATAATTTTCGCTATTACAGCGGCGAAGGTGCAGATATGCTGATTCGCAGATGCCTTGCAGATGCCGGGGATCCGAAGCTTATCCATTATGATGAGGTGAGGGAGCTTTACCGCCGGAAATTTGACGAGGATCCATTGTATAAAGTTGTGCCATATAAGGATATGCCGGAAACAATCAAAGTGCTGAAAACACTGGGACTGAAGCTTGCAGTCTGCTCCAATAAACCTCACATTGCTGCACAAAAAGTTGTAAAAGCAATTTATGGGGATGTTTTTGACGAGGTTATGGGGCAGCAGGAAGGAATCCGACGCAAACCGGCTCCGGATGGTCCGCTGAAGATTGCGGAAGATTTCAGTGTGAAGCCAGAGGAATGCATGTATATCGGAGATACAAAGACGGATATGCAGACCGGCAAAGCAGCAGGTATGTATACAGTGGGCGCGCTCTGGGGCTTCCGGGACAGGGAAGAACTGGAGAAAAACGGGGCAGATATTGTAGCGGAAGGACCGCGCGATCTGATCGCTGTGTATAAGGAGAAAAATCATGATTAAACTGGTAGCCAGCGATCTGGACGGAACATTACTTACAAACGGAAGACAGTCTCTGCCACCGGAAATTTTTCCGCTGGTAAAAGAACTGAAAGATATGGGAATTCTTTTTGTTGCGGCCAGTGGAAGGCAGTATGCAAATATGAGGAATATGTTTGCTCCGGTAAAGGACGATATGGCTTTTATCGGGGAGAATGGTGGTCTTGCAGTTCAGAATGAGAAGCTTCTTTATTGTGACAGCTTCGATAAAGATCTTGTGATGGAAATCCTGCAGGCGATTTGGGAGAAAAAAGACGCGGAGTTTTCCTGCTCCACGAAGGATCTTTATTATATTATGCCCAAAACAGAGCATTACCGTCACCTTATGATCGAAGAAGTAAAAAATCAGTGCAGGATCATAACGGATTTCAGTGAGATCACAGAGCCCTGCATGAAGGTTGCCGTTTATGAAAAAGAAGGAATGACAGAAGAATCTATCCGGTACTGGAGAGAACGGTTCGGAGACCGTTGTACAGTTGTAACATCCGGATTTGCGTGGGTGGATTTTATACCATTTACCACTAATAAAGCCAAGGGAATCCGGAAATATCAGGACCTTCTGGGAATCGGGCCGGAGGAATGTGTGGTTTTTGGTGATGAATACAATGATATCGAAATGATGAAATCGGTGAAATACAGCTTTGCCATGAAGCATGCGAAACAGGGAGTGCGGGAAGCAGCGGCCTATGAGACAGAAGAAGTTGCACCGGTGCTTCGCAGACTGATCCAGGCAGGCGGAAATATAAAGGAGGTACTTTCAGATGTATAAGAAAGAATACGTAGAGACATTTCTCAAAAACCAGGGACAGCTTTTTGATGAGCCGGTGGCAGATGATTTTGAAGAGGCAGAGGCTTTTCTTGAGGACTGTATGGCAGTTGTCCTGGATTCCCTCAAAGATGTAAAAAAATATCTCGATGGAATGGGCGCGGATGTAGAGGGGCTTTCCCTGAAGGAACTGGAAGAAGAAAGCGAAGTGTTCAAGCTTCCGGATGGAAAATACATGATCGTGGAAGGCTGATGCTTCTAACGGAAACCGGGAATTACATTTTTAAGAATTAAATATGATAAACTTGCATCAGCAAACAGAGAGCTTTAGGTATATTGAAAATATACCCGGAGAAATGAAGAATGATGTAGAGGAGGATGGAATATGAGGAAAGGCAGAGTACTGGCCATTATGATGGCTGTGCTTATGGTGGTGACACTGCTTCCGTCTATGGTGTTTGCATCAGCAGCTCCGTCCGGAGCTTTGGATGGAACACTTAAGATCAAGGGAAATGCAGCAGTTGGAATTACATTGAGCGCCGATTATTCAAAAGTGAAACCGGAAGGAATTACTGATGACCTGGTAGATTTTTCCTGGTCATTGAAAGATGGAGATCTTCTTACAGAAGTCAGCACGGATAAAACATATAAGATTGATGAAACTGCTCTTGGACTTCCGATTGTACTGAAGATCACAGGTAAGTCCGACAAAGGAATCAGCGGTGAGCTAACAGCTGAAACATATGAAGTTTCTGCTACAGAGGAAGAGGCGAAAGCGCTTGCAGAGCAGAAAAAAGCCGAAGAAAAAACGGTCGGAAAAACGGAGGATGCAGATGCAGCGAGCGATGTAGCTTCTGAGTCTTCAGAGACTGTGGAAAATGAAAATACAGAAATATCTGAAGAAGGTAATGAATCAGAAGCACAAACCGGGGATACGGAAGAGAACTCCACGCCGGGTACCGATAGCGAAGCTTCCGACGAGAACAGTGATACAGATGCGGCTACCGGGGATAATGCCGTTGTAGAAGTAAATGGTGATTCGGAAAACAACGAAAATGCCGAAGCTGCACAGGAGGAGACTTCAGAAAGTACCGCAGAAACAAATTCCTCCGAAAAGAATACAGATGCTGTTCAGGTTGATGGAAACAGTGACCAGCAGGGGAATGAAAATAAAACAGAAGAACTGACTTATTCTGCTGAAGTAACAACAGATGACGGAAGCGGAGTTCTGAATTTCGGCACTGTGGAAGAAGGATATACAGAAATACCGGAAGCGCAGTATGTTTCCATTACTAATACCGGAACCGGTGATCTGAATTTTAAGAGTATTTCACCGAAGAATTTCATGGTGCAGGATATCAATGATCAGCCGCTGAAATCAGGAGAGACTGTAACTGCATGGGCAAAACCAAGAGAAGAACTGCCGGTCGGAGAATATAAAGATCCGATCACCTATGAGACAGAAGAAGGTGTGCAGGTATCTTTTGAAGCAGATTTCACGGTAAAGGCTGCTGAGAAGAAATCAGAAGAGAAAAAAGATTCTTCTTCAGAGTCTGATGATAATGGAAACCAAAAGGGAAAATTTAAACTCAGTGTAGATAATCCAGATCTTTCTTTTGAGACTTTAACTGAAGGATATGAGGAAACTGAGACCCTTACAGTTACCATTAAGAATGATGGAACAGAGACGGTAACTCTGGTACAGCCAGATTCCGATTATTTTGACATTACACCGGTGACTTCTGTTGAAACAGAGGGAAATATTCAGATTGCGGCAGAAGATGAGCAGATGTTTACTGTGCAGCCGAAGGAGGGGCTTCCTGCGAAGGAGGAACCATACGCAGATGAGCTTAAATTCTCAGCAGAAGAAGATGAAAATACCGTTGTAACAGTAAATGCGCAGATAACAGTAAAAGCAGCAGCCGAAGAAAAAGTATCTGTAAGTACAGATCCTTCTGAGAAAGATTTCGGAAGCCTGGAGCAGGGATATGACGCTGCACCGGATGCTGTAACGATTACAGTGACGAATACAGGAAATGTAGCTGTCCGCCTGGCACAGCCGGAAGCAAACAGTTATGTAGTAGGAAAACTTTCGGCAGAAGTCGTTAATCCGGGAGAGAGTGCCACATTTACGATTCAGCCTAAGCTGGAACTTCCTGCGGGTGATTATAGTGGCAAAATATATATAAAAGATCTGGACGGAACGGAGCTTGATTCTGTTGAGGTATTTTTTGGAGTGACAGAGCCGGAGCCGGTATATGATCTTTCTATCAGTCCGGACAGCGTGGAATTCGGAACCTCCGCGGAAGGCTACAAAAATGCACCGGATGCTCAGACAGTGACAGTGACCAATACCGGAAATACTAATATCACACTGCAGCAGCCGGAAAGTAAATATTATACAGTTGGCAGTTTTTCTACAACAGAACTGGCAGCCGGGGCAAGTGCAACATTCAGCGTACAGCCGAAAAGTGGTCTCACAAAGGGTGAATATCTTGAGGATATTACAGTTGAGAACAGCGCAAATGTGGAACTGTATGTAAATGCACATTTCAGTGTTACTAAAAAGAACGATGATAATAATGACACGGCAGAGAATCTTACAGGGATTAAAAAGCCTTCGGATATCAAGGATCTTCCGAATGGAACAGAGAAATCTCAGAAAGCACTGAAACTTCCATCTACGGTAAAGATTACTACAACAAAAGGTGAGAAGGAAGCATCCGTGAAATGGGATGTAAAGGGCTGTTCTTACAATCCTTCTTCTTCAGACAGACAGACATTTAATGTAAAAGGTACTGTCACACTTCCGGATGGAGTGAAGAACCCGGATAAGATCAGTACAGTAATAGCAGTAAGTGTCACAGTAAATGGATATACAGGTTCGAAGGCTAAGGAATCTGATAACAAGATTACCGGTATTGATGCCAATGGCAAATATGACACTAATAGCAAGATCACATTTACAGCAGTTGGAGCAGGAATGAACAACGAGAGCCCGAAGAAGGGTGATACAAGATTCCTGCCTGCAAGTTGGAAGATCACAGAGACACGTACCTGGGATGCAGCTCCTTATACAGCAACTTTTCGTGTAAGTAAGCCTGGTCAGTATACACTGAAGGTTACTTTTACAGAGCAGAAATACGATGGATCGAAATGGTCTGACATTGGAAGTAGCACTGAAAGCCAGGTGACATTTACCGTATCCCAGGCAGCAGCGTTGACTGCAACGCCAAGTCCGGCAGTTACCGGAGCAAACAAGAAATCAGCAGTTCAGACAGGTGACAGCACTCCGATTATGACATTTGTGATCATTCTTGTGATCGCTGCTGTATGTATTGGAGGAGTTCTTGTATATCGCAAAAAGAAAAAATAATAAGTCAGGCAGAAGCCTGTATTGAACGGAAGGAGATCCTTGCATAGTTTGCGGGGATCTTTTTCTGTCTTTAGGAATATCTGGACAATATTGTTACTAGCACTCAAAATTGGTGAGTGCTAAATTTTTCTTGACTTTTGTTAAAAGTCGTATTAGTATATATTTATCGAAAAAAACAGAACCAATTTTCCGGTTTTTCCGGAACACAATAAATAAGAACAAAAGGAGAGTGACATACATGTCAGCAAAACATGGAAGTTTATCAATCAACAGTGAGAATATTTTTCCGATCATCAAGAAGTGGTTATATTCAGACCATGATATTTTTGTAAGAGAGATGATCTCCAACGGATGCGATGCCATCACGAAACTGAGAAAACTTGAGGTTATGGGAGACTACACATTCCCGGATGGTTATAAGCCGGCTGTCAATGTTGTTGTAGATCCGGATCAGAAGACCCTGAAGTTTATTGATAACGGTATCGGTATGACTGCTGATGAGGTAGAGGAATATATCACACAGATTGCTTTTTCCGGTGCTACCGAATTTCTTGAGAAATATAAAGATAAGACAACAGATGATCAGATGATCGGTCATTTCGGACTTGGTTTCTATTCCGCATTCATGGTTGCAGATGAGGTTCATATTGATACACTTTCTTATAAAGAAGGTTCTACACCGGTTCACTGGACCTGTGATGGTGGCACAGAGTATGAGATGGCTGATGGTAACAAGACAGTACCTGGAACAGAGATCACACTTTTCCTTAATGAGGAGAGCCTGGAATTTGCCAATGAGTACCGTATGCGTGAAGTAATCGAGAAGTACTGCTCTTTCATGCCGGTAAATATCTACCTTTCCAAAGCTAATGCAGAGCAGGAATATGAGACGATCGACGAGGCAGATCTCCGTGAGGATGATGTAGTAGTTGAACATATTCATGAGGAAGCCAAGACAGAGGAAAAAGAGAACGATAAGGGTGAGAAGGAAGTTGTTGAAGTTTCTCCTGCAAAAGATAAAGTAAAGATCAACAAGCGTCCGGTATCCTTAAGTGATACACAACCACTGTGGATGAAACATCCGAATGAATGCACAGATGATGAGTATAAGGAATTCTACCGTAAGGTATTTATGGATTACAAGGAGCCTCTGTTCTGGATTCATCTGAACATGGATTATCCGTTTAACCTGAAAGGTATCCTTTATTTCCCGAAGATCAGAACAGAGTATGATTCCATCGAGGGAACTATTAAACTTTACAATAATCAGGTATTTATCGCAGATAATATTAAAGAAGTCATTCCTGAATTTCTTCTCCTTCTGAAAGGTGTGATCGATTGTCCGGATCTGCCGCTGAACGTATCACGTTCCGCACTGCAGAATGATGGCTTTGTGAAAAAGATCTCCGAGTATATCACCAAGAAGGTTGCAGACAAGCTGACAGGAATGTGCAAGACAGACAGAGAATCCTATGAGAAATACTGGGATGATATCAGCCCGTTCATTAAGTTTGGATGCATCAAGGATGCAAAATTCGGCGAAAAGATGAATGATTACATTCTCTTTAAGAACCTGGATGGTAAATATCTTACTCTGAAAGACTGCATTGAGGAGAACAAGAAAGAAGAGTCCAAAGAAACAGAGGAAGAGAAGAAAACAGAAGAGAAGGCTTCTGAGGAGAACCAGAGCGAAGAACCGGAGAAGACAGTGATCTACTATGTAACCGATGAGGTTCAGCAGAGTCAGTACATCAACATGTTCCGCGAGGCCGGTAAAGATGCAGTGATCCTGAAACATGTGATCGATTCTCAGTTTATCTCTCACCTGGAGCAGCAGGATCAGGCAATTCAGTTCAAGAGAATTGATGCAGATCTGACAGAGGAGCTTCGTGAGGATGGAGAGACTGATGAGGCAACCGTAAAAACTCTTACAGATGTATTTCGCAAGAACCTCGGCAAAGATAAACTGGAAGTAAAAGTAGAGAAACTGAAAAACGAAGGCACTGCAGCAATGATCACTCTTCCGGAAGAGAGCCGTCGTATGCAGGACATGATGAAGATGTACAATATGTATGGAATGGATCCGAACATGTTCGGTGGACAGGAAGTACTGGTACTGAATGCAAATCATCCGCTCGTCAAATTCGTAGCTGAGAATCAGGAATCCGAACATGTTCCGGTAATCTGTGAGCAGCTTTATGATCTGGCAATGATGAGCCATAAACAGCTTTCACCAGAGGAAATGACGAAATTTGTTAAGAGAAGCAATGATATCCTTATGGTACTTACAAAATAATAAGATTTTTCAAAAGGCTTTGTCCGGTGTTTCTACTGGGCAGAGCCTTTTTTGCTGATGGTATATCATGGATATCTGACGGATGGCTATTAGTTTTCTATCTGGACAGCAATGTGTGTATCTTTAACACAATTTTCCGTATATTATATAATACACTATATATTAAACAAAAATTTACAGTTATATGATGTTGAAAAGTTAAAATAGTATCTAATATATGAAAAATAAATTTTCAGAAGAAAGCGAAAAATACACAGAAAATTCGTATTATATATGTGAGCCTATTTTAAAAGAATAATGGAGGGAAACGTATGAGAAGAATTTATGGTTTGATAAGGAGACTGGGTGCCAACTCAAAATACAAAGGGTACTTTTTTGCTGCGGAGGCAGTAAAGATATCCATGAAATATCAGGAGAAACCACTGCGGATCACAAAGGATATCTATCCATGTCTGGCGACAAAATATAAATCAACACCTACAAATGTTGAGCATGATATCCGTACATTGGTAAATGTCTGTTGGGAAGGAAACAGGGAGCTGTTGGAAGAGATTGCAGGATATTCCCTGGATTATAAGCCGACTAACAGTGAATTTATTGATATGTTGGCGTATTATCTTACAGATATGGAAGAACGTATCTGATTACATTTTTTCGAAAAGTATCTGATTCTGTGACAGAAAACGAAGAATCGTGTCATCCCAGAGCTGTTCCGGACGTTTATTCATGGAAAATGTCCGAAGAGAAATCCCGGTAGTGCAAAGAAGAGAGTTGTTTTTGAACTGGAGATTCAGAAACAATCCACTGATCTGATCGGAAGAAATTCCGGTATCTGTATTATTCATTGCAGCTTCCATGCCGCTTCGACTTAAATGAAGTACGATCTTAAAACCAAGAGGGGTACGCTTTCCACGTATCACAGACCAGCAGAAAGGTCTGATATCTTTCCATAAGGAATGAGTACGGCCGTATTCCGTGATCTTATTCAGAGTGTCTGTATCAAAAAAATCCTGCTGGAGTCTGCCGTCAATGGTAAATGTATTGAAAGTGGTGATCGTAGCTTCGGTCAGACAAAATTTGTCAAAAACTTCTCCTATGAAAAGTTTGTTTGTAAAATCCCGAATATCGATAATCTTTAATGCCAGCATGTTACACTTCCTTTCGTTTATGAGTATCTGTAGAGCTATTATATCTCAAATAAAGAAAAAAAGACAGACTTTTTAAAAAACTCTTTTCAAATATGCGTTTATGTGATACCATAGATGTGGTATTGAAAACTACATATAATGGAAAAGAGGACGATATAATTGAGTTATAAGATTGCGATAGATAGCTGTGGAGAACTTCTTGATGAATGGAAAGAGGATGAGAGAATTGAAGCTGTGCCGCTTACGCTGATGGTCGGTGGTGAGAGTATTATAGATGATGAGACTTTTGATCAGAAGGATTTTTTAAAAAAAGTTGCAGAATGCCCGGAATGCCCGAAATCTGCCTGCCCATCTCCGGAACGGTATATGAAGGCTTATGAGTGCGATGCAGATCATATTTATGCAGTGACACTTTCTTCGGAACTGAGTGGTTCCTATAACAGCGCTGTACTTGGAAAGAGTCTGTTTCTGGAAGACTATCCGGGAAAGAAGATCCATGTGTTTAATTCGAAGTCTGCGTCAGGCGGAGAGAGTCTGATCGCTATGAAAATCATAGAATGTGAGAATAAGAATCTTTCTTTTGAGGAAGTTGTAAGCACGGTAGAAGAATATATTGAAGAGATGAGTACCTTTTTTGTACTTGAGAATTTGGAAACACTGCGTAAGAATGGACGCCTCAGCAGAGTGAAGGCGCTGGTGGCAAGTGCGCTGAAGATCAAGCCGGTAATGGGCTCTACACCGGAAGGAACAATCTGCCAGCTGGATCAGGCGAGGGGCATGAACAAAGCTATTGTGAAGATGGTAGACCATGTTGCAGAGAAAGGAATCAATATTCCGTCAAAAACAGTTGCAATCACACACTGTAACTGTCAGGAGAGAGCGAAGATGCTGGAGGAAGCTATCCGCACAAGACTGAATCCGGCGAATGTTGTGGTTATGGATACTGCGGGAGTCAGCAGCATGTATGCCAATGACGGTGGTATTATCGTAGCAGTGTAATTTTTGAAATTTCTTCACAGGGTGCCGCTTTTCTTTTGAAAACAGATGTGCTATAATGGATAAAGTATTTGAAGCGGCAAAGGAGAAAGATAATGAGCCAGAAGAAAGTTGACAAATATAAAAATGGAAAATTTGCACGGAGCAGTGCAATGAAGAAAGAACGCGCGGAGTTTGTTCTTGAGATGGCAGCATGGATTCTGATCGCAGTTCTGTTTGTGGGCTGGATTGGTTATTCTGCTTATACGAAGATCGAGGCGAAACAGAACAGCATTAAGGTAGATACTGTGATGGATACTTCTGCACTGACCGATTATATTTCAGGTCTGTCTTCAGACGGCGCAGAATAATTGCAATCTGTCTGTATGGGGAAGAATCAAAAGTCTTTCCAGATAAAACAGAAAAGGCAGTTATCTGACTATGGGAATGCAGCGGATGCGGATTGCAAGCAGATATTTAATGAAATCAGAATATGAGAAAAAATCCCCGGGAAGTTTTTGCAACGTTCTGGGGATTTCTGTATAATACGATGGAATAAAAAAACAGGTCCGCATATCGCAGACCTGTTTTGACTTATACGTTTTTTATGGTTATAGATTTATCTTATAAATTATAACTTTGTAACGTTAGCTGCCTGCATTCCGCGAGCGCCTTCTGTTAAGTCGTAGGATACAGCCTGTCCCTCTTCAAGAGACTTGAATCCCTCACCGTTGATTGCGGAGAAGTGTACGAATACGTCCTGTCCGTCCTCACCTGTGATAAAACCATAACCTTTTTCTGCGTTGAACCATTTTACAGTTCCCTTGTTCATTTTGTGTTACCTCCATAGAAATAAAAAAGTTAAATAGCCGTCTGATGATAATAAAAAATCACCAGATTTTACAGACTATATTTATGTAAATATAATCTCTAAAAACTAGTGATTTTACATTAAATATCTTGCCATGAACTGATTATATAACCCGTGTTTTGAAATGTCAAGGAGAAAATTCCAACAATTTCGGTGCATAAAACCCCTTGGAAATGCTTTGTAAAAAAAATCTTTATAAAAAGAGAATTTTCGTGTATGATATAATAGAATATGAAATAAAATGAGAGGAGAACACAAATGGGGATTCTGATTCAGGGAGGCCGGATCGTAGATGCGGCTACAGAGACAGATAAGACAGGCGATATTTATCTGGAAGACGAAATCATTACGGAAATCGGCCAGAAACTGAAAGCGAAGGACGGTGACCGGGTGATCAATGCAAAAGGATTACTGGTAATGCCGGGAATCATTGATCTTCATGTCCATTTTCGTGATCCGGGACAGACACATAAAGAAGATATTATGAGTGGATCTGCGGCAGCTGCCCGTGGCGGTGTGACGACGGTTGTTGCCATGCCGAACACAACTCCGACGATCGACAGTCCGGACAAAGTGAATTATGTACATAATAAGGCAGCACAGGTATCCGGAATCCATGTGCTTCAGGCAGGCGCCGCAACGAAGGGCGAAAAAGGCACAGAGCTTGCAGACATCGAAGGAATGGTAAAAGCGGGAATTCCGGCAGTTTCCGAGGATGGTAAATCTGTAATGAATACAGCTCTTTGTAAAGAAGCGATGAAGCTTGCGGCAGAGTGCGGTGTGCCGTTTTTTGATCATTGTGAAGATATTGATCTTCGTGGCGATGGCTGCATGAATGATGATGAAAACGCCAGAAGGCTTGGGCTTCCGGGAATCTGCAATGCAGTGGAGGATACGATCACAGCCAGAGACATTATTCTGGCACTTGAGACAGGTGTACATCTTCACCTTTGCCACTGCTCTACATACGGAGATGCTGAGATGATGAAGATTGTAAAAGAAAAAGGTTACGATAACATTACGGCAGAAGTATGCCCGCATCATTTTATCCTTTCATCTGACGATATTAAAACGGATGATCCGAATTACAAGATGAATCCGCCTCTTCGTACCCCGAAGGACGTGGAGGCATTAAAGAAAGGCCTTCAGGACGGAACAATCGAGGTGATCAGTACAGATCACGCACCTCACAGCGCCCAGGAAAAAACAGGCTCCATGAAAAATGCACCGTTTGGAATCGTAGGTCTTGAGACAAGCCTTCCTCTCACTTATACAGAGCTGGTAGAAAAGGGTGTGCTTACCCTGAATCAGATGGTGGAGAAGATGTGCCTCAATCCGGCGAAGATCCTTGGGCTTGAGAGTGGAACACTTCAGAAGGGACATCCTGCGGACGTTATTATTGTGGACACAGAACATGAATACGCCATTGATAAGAATAAATTTGTTTCCAAAGGACATAACACACCATTCGACGGCAGGAAGGTAAAAGGAAAAGTTCTTTATACCATATGTGACGGAAAAATCGTATTTGAAAACCAGGAGGAGAAATAATCATGATTAACAAGCTGATCAGTAACATAAAAAAGACAAACGCACCGATCGTTGTAGGACTGGATCCTATGCTGAATTACATTCCGGAGCATATCCAGAAGAAAGCTTTTGCAGACCTTGGAGAGACACTGGAGGGAGCAGCAGAAGCAATCTGGCAGTACAATAAAGGAATCGTAGATGCGACTTATGATCTGATCCCGGCAGTAAAACCACAGATCGCAATGTATGAGCAGTTTGGAATTCCCGGACTTGTTGCATACAAGAAAACTGTAGATTACTGTAAATCAAAAGGACTTGTTGTGATCGGAGATATCAAACGAGGAGACATCGGCTCCACATCCGCTGCCTACGCAGTAGGGCATCTCGGACAGGTCCAGGTCGGCTCTAAGAAATATGCAGGTTTTGATGAGGATTTTGCAACAGTGAATCCATATCTCGGCTCTGATGGTGTGAAGCCGTTCATGGATGTCTGCAAGGAAGAGAAAAAAGGCATCTTCGTTCTGGTAAAAACCTCCAATCCTTCCAGTGGTGAATTTCAGGATCAGGAGATCAACGGACGCCCTCTGTATGAACTGGTAGGGGAAAAAGTTGCTCAGTGGGGCGATGAGCTTATGGGCGATGGTTACAGCTATGTAGGCGCAGTTGTCGGTGCTACTTATCCGGAAATGGGAAAAGTGTTAAGAAAGATCATGCCAAAAACCTTTATCCTTGTACCGGGATATGGTGCACAGGGCGGAAAAGGCGCTGACCTTGTTCATTTCTTTAACGAAGATGGTCTTGGTGCTATCGTAAACTCATCCAGAGGAATCATTGCAGCATACAAACAGGAGAAATATAAAGAATTCGGCGCAGAGAATTATGCAGATGCCTCCAGACAGGCGGTAAAAGACATGATCGCCGATATCAGCGGTGCACTTGAGAGCAGATAAAACGGGAGGCGTCGTATGAGCACATCAGAAAAGAAAAAAACAAAAAGATCCTGCAGGATCATCAGCCAGGAGTGCATCGGTAAGGATATTTACAGCATGTGGCTGGATGCCGGAGAGATCGCGGAGAATGCAGTTTCCGGACAGTTTGTATCTCTTTACAGCCGCAATGGCAGCAAGCTTCTTCCAAGGCCGATCAGTCTCTGCGAGATTGATAAAGAAGAGAAACGGCTGAGACTTGTCTATCGTGTTACAGGGAAAGGAACCGGTACAGAGGAATTTTCCAGGCTTCATGCAGGCGTGCCTGTGGAGGTGCTTGGACCGCTTGGAAACGGCTTTCCGCTGGATGCAGTAAAAGGAAAAAAAGTATTTCTTATGGGCGGTGGAATCGGAATCCCACCAATGCTGGAAACAGCCAAAGAGCTGGATGCAGAGAAAACCATGGTTCTCGGATACAGGGATGAACTGTTTTTAAATAAGGAATTCGAAGCTTATGGGGATGTATATGTAGCAACAGAAGACGGCTCTGCAGGAACGAAGGGCAATGTTATGGATGCCATCCGTGAGAATGCTTTGGAAGCAGATGCTATTTTTGCCTGCGGACCGGCACCGATGCTCCGTGCGATCAAGGCTTATGCACTTGAGAGGGGAATTCCATGCTGGATTTCCATGGAAGAGCGTATGGCCTGCGGAGTAGGCGCATGCCTGGCCTGTGTCTGCAAGTCTAAAGATGTAGATTCCCATTCTCATGTACACAATAAAAGAGTATGCAAGGATGGACCGGTATTTTTAAGCACGGAGGTAGATTTATGAGCAGAATGAATGTAAAGCTTGCCGGCGTAGAACTCAAAAATCCGGTGATGACAGCGTCCGGAACATTTGGTTCCGGATCAGAGTACAGCGAGTTTGTAGATCTGAATAAGCTTGGCGCAGTTGTAACAAAAGGTGTTGCTAATGTTCCGTGGCCGGGCAACCCGACACCGCGTGTAACAGAGACTGCCTCTGGAATGCTCAATGCTATTGGTCTTCAGAATCCGGGAATTGATGTTTTCTGTGAGAGGGATATTCCGTTCCTTAAGAAATATGACACAAAGATCATTGTCAATGTCTGCGGAAGATCCACAAAGGATTACTGCGAGGTTGTAGAACGCCTTGGCAATGAACCGGTAGACATGCTGGAAATCAATGTATCCTGCCCGAATGTCAAGGAGGGCGGAATCGCGTTTGGACAGAATCCGAAAGCACTTGAAGATATCACAAAAGAAGTAAAGAAATATGCGAAACAGTCTGTGATCATGAAGCTGAGCCCGAATGTGACAGATATTACAGAGATGGCGAAAGCGGCAGAGGCAGGCGGAGCAGATGTTCTTTCTCTGATCAATACGCTGACAGGCATGAAGATCGATATCAACAGACGCACTTTTGCGCTGGCCAATAAAACCGGCGGAATGTCAGGCCCGGCTGTAAAACCGGTGGCAGTCCGTATGGTATATCAGGTGGCTAATGCAGTATCTCTTCCGATCATCGGAATGGGAGGAATCGCAACGGCAGAGGATGCGCTTGAGTTTATCATGGCAGGAGCAACTGCGGTTTCTGTGGGAACAGCGAACTTTTTCAATCCTTATGCAACGGAAGAGATTGTGGATGGAATCCAGGCATTTCTGGAGAAACAGAATGTGGCAGATATCAATGAGCTGATTGGTGTTGTGAAGTAAAACGGGATTTTTGCGTTGTTTGCAATTCGGTTACACATATGTTAGAATAACCACGTATATATGCACATGAGAAAAATATGGAGGATTAGATAAATGGAACAGTATAAGCAGGAATTTATTGAGTTTATGATTGACTGTAATGTCCTGAAATTCGGAGACTTTGTTACCAAATCAGGAAGAAAGACACCGTTTTTTGTAAATACAGGATTTTATCGCACTGGTGCACAGCTGCGTAAGCTTGGACAGTACTATGCAAAAGCGATCGAGAGCAAATTCGGACTTGATTTCGATGTTCTTTTCGGACCGGCATATAAGGGAATTCCCCTTTCTGTAGCTGCAACAATGGAGATCAGTGAAATGTACGGAAAGGACATCCGCTACTGTTCCAACCGTAAGGAAGTGAAGGATCACGGAGATAAGGGAATTCTTCTCGGAAGTCCGATCCAGGATGGTGATAAGGTTGTGATCATTGAGGATGTTACAACAGCAGGTACCTCTATTCAGGAGACACTTCCGATCATCAAGGCGCAGGGCGATGTGAATCCGATCGGTCTGGTAGTTTCTGTTGACCGTATGGAACGCGGACAGGGAACGAAGAGTGCGCTCAAAGAGATCGAGGAGAAATATGGTCTTCAGACAACTGCGATCGTAACAATGGCAGAAGTTGTAGAGCATCTTTACAACAAAGAATATAAAGGCCGCGTTGTAATCGATGACAAGCTGAAAGCTGCTATTGACGCATATTATGAGGAATATGGTGCAGAATAATACGGTAACGTGTGCTGCATATAAAAAGAGCAGCGGATTCCGAATGTCCGCTTAAACTGGGAGGACACAGCTCATGAATGAAAAAATCTATAAAACCATGGCGAGCAGTGGGGCCGGAAGCCTTGCACTTGGCATTATCGTTCTGGTGACGGGGCTTGTCACAGGAATTCTGATGATCGTAAATGGTGCGAGACTGCTCAGAAGAAAATCAGACATATTGATATAACTGAAAAGCCGCACGCAGCTTCGTGTGGCTTTTCAGATTATTTAAGCAGGGGAGAATATTGAATAAAGGGACAAAACGCAGGGTAAAAAAACTCGGGACAGCTTTTTTTGTGCTGTATGTTCTCATCCTTATCTATCTTCTTTTCTTTTCAGAGGGATACGGACGTGTGGCACAGGCGGAAAGAGAATACCGTTATAATCTTGTCCCGTTTGTGGAAATAAGACGTTTCTGGATATATCGGAAACAGCTTGGGATGTTTGCACTTTTTACCAATATTTTTGGAAATGTACTGGGGTTTGTGCCATATGGCTTCGTTCTTCCGGTAATAGCCAGAAGAATGAGAAGTGGCTTTTTTATTATATTATCCGGTTTTGCAATCAGCCTCAGTGTGGAAGTGATTCAGCTTATTACGCGGGTCGGCTGTTTTGATGTGGATGATATGATACTGAATACTCTGGGCGCAGCACTGGGATATGCAATGTATGCAGTCTGTGAGAGACTTAGGAGAAAATATAATGGCAAGAAGATATAGATATGCGTTTGCAAAAAAAAGAGAAGCTGCAAAGGGGAAGCTGTCAGTCGGGCTGGCAGCTGCTTCTTTTGGCCTGTTTGTCGCAGCGGTGGTGCTTGCACTTTTCTTTGACGGAAAAATGGGAGGACTCATCGGCGGAACAGGCTTTTTTGCGATGCTTCTCTCTGTATATGGTTTTGCAATGGGGCTTTCGAGCTTTTCCGAGGAAAACCGCAAACACAGAACCAGCATGATCGGATCTATTTTAAATGGTGTGATCATGGTCATCTGGCTGGGACTTTTTTTATCAGGAGTATAAAAGATGGATGAAAAAGAACGACTGAAAAAACAGCTTGATTTTATCCTGGAAGTGGATAAAGTCAAGAACATTTTCCGGCAGACCTATCTTGCTGACGGAAAACGCAAAGAGAATGATGCGGAGCACTCCTGGCATCTGGCACTTATGGCAGTACTTCTGAAAGAATATTCCAATGAAGATGTGGATCTTTCGAAGGTAATACCGATGGTACTTGTACATGATCTGGTGGAGATCGATGCAGGAGATACGTATGCGTATGATGAGAAAGGCGCGCTGACGAAGGATACCAGAGAAAGAGCAGCAGCAGAACGGATCTACGGACTGCTTCCCGAGGATCAGGGACAGTGGCTTAAGGAGCTTTGGGAAGAATTTGAAGCCTATGAGACTCCGGAGGCGAAATTTGCCCATGTTCTGGATAACTGTCAGCCGCTTTTTCTCAATGATGCATCCAACGGAAAAAGCTGGGAGGAGCATCAGGTGAAAAAAAGTCAGATCTATAAACGGAACCGGAAGACAGGAGAAGGTTCCACGGTGATCTGGGAATACATGAAAGAACTGATCAATAAACACATTACTCTTGGGCATGTGATCGACGATGAAAAAGATGGGAGATGAAGCTTTGGACGAATGTATGAGAGAGCGCTATGCGCTTGCAAAGGAGCGAATCCGTGAGATTATAACAGAGGAGACTGTGCAGGAGCCTTTTGGAGCTTTTTTCAGAAAGCTTGCACAGTTTCTTTATATGACGACAGATGTGATGGATGAGGAAGATAATGAACTTGATCTGGAAGCACTGAAGGAGAGAAACCACCGTTTTTATGAGGATATCTTTCCGGAAAATTATGAGAACAGCTATGGAAATCCGGCCTATGCAGTAAAGCAGCTTGGCGATTACGGAAAATTATTCAGCTTTCTTTATGCGGAGCTTTTGGGAACGGCAGCCTATGCACATGAGAAGAGACTCTGGGATATGACGGTATCCATGGAACTGTTTCTGGAAGTGTATTCTGCTTTTTGTGAGGAAGAACTTCCGGAGACAAGTACAGTAGAAGGAATCCTGCGTTCTTATGTGAATGATTACTGCCAGGATATGATGGAGCAGAGAATCCGCGAAGGCGTTGATCCGGAACTTGACTTTGCAGCAAATATCATTATGAATTCGGATCTTTCAGATCTCAGATATCTGTACCGTTACGGAGAATATGTATCTGCAAACGAGACCGGTGTGGCAGAGTTTCTGAATTCTCTTTCCCAGGAAGAGATCGACAAAATGGCATCTACCTACACAGAAGGTTATCGGATCGGATTTATCACCGGACGCAAAGACATTACCAAAAAGAAAACTGTAAATATCCGTTACAGTCTTGGTTTTGAGCGTATGGTAAAAGCTGCTATTTTACAGTTCAGGGAAATGGGACTTGAGCCTGTGATCTACCGCCATGCGACACATGCAGTCAACAAAAGAGGTGCTGTGAGAGTAGGCTATACAGGCGGAGTGGCGAATCCACAGTATGATTATGACCACCGTCAGGACAGTGCCCTGTTTCTGGACGGGGATTTTGTGCAGCGTAAGCTTCGTGCTATGCAGACTTCTTATGAGAAATACAGGGATCTGGCGAATGTGCATGGTGGACCGGCCTGTATTGATACTTTCGGAGAAGCACCGTTTTCACCGGTCAGCAAGCCGGAGGCATATACTTTAAGCGAGGCACAGCAGAAGCTTGAGACCGAGCTTTCCAATGAATCAGGACAGATCGTGAACCGTTATATTAAAGGTGATGAGAGAAGCTTTACCATTATTGCTTATCCGGTTCCGGAGATTGGTGGTAATTATTCAGAAATCTTCCGCGAGATCGTGAAGATCAATACACTGGATTATCATCTTTATCAGAAGATCCAGCAGACGATCATTGATACACTGGATACCTGTGAGTGGGTAGAGGTCAAGGGATGCGGGGACAATGAGACAGATCTTCTCATTCATCTTCATGAGCTTTCTGATCCGAAAAAACAGACAAATTTTGAGAACTGTGTTGCAGATGTGAACATTCCGGTAGGTGAGGTGTTTACTTCTCCGCAGCTTGCAGGTACTGGCGGAATCCTTCATGTGAAGAAAGTATATCTGAACGGTCTGCAGTTCCGTGACCTGAAGCTGGTATTTGACTGCGGACAGGTGATCGATTATACCTGCTCCAATTTTAAAACAGAAGAAGAAAACCGGAAATATATTGAAGATAATATTTTGTTCCATCATCCGAAAATTCCAATGGGCGAATTTGCAATAGGTACCAATACGACTGCTTATGTAGCTGCAATGAAGTATGGAATCGCAGATAAGCTTCCGATTCTTATTGCGGAAAAAATGGGACCACATTTTGCAGTAGGAGACACCTGCTACAGCTGGGCTGAGGATACCCCTGTATACAATCCTGACGGAAAAGAAATCATTGCCAGAGATAATGAGATCTCCGAGATGCGTAAAGACGACGTGAGCCTTGCTTATTACGGATGCCATACGGATATTACGATTCCTTATGATGAGCTGGGAAGCATTTGTGTGATCGATGATGAGGGAGAAATGGTTTCTATCATTGAAAACGGCCGGTTTGTGCTTCCGGGAACAGAGGAACTGAACCGTCCTTTTGAAAATCTTCCATTAAATAAAAATATAAGTTAATTAGTAATTTTACAGTTTTCCCGTTCGTATTGACAGAAAATGAGAATATACGTAGAATAACCATAACGACCGCAGACAGCAAAAGCGGCAGACAACACAGAGATAAGATGCACCACGAAAGGAGAAAACAATGGCAAAAGTAGGAATTGTAATGGGTAGTGATTCAGATATGCCAGTTATGAGTAAAGCAGCAGATATCCTGGAGAAACTGGGAATTGATTATGAGATGAAGATCATTTCCGCACACAGAGAACCGGATGTGTTTTTCGACTATGCAAAGACAGCAGAAGAAAAAGGCTTCAAAGTAATCATTGCAGGCGCAGGAATGGCAGCTCATCTTCCGGGAATGTGTGCGGCGATCTTTCCGATGCCGGTAATCGGTATCCCGATGCATACAACATCATTAGGAGGAAGAGATTCCCTTTACTCTATCGTACAGATGCCAAGCGGTATCCCGGTTGCTACAGTAGCTATCAACGGCGGAGCCAATGCGGGACTCCTTGCAGCGAAGATCCTTGCAACATCCGATGAGGAGCTTCTGAACAGACTGAAAGCTTACAGCCAGGAGCTGAAAGAGCAGGTTGAGAAGAAGGATGCGAGACTTCAGGAAGTTGGATATAAGAATTATAAATAATTTTCATATACCATGATGAAAAAAACAGAGAGTGTTGTTATAAGGAGGATATTATGGATTACAAGACTTCAGGCGTAGATATTGAGGCAGGTTACAAATCAGTAGAGCTGATGAAAAAGCACATTGCCAGAACAATGAGACCGGAGGTACTTGGAGGAATCGGAGGTTTCTCAGGTGCATTTTCCATGGAAAAATTTAAAGACATGGAGGAGCCGACACTTGTTTCCGGAACAGACGGATGCGGAACTAAGGTTAAAGTCGCAATGGTCATGGACAAGCATGATACGATCGGAATCGATGCAGTAGCCATGTGTGTAAATGATATTGCGTGTGCAGGCGGAGAACCGCTGTTTTTCCTGGATTATATTGCATGTGGCAAGAACTATCCGGAGAAGATCGCAGAGATCGTAAAGGGAGTTGCAGAGGGCTGTGTACAGTCTGAGGCAGCACTGATCGGTGGTGAGACAGCAGAGCATCCTGGACTGATGCCGGAGGATGAGTATGATCTTGCCGGATTTGCAGTGGGAATCGTTGACAAAAAAGATCTCCTTACAGGCGAAGCACTGAAACCGGGCGATGTGCTCATCGGAATGGCTTCCACAGGCGTTCACAGCAACGGATTCTCTCTTGTACGTAAAGTATTCGATATGACAAAAGAATCTCTCGACACATACTATGATGAGCTCGGCACAACACTTGGAGAGGCGCTGATCGCACCGACCAGAATCTATGTAAAAGCACTTAAGAGCATCCGTAATGCAGGTGTTAAGATCCATGCATGCAGCCATATTACAGGCGGCGGCTTTTATGAGAATATCCCGCGTATGCTGAAGGAAGGAACAAGAGCAGTCGTAAAGAAAGACAGCTATCCGGTGCTTCCAATCTTCAAGCTCCTTGCAGAAAAAGGAGATATTGATGAGCATATGATGTACAACACATACAATATGGGACTTGGTATGATCCTGGCAGTAGATCCAGCAGATGTTGACAAGACCATGGAGGCGATCCGCAGCGCAGGTGATAAACCATATGTAGTAGGAAATATTGAAGCTGGTGAAAAGGGAGTGACCTTATGTTAAAAGTAGGAGTTCTTGTTTCCGGTGGCGGAACGAATCTGCAGGCAATCCTGGATGCCATGGATGCCGGGGAGATCACTAATGCAGAGGTTGATATTGTTATCAGCAATAATGCGTCAGCTTATGCACTGGAAAGAGCCAGAAAGCATAATATTGAGGCACTGTGTATCGCACCGAAGGATTATCCTGACAGAGAGGCTTTTCATAAAGCATTGCTTGCCAAACTGAAAGAACGTGGGGTGGATCTTATTGTTCTTGCAGGATATCTGGTAGCTATCCCGCCTGAAATGGTGGAGGCATATCCGAATAAGATCATTAATATCCATCCGTCCCTGATCCCGTCATTCTGTGGCAAGGGCTATTACGGACTGAAAGTTCATGATGCAGTACTTGCAAGAGGAGTGAAGGTCACTGGCGCAACGGTTCATTTTGTGGATGCTGGTACAGATACCGGTCCGATTATTCTTCAGAAGGCTGTGAAGGTAAAAGATGGAGATACCTCCAAGGATCTCCAGAGACGAGTTATGGAAAAGGCCGAGTGGAAAATACTTCCGGAGGCGATCAATCTTATTGCCAATGATAAGATCACAGTGACAGATGGAATTGTTTCTTTAAAGTAATCAGAAAACAGATGAAACAAAGGAGTAGACAGATGAAAGTATTAATCGTAGGAAGCGGTGGAAGAGAGCATGCCATTGCATGGAGCGTTGCAAAAAGCCCGAAAGTTGACAAGATCTATTGTGCACCGGGAAATGCCGGAATCGCCGAGTATGCGGAATGTGTAGAGATCGGGGCCATGGAATTTGATAAGCTGGCTGCATTTGCAAAAGAAAAAGAAATTGATCTTACTATTGTTGGAATGGATGATCCGCTTGTGGGTGGAATCGTAGATGTGTTTGAAACAGAGGGCTTAAGAGTGTTTGGTCCACGCAAAAACGCAGCGATCCTGGAAGGCTCCAAGGCATTTTCCAAGGATCTGATGAAAAAATATAATATTCCGACAGCAGCCTATGAGAATTTTGATGATCCGGAGAAAGCTCTTACATACTTAAAGACAGAAGCGAAATTCCCGATTGTTCTGAAAGCTGATGGCCTTGCGCTTGGAAAGGGTGTTCTGATCTGTAAAGATCTTGCAGAGGCGGAGGCCGGAGTCAAGGAGATCATGGAAGATAAAAAATTCGGAAATGCCGGAAATACCATGGTTATTGAGGAATTCATGACAGGACGTGAAGTTTCCGTACTTTCCTTTGTGGACGGAAAGACTATCCGCACGATGACTTCCGCACAGGATCACAAGCGTGCACAGGATGGCGATCAGGGGCTGAATACAGGAGGAATGGGAACCTTTTCTCCGAGCCCGTTTTATACAGAAGAAGTCGATGAGTTCTGTAAGAAATACATTTATCAGAAAACAGTTGATGCCATGGCAGCAGAAGGCCGCCCGTTCCAGGGAATTATTTTCTTTGGTCTGATGCTTACAGCAGATGGTCCGAAGGTTCTGGAATACAATGCAAGATTCGGAGATCCGGAAGCTCAGGTTGTTCTTCCACGTATGGAGAATGACATTGTGGAAGTGATGGAAGCCTGCATCGACGGAAAACTGGATCAGATCGATCTGAAGTTCCAGGATAACGCAGCTGTCTGCGTAGTTCTTGCAAGTGACGGTTATCCGGTGAAATATGAGAAGGGTATTCCAATCCATGGTTTTGAGAACTTCAAGGATAAAGATGGATATTACTGCTTCCATGCAGGAACGAAATTCAAAGATGGTGAGATCGTCACAAACGGAGGACGTGTTCTTGGCATCACAGCCAAGGGAAAAACGCTGAAGGAAGCAAGAAAAAATGCGTACGCTGCCACAGAGTGGATCAGCTTTGCAAACAAATATATGCGTCATGACATAGGAAAAGCAATCGACGAAGCATGATTTTCAGAATTACTGCCCATTTTGTGTGGGCAGTAATTTTTTGCCCTGACAACTTTTTGACTTTTGGTGCTACTTCGACATACACAGCTTGACGGAAGTATAGCTTTCATTGTAAAATAGTAACAACTAGGAACACAGTGAATAGTTATAAAATAATAAAAAAGCTGGATGCTGACAGGGCATAACGGGAATGAACCATTTCCTCTGATGAGGTGTCGCATCCAAACGATGAGGCAGAGAGGACAAAAAATGGGAATCAGTGTAGAAGAAGCAGTGAAAGAACTCAGAAACAGAGATGAAGTATTTGTTGCATATTCTCAGGCAACGAAGCTTCCGTATGTAACCTGTGATGAGGAAACGTTTAACGACCAGGCAAGAATTTTTGCAACTGAGGAAGAAATCAAAGAATATGGTAAGAAGCTCCTGGAGGACAAGGTTCTTCTCATGGGCATGAAATATGAAAAGAAAGATTTTCCAAGACTGTACGGTACACTTTACGCTATTGGCGTAAACAGCGTGATCTGGACAGACGGAGAAGAACAGATCGAGGTAGAGATCGGAAGGATCGCCAGTCAGAGAGACATGAGCAAGATCGAGCCATCCAAGAGACCGCTTCTGAATCCTTCTCTTGAGCTTTCCGGTATTTACTTTATGCAGGAACTCCGCCGTCCGGTGAAACAGGAAGAGCACAATAATCTTCGAGAGCTGGAGGAAGAGCTGGTTGCGAACCTCAGAAAAGCAGAATTTCTGATCGCGATCAACGCAGAGCAGGAAGAAGATGGAAAACTTCATATTCCATATCTCAAAAATAAAGAAGACAAGATCCTTCAGCCTGTATTTACAGATGTTATGGAATTTGAGAAATTCGGAAGAGGAAAGAATCTCCGCGTTGCGAAGGTGGCAATGGACAAGCTTCCGGGCCTTATGATTCCTCAGGCGAGCGCTTATGTGGTAAATCCGCTTGGCTTTAACCTGATCCTGAACAAAGAACAGGTAGAGAAGATCGCAGGAGTCACCAAATAAAAATATAAATCACAGCAGGCTGCCAGGGTAATAGAACTGTGCAGCCTTTTGCTGTTATAGAAGTAAGGAGAGACAGTCCGATGATGATAGAAATCGATTTTAACAGTGATGAGGCAATCTATATGCAGATTACCAATCAGATTATAATGGGGATAGCTACATCAAGGCTTCATGAGGGGGACGCTCTGCCTTCTGTACGGCAGCTTGCAAGCATTGCAGGAATTAACATGCATACCGTGAACAAAGCATATGCGCTGCTTCGTCAGGAAGGCTTTGTGACCATCGACAGACGAAAAGGAGCTGTAATATCTATTGATGCAGATAAGGTCAGAGCATTGGATGAGATGAAGCAGAATCTCACAGTAGCCATGGCCTGGGGATGCTGCAAAAATGTGACAAGAGAAGAGATCCATCAGCTGGTGGATGAGATTTTTGATGAATATGACGCAGACAGATAGGAGGAGACATCATGCAGGAACGATTTACAAAACAGGCACAGAATGTTCTTGCACTGGCAAGACAGGTAGCGGGCTCCTGCGGACATAGCTATATCGGTACGGAGCATCTTCTGATGGGCCTTTTGCGTGAAAAAGAAGGTACAGCCGGCAGGGTGCTTGAAGACTTTGGCATTGATGCAGATAAAGCAATGGCACTGATCGATAAACTGATTGCACCGCCAGGAACAACAGCTGTTGCACAGAAACCGGAATTCAGTCCAAGAACACAGCGTGTACTTGAGAACGCACGTGCAGAGGCGGAATCTATGCATTTTGAGGAGGCAGGAACAGAACATATTCTGCTTGCCATGCTGAAAGAAACAGACTGTGTTGGTACAAGGCTTCTGTATACAATGGGAGCGAACATCCAGAAGCTGTATGCTGCAGTGCTCACGGCCATGGGGATGGACAGCGATGCGATCGCTGAGGAATTTCAGGCGGCAAAAGCAGCGAGAAACAGAAATGGAAGTACAACACCTACGCTGGATCAGTACAGCCGTGATCTGACAGAGATGGCAGAAGAGGGAAAGCTGGATCCTGTTGTAGGACGGGATAAAGAAATTGCACGCCTGATCCAGATTTTAAGCAGAAGAACCAAGAATAATCCATGTCTGGTAGGAGAACCAGGAGTAGGAAAGACGGCTATTGTGGAGGGACTTGCACAGCGGATCGTCACAGGTATGGTTCCGGATACTGTGAAAGATAAGCGGGTAGTTGTTCTGGATCTTTCCGGAATGGTCGCAGGAAGTAAGTACAGAGGTGAATTTGAGGAGCGTATCCGAAATGTGATCGATGAAGTAAGAGAGCAGCAGAGCATTTTGCTTTTTATTGATGAGATCCATACGATTATAGGTGCCGGTGGAGCAGAGGGAGCTCTGGACGCGTCCAATATTCTGAAACCTTCTCTTTCCAGAGGGGAGATTCAGCTGATTGGTGCTACGACTCTTGAGGAATACCGTAAATATATTGAAAAAGACGCGGCACTGGAGAGACGCTTTCAGCCGGTGACAGTGGAAGAGCCGACGGAGGAGGAAGCTGTCGAGATTCTGAAAGGGCTTCGTCCTTATTATGAGAAGCATCACGGAGTGCGGATCCTGGATGAAGCACTTGAAGCGGCTGCAAAAATGTCTGTGCGCTATATCAATGACCGTTTCCTGCCGGATAAGGCAATTGATATCATTGATGAGGCCGCGTCTAAGGTGCAGCTGGCAGGATATCGTCCGTCGCCGGAGGCAGAAGAACTGGAGCGCAGGATCCATGATATCCTCAAGGAAAAAGAACAGGCTGTTGTAAACGCAGACCTCGAAGGCGCAAGAGCAGCTCAGGCAAAACAGAACGAAGCAGAAGAAGAACTGGAAAAGCTTCGCAAAAAAGCAGAGCGCAGAAATAAACGAAAAGCGCTTGAAGTAGATGAGAATGCAGTTGCAGATATTATTTCCGACTGGACGAAGATTCCGGTACAGCGGCTTACAGAAGGAGAGTCCCGCCGTCTTGCGAACCTGGAAAAGGTTCTTAAGAAACGTGTGATCGGACAGGATGAGGCAGTGTCAGCAGTAGCACGCGCAGTAAAACGAGGAAGAGTGGGCTTAAAAGATCCTGCAAGACCAATCGGTTCTTTTCTGTTCCTGGGACCGACAGGAGTTGGAAAAACAGAACTTTCCAAAGCACTGGCAGAGGCAGTGTTTGGCAGCGAACAGGCAATGATCCGTGTTGATATGTCTGAATACATGGAGAAACACAGTGTATCCAAGATGATCGGATCACCGCCAGGATATGTAGGTTATGAGGAGGGCGGCCAGCTCAGCGAGAAAGTCCGCCGTAATCCATACAGTGTGATACTTTTTGATGAGATTGAAAAGGCACATCCGGATGTATTTAATATTCTTCTACAGGTACTTGATGACGGACATATCACTGATGCACATGGAAGAAAGGTAGACTTCAAACAGACGATTATTATCATGACATCCAATGCAGGAGCGCAGATGATCATGGAGCCGAAGCATCTTGGATTCATGTCCGGAAATACAGAGAAACAGAATTATGACAGAATGAGATCAGGGGTTATGGAAGAGGTTCGCCGTATGTTTAAGCCGGAGTTTCTGAACCGAATCGATGAGATCATGGTATTCCATTCTCTGAATAAGGAGAATATCCGTAAGATCGTCACCATTCTTCTGAAAAATCTGGAAAAACGTTGTCAGGAGCAGCTGAACATTACACTGAAAATTACAGGAGCTGCAAAAGATCTTATTGCAGATGCAGGTTTTGACAGCAAATATGGCGCAAGACCTCTTCGTAGAGCGATCCAGACAAAAATAGAAGATGAAATGGCAACAGAGATTCTGGAAGGCCGGATCAAAGCTGGCGACACCGTGCAGGTGAAGGTGAAAGATAAAAAGATCTGCTTTGCGGTAGTCTAATGTGTGAAAAGTACAAGAATTTTGTCACTTTCTATGGAAAAAAAGACAGAAATAAGGTATAATTAAACAAATTATAACAAAAGAATTTCAGGAGGACATAAGATCATGGCAGTGATACAGGAATTGATCCGTACAGAAGATAACGGTACTATTAGTTTTGGAGATTACGAGTTAAGTCAGAAATCCAAACTGTCGGATTATCAGTATCAGGGAGATATGTATAAAGTAAAAACATATAAGGAGATCACCAAGCTTGAGCGCAACGGAATGTTCGTATATGAGTCCGTTCCAGGAACAAGTGTATTTCATCTTGAGCAGGATGGAACTACAATGAGCTTTGAGGTACAGGGATTTGAGGATTCCCAGATCACAGTAGAGCTTGAGGCTGAGACAGAGTATCAGGTATTTATCGATGGAGCGAGCACAGGCACTATGACAACGAATCTGGGCGGTAAGCTTTCATTTAGTGTTGAACTGGACGCGAACACCAAGGCTGAAGTAAAAATCGTAAAATGCTAAAAAATAAAAAAACAGTATATTTCTGCCAGGAGTGCGGGTACGAATCCGCCAAATGGATGGGACAGTGTCCTGCATGTAAGGCATGGAATACATTCGTTGAGGAGACTGTTTCCACAAAGAAAACCGCCTCCTCAAATGCAAAAAATCCACAAAAGAAATCCGATCCGGTAGTTCTCAAAGATATCAGTCTTTCCGCTGATGAACGTCAGAGCTGCGGAATTGGTGAACTGGACAGGGTGCTGGGAGGAGGAATTGTTCCCGGCTCCCTTGTTTTGGTGGGTGGAGATCCCGGAATCGGCAAATCTACGTTGCTTCTCCAGGTCTGTCGTAATCTTTCAGCGCAGGGTGTCTCAGTGCTGTATATTTCGGGTGAAGAATCACTGCGCCAGATCAAACTTCGTGCAGACAGGCTTGGAACATTTAATGATAAATTAAAGTTATTATGCGAGACAAATCTGGAGAATATTCGCGAAGTTATTGAACGGACGAAACCGGATGTGGCTGTTGTGGACTCGATCCAGACCATGTTTCATGAGGATATTACCTCTGCGCCAGGAAGCGTTTCCCAGGTAAGGGAATCCACCAATGTTCTGATGCAGATCGCTAAAGGAATGGGTGTGTCTATTTTTATCGTAGGTCATGTCACGAAAGAAGGAAATGTTGCCGGCCCCCGTGTTCTGGAGCACATGGTGGATACGGTGCTCTATTTTGAAGGAGATAGGCATGCTTCTTATCGGATCCTTCGTGCGGTAAAGAACCGCTTTGGTTCTACCAATGAGATCGGCGTTTTTGAAATGCAGAATACTGGACTAGAGGAAGTGAAAAATCCTTCAGAATTTTTACTGAATGGAAGACCTGAGAATGCTTCCGGATCTGTGGTTGCCTGCTCCATGGAAGGAACCAGACCAATTCTGGTAGAAATTCAGGCACTTGTGTGCCAGAGCAATTTCGGTATTCCGAGGCGAACTGCGGTTGGTACGGATTTTAACCGTGTAAATCTGCTTATGGCAGTTCTGGAGAAAAAGGCAGGGGTTCATCTTGCGTCCTCAGATGCTTATGTGAATATCGCAGGTGGAATGAAGATGACGGAACCGGCAATTGATCTGGGAATCTGCCTGGCGCTCATTTCCAGCTGTAAAGATATTGTGATCCCGGATTCCGTGATGGTTTTTGGAGAGATCGGCTTAAGCGGTGAGGTCCGGGCAGTCAGCATGGCAGGTCAGCGTGTGCAGGAAGCGAAAAAACTTGGCTTTGAGACAGTGATCCTGCCGGAAGTAAACAGAGCAGCTACAGAGAGTATCAAAGGAATCCGGTTGGTGTATGTTGCGGGGATCAGTGATGCGATCTCTTTTATTCGAAATCTGTGAAATAATTGGCAGAAGATAAGATAATAAGTTGGTTACTGAGCAGTCGCTGTATGGATTATATGGCGGCTGCCTTGTGGTTTTGATGGTGGATTTTAATCAGAATTTTTTTAGAAAGGTTGTTTTGAAATAATGGGTATTGGTAATATTGGCAATATGATGAAGATTATGAATGCGTGGAATACATTTAAACAGAATCATCCGAAGTTCCCGGCATTTTGCAGTGCGGTGTCTAAACGTGGAATTCGTGAAGGTAGTATTCTTGAGGTGACGTATATTAGTCCTGAGGGAGAGAAACTTACTACGAATATTAAAGTTTTGCAGAGTGATATTGAATTGCTTAGAGAGATTTCTGGGAATAATTGAGGAAAAATAGGGAATAGATGAGGGGAATAGGAAGGACGCTGCTTTTTTTTGTGGCGTTCTTTCTTTTTGTATTAACGAACGGACGTCAGGGAGATGGAATCTGTCCGTGCAGGCTTCGTCGGGGGATACTACTAAGGCTCTGTGATGCGGCTAAAAGCGTTTTCTAAAAGTCTGAACTCGCTCCTTTGTCGCTCAAACAGCAGACTTTTAGAAAACAACGCCGCCTCCCACAGCCTAAGTAGTATCGACCCTCCTGCAGAGTTGCCCGGCCAGATTCCATCTCCCTGGCTGTTGGTTTATGGGGGGAGGGACGGAAGCGGACGCGGCTTGCGCGTCCTGTCCTGTGAGATGTGGGCGGCGGCGCGT
>NZ_JBBMEJ010000006.1:0-167175 GCF_040096615.1 Blautia aquisgranensis
CTGTTCGCCCATTAAAGCGGTACGCGAGCTGGGTTCAGAACGTCGTGAGACAGTTCGGTCCCTATCCGGCGTGGGCGCAGGATATCTGAGAGGAGCTGTCCTTAGTACGAGAGGACCGGGATGGACGGACCGCTGGTGGACCGGTTGGCTTGCCAAAGCCATGGCCGGGTAGCCAAGTCCGGAAGGGATAAACGCTGAAGGCATCTAAGCGTGAAGCCCCCCTCAAGATGAGATATCCCATTCTTTTAAGAAGTAAACCCCCTTGAAGACGACGAGGTAGATAGGGCAGGGGTGGAAGTGTGGTAACACATGGAGCTGACTGTTACTAATCGGGTGAGGGCTTGACCAAAAAGCCGAGGAAGCGGGCAGGGCAGATAAGGATCATACAGAAGCAAACTTGCTTGTGGACGTATGAGCATTAGCTGACTTGGACATTTGCGAAGCAAATGACATCGAGCAACGTAGTTGCGAGATGACCACCCGCTGGAGTAGCCAACAAAACAGGCGATGCAGCGAAGCTGCGAGCCCGTAAAAAAAGGCTGCACTCGACATGCAGGTTAAAACTTGATTCAAAAATCAAAAAAACGATTAATCATCAAATAAAACACATGTATGTAGTTTTCAAGCTACAAGGAAAGAGTAAACAGGAGAGCGGTTCATATAAATTGAATCTCTTTCCTGTTTTTATATTTTTCGTCATATTTTTTATCCAATATCAGAATATATTTACACCGGTTCATCTATATGCTACAATAGGCAGAATCAAGGGAGCCTGTCGAGGCTGAGAGGAAGTAAAAACTTCGACCTTTGAACTTGATTTGGGTAATCCCAACGAAGGAGGAGACGAAAGAGTATGTTTAATTTTCTTGTAACTGCCAATGGCGGTTTGACAACAGCTGGATACGTTGTATCCATTGTAGCAGTTCTGGTACTGGTTGTTCTGGTGGCAATACTGCTTCAAAAAAACACTTCAGCGTTGAAACTTACAACGCAGCAGCTGGTTACCTGCGCGGTAGCACTTGCACTTGCCTATGTAACTTCTTATATTAAATTATTTAAACTGCCATTTGGCGGTTCTGTAACCTTATTCAGTATGCTGTTCATTGTACTGATCGGTTACTGGTATGGCGTAAAAGTAGGAATTCTTACAGGGCTTGTGTATGGGATATTTCAGTTTCTTCAGGAGCCATATGTACTTTCATTTTTCCAGGTATGCTGTGATTATATTCTGGCATTTGGAGCAATGGGACTTTCCGGATTATTCAGAAATTCAAAAAAATATGGCCTTTTGAAAGCTTATATTGTAGCCATTCTTGCCAGAGGCGCTTTTCACGCATTAGGAGGATATCTGTACTGGATGGATTACATGCCGGACAATTTCCCAAAATCACTGACTGCATTATATCCGATCATTTATAACTACAGTTACATTCTTCTGGAAGGAGTACTGACGATTATAGTAATCTCTATTCCGGCAGTATCCAATGCACTGGGAAGAATGCGTGCAATGGCAACTGGCGGAAATCGACGCCCTGTGGCAGCAGAAAAATAAAGATAATAAAAAGGATCGCTTCATCATCTGATATTTATCAGAAGAAAGATGCAGGAGATCCTTTTTTTCATTAAACAGATATAAATTGTGTGGTAAGAAAATATTTACCGATAACATTTTTTGCAGGCAGTATAACCGCGCTGTTTAGCCTGACTCAAAGTAATTTTCCGGGCACGGTTTGGATTCATATTTCCACAATTTGAAATCCTGTGATATTTTTTGCCTGTAGCAGAGATCCATATAGAGGACTGAACCTGTGGTCTGGAAGCTTTTTTGGCCTTTACTGTAATCTGGCAACGTAAAGTATATTTACCGGTTTTGGCATAGATCGTTGTTTTTCCGGTAGATCTGGCTGTGATCTTTCCTTTGGAGTTTATGGTAGCAATACGTTTGTTCTGGCTGCTCCATTTGATTTTTCCAGAGGTATTTCTGACTTTTAATGTGGCAGATTTTCCAGCGTAGATGGAAAGCTTCTGGCTGCTTAGAGATGGCTTTTTCACAGTGGCGGCAGAAACGGTTGAAACAGTTCCGAGCACCGGAGCTGTGGCAGGAGCTGTCAGAGAAAGAGACAGCACCAGAATCAGTAAAAATTGCTTCAGTTTTTTCATTTGTAAGACTCCTTCCGTGAATAAGTTTATAGTTTCATTATAATTAAATAACAACAAAAAACAATAGGAACGCAGGAGTTTCGATAAAATTCGATATAATTAATATATAAAAGTTAAATGAAACAAACCAAAACAACAAACAAGACTTTCACATTTGAAGAAGTTGTGCTATGATAAAAAAGCAGAAAAATTTTCTGCGAAAAGGAGAGTAAAGAGATGTCTAAAAAAATCGAAAGAAATGATCCGTGCTGGTGCGGAAGTGGAAAAAAATATAAAAAATGCCATGAAGCATTTGATGAAAAAATGGAACTGATGAAAAAGAAGGGATATGCAGTTCTTGATCACGATCTGATCAAAACACCTGCACAGATTGAGAAAATCAAAGAGAGTTGTAAGATCAATATTGCAGTGCTTGATTATGTCGCAGAGCATATTGGACCAGGAGTAACTACACAGCAGATTGACGACTGGGTACATGAAGAGACGGTACGCCATGGGGGAATTCCGGCACCTCTTAATTATGAAGGCTTTCCAAAGAGCGTGTGTACTTCGATCAATGAGGTTGTATGCCACGGAATCCCGGATGAGGAGATTGTGCTTAAAGAAGGGGATATCGTCAATGTAGATGTATCTACGATCTATCAGGGATATTTTTCAGATTCTTCCCGTATGTTTTGTATCGGTAAGGTAAGTCCTGAGAAGGAGAAGCTTGTCCGCGTGACAAAAGAATGCGTAGAGCTTGGTCTTGAGCAGGTTAAGCCGTGGACTCCAATTGGAAACATGGGAAGTGCCGTACATAAGCATGCAGTTGAAAACGGTTATACTGTTGTAAGAGAAATCGGCGGTCACGGAGTTGGACTGGAATTTCACGAGGACCCGTGGGTAAGTTACACATCTAAGGAGAATACTGGTGTACTTATGGTACCTGGAATGATCTTTACGATCGAACCGATGGTAAACATGGGATCTGATGAGATCTATACAGATGAGATTGACGACTGGACAGTACGCACAGAGGACGGACAACCATCCGCACAGTGGGAGATCATGGTTCTTGTCACAGAGACAGGACACGAGGTTCTCTGTTGGTAGTCCGGAAAAAACGCCAAAATACGCAAAAAAATCCTTGCAATACAAACTTTTCTAGTGTATAATCAAATATGTTGTGAAAAAAGATGGTCCTCTGTTACCACATGGGTATTAAGAACATCCAGTATAATTAAGGAGAGAAAGACATGAACGAAATTATTAAGAACATTGAGTCTGCTCAGCTGAAAGCAGAAGTACCGCAGTTCCGCGTAGGAGACACAGTAAGAGTACATGCACTGATCAAAGAGGGAACACGTGAGCGTATTCAGATCTTCGAGGGTACAGTACTTAAGAGACAGGGCGGAAGCACAAGAGAGACTTTCACAGTAAGAAAGAGCTCCAACGGTGTTGGCGTTGAGAAGACATGGCCACTTCATTCCCCACACGTAGTTAAGGTTGAAGTTATCCGTCGTGGTAAAGTACGCCGTGCGAAACTGAACTACCTGAGAGATCGCGTAGGTAAAGCTGCTAAGGTTAAAGAGCTTGTAAAATAATTTCATATGTGAAGAGGCAGGGACAATAACATTTGCTATTGTCCCTCTTTTTACATCAGTATGAACGTGAACCGCATTCAGGAACAGACAGAGTTTTTTCCTTAATGGAGCGGTTCGTACAGGGGATAGAATATGAAATTAAATAAGAAGAAAACACTTGACGATCTGAAAGACAGCAGAGCGGTTTCCAAGGCAAGGGAGAGACTTCGGGATGACCGGACAAGAGGAATCGTCAAATGGATATTTGAGATCATTGTGACAGTTGTTTTTGCCGTGCTTGTGGCAATTTCCGCATTTCAGACAGTGACACTGCAGGAGAGTGCCATGGAGCCTACATATTCTGTAGGAGAGAAATTTTTTGTAAACAGAGCTGTTTATAAGATAAAATCACCGAAGCGTGGGGATGTGATCGTTTTCCGGACAAGTGTCAGTGATGATGCGGCACTTCATATCCGCAGAGTGATCGGACTTCCGGGTGAGACTGTTTTGATCAAGGATGGTCAGGTGTACATCAATGGAAAAGTATACGAAGAAAATGGTGCTTATCCGGATATTACGAACGCTGGTCTGGCTGACAGCTCGATCACACTGGAAAGTGGAGAATATTTTGTTCTGGGTGATAACCGGAATAACAGCGAGGACAGCCGTTTCAGTGACATCGGAAATATAAATAAGAAATACATTGTAGGAAAACTGTGGTTTACAGTTTCCCCGAAGAGTAAAATCGGATTTGTTAAATAAATGAGGTGAATTATGAACGTACAGTGGTATCCCGGACATATGACAAAGGCGAAGCGCCAGATGCAGGAAGATATCAAGCTGATCGATCTGATCATTGAGCTTGTTGATGCAAGAGTTCCGCTTTCCAGCCGTAATCCGGATATTGATGAGCTTGGAAAAAATAAAGCACGCATGATCCTTCTCAACAAAGCGGATCTTGCTGATGAGAAACAGAGCCGTGCCTGGATGGAATATTTCAAAGAAAAAGGATTTTATGCGGTAAGTATTGATTCCCGGAACAAAGGCTCCATGAAAGCAGTATCCGCAGCGATCACAGAAGCTTGTAAGGAGAAGACAGAGCGCGACCGGAGAAGAGGAATCAAGAACCGTCCGGTACGAGCTATGGTAGCTGGAATTCCAAATGTCGGTAAATCGACATTTATCAATACTTTTGCCGGAAAAGCCTGTGCAAAGACCGGAAATAAACCAGGTGTGACCAAGGGAAAGCAGTGGATCCGTCTGAATAAGAGTGTGGAGCTTCTGGATACACCTGGTATTCTCTGGCCGAAATTTGAGGATCAGGCAGTTGGTATGCGTCTTGCATATATTGGTTCGATCAAGGATGACATTCTGAATATCGAGGAGCTTGCACTTGGCCTGATCGGATATCTGCAGGAGTTTTATCCGGCAGCACTGACAGAGAGATACAGTCTGGAGGAAGACCAGAAGCCATTGGATATTCTTACATCTGTGGCGAAAGCAAGAGGCTGTCTCAAAAAAGGTGAGGAGCTTGATTACGAAAAAGCATCCAGACTTTTGCTGGAGGAATTCCGTTCCGGTAAGCTTGGCAGAGTTACCCTTGAGTTTCCGGAGAAACGTGAGGAAGCATAATGGAGACAATGAAAGATATCAAGGCGCGTTTTGCGTCAGCAGAAGAGGGCGATTATGACGCCCTTTTTCAGCACTATGAAAACGATGAGAGAAGCGGTGTACAGAAGCTGATCCAGCAGTACCGCAAAAAGCTGGAAGCTCTGGAAAAAGAACGTGCACGTACAGAGATCATGAAGGAGTATGAGCACAAGTATGAACACTTGGGTTATCTTTGTGGTATTGATGAAGTTGGAAGAGGCCCTCTTGCAGGCCCGGTGGTAGCCTGCGCGGTGATCCTGCCAAAAGACTGCGATATTCTCTGGCTTAATGATTCCAAGAAGCTGACAGCCAAAAAAAGAGAAGAACTTTATGATGTGATCCTGGACGGGGCAGTTTCTGTGGGAATCGGTATGACAAGTCCGGAGCGGATCGATGAGATCAATATTTTACAGGCTACCTATGAAGCCATGCGCCAGGCGGTAGGAAAGCTTTCTGTACAGCCACAGCTGCTTCTTAACGATGCGGTTACGATACCGGAGATCACGATTCCGCAGGTGCCGATCATCAAGGGAGATGCCAAAAGCGTATCCATTGCAGCGGCGAGTATTGTGGCCAAGGTAACGAGAGACCGTATGATGGAGGAATATGATAAAATTCTCCCGGAGTATGGTTTTGCATCCAACAAGGGGTATGGATCAGCTGCACATATAGAAGGACTGAAGAAGTACGGGCCAAGCCCGATACACAGAAAGACATTTATCACTCATTTTGTATAAAACAGAAATACAAAAGATACCTACACAGAGAGCAGAAAGGAAAAAAATTTCTGGAAGAAAATAAAAGAAAAACGGGCAGCTATTACGAAAGCCTTGCGGCAGATTTCCTGAAAAAAAGAGGATTACGTATTCTTGAGAGGAATTTCCGCAGCAGAAAAGGCGAGATCGATCTCATTGCCCGTGATGGGAAATATCTGGTATTTATCGAAGTAAAATATCGAAAAAATGGTTCCAGCGGAAGCTCTTTTGCAGCAGTCAGGAAAGAAAAACAGCGCACGATCAGTACAGTTGCGCTGTTTTATCTTATCCGGCATGGATATGGGGATAATGTCTGCTGCCGGTTTGATGTGGTAGGCATTGACGGAAAAGAGATCCACTGGATAAAAAACGCTTTTGATTTTTGCAGATGAAAGGGTTGAACACATAAAATGAAAATAAAATGGTATAGAGATAAACAGCTGATGAATGTAAAGGAGAAAGACGGAGTTACATGGCTTACATATCCGGATCTTGAGGTGCTTCCGGGAGTGGTACATGGCTTCAGTACGCGTCTTGGTGGCGTCAGTAAGGGAATTTACGAATCCATGAATTTAAGCTTTACAAGAGGCGATGACGAGGCAGCTGTACGGGAAAACTACCGGAGATTGTCTCAGGCGATGGGTTTTTCCATGGAAGATATCGTTACTTCAGATCAGACCCACACGACAAATGTGCGGGTAGTTACAGAAGAGGACAGGGGAAACGGTATTACGAAGCCACGACCATATACGGATGTGGACGGAATGATCACCAATGTTCCGGGACTGGTGCTGGCAACTTTCTATGCAGACTGTGTGCCGCTTTTCTTTGTGGATCCGGAGCATAATGCTGTTGGCCTTTCCCATTCCGGATGGATGGGCACTGTGGGTAAAATAGGAAAAGTAACTGTGGAAAAAATGACAGAAACATTTGGAACAGATCCGTCCAGACTTTATACAGCTATCGGTCCTTCAATCTGCCAGGACTGTTATGAAGTCGGTGAGGATGTGATTGACCAGTTTAAAGAAGCTTTTGAGGAAAAATACTGGGACGCACTTTTTTGCGAGAAACCAGATGGGAAATATCAGCTTAATCTGTGGGAGGCTAACAGAAGGATTTTTCTGGATGCAGGCATAAAAGAAGAGCGGATATCCATGCCGGGCATCTGCACCTGCTGTAATCCGCTCTTTCTTTATTCGCACAGGGCTTCTCACGGCAAACGTGGAAACCTGGGAGCATTTATTACTGTTCGTTGACTTTCTTCATGAGATCCATGATCTTTTCGTTGCTGGAACGAACTTTCTCAACGGATACATCATGATTGATGATATCAATGATACTTGCAAGATATTTGCTCATGTTCGCTTCGATATAGTAAGGACGTTCAAGAAGCTCAGGAGTACGGTAGTTAAGGTTGGTTGTGATAACTCTGTCCAGCCAGCCTTTTTCGTAGTATTCGTCGAATTTGGATAATCCGTCTGTGAACAGACCGTAGGTAGTGCAGACGAAGACACGTCCTGCTTTACGTTCTTTCAGCTGACGGGCAACATCGAGCATGCTTTCTCCGGAGGAAATCATATCGTCGATGATGACAACGTCCTTGCCTTCTACAGAGTCACCCAGGAACTCATGGGCAACGATCGGGTTCTTGCCGTTGACAACTGTGGAGTAATCACGACGTTTGTAGAACATACCCATATCGACTCCAAGAATATTGGAGAAATATACAGCACGTGACATAGCACCCTCATCAGGACTGATGATCATAAGATGATCATTGTCAAGCTTGAAATCCGGAATGTTCTTAACCAGTGCCTTCAGGAACTGATAAGTCGGGAAGAAGTTATCAAAGCCTTTCAGCGGAATGGAGTTCTGTACACGTGGATCATGTGCATCAAAAGTGATGATGTTGGAAACTCCCATCTCGCTTAATTCGCGAAGAGCAAGTGCACAGTCAAGGGATTCTCTCTTGGTACGTCTGTGCTGACGTCCTTCGTAAAGGAACGGCATGATGACATTGATACGGTGAGCTTTTCCGGTAGCTGCGGAGATGATTCTCTTAAGATCCTGATAATGATTATCCGGAGACATATGGTTCTCATGACCGCATACAGAATAGGTGAGACTGTAGTTGGTAACGTCTACCATGATGTAAAGATCAGTTCCGCGGACGGATTCCTTGATGTAACCCTTACCTTCACCGGTTCCAAAACGAGGGCATTCGCAGTCTACAAGGAAAGATTTCTCTGTATAGCCCTGAGGGATGATCGTGGATTTCTTGGCTGCTACAAGTTCTTTACGGAATTTAACCAGCTTTTTGTCAACCTCCTCGGCCAGGTCGCGGCATCCTGCGAGTGCTGCAATGCGGATCGGGGCAACAGGCATAGACTTTTCCAGCAATTCTATGTTTGGCATAATATTCCTCCTAAGTGTATGTCATAAAAAAATTCTCAGTCTATTTATAACATCAGACGCATGCGTCAGTCAAGGTGTTTTCTCAAAGTGTTGATTTTTCGAGCCAAAGTTGTTATTATATACGGGATAGAAAAGGGAGATAATGATGAAATTAAGAAAACATAAGATTTCCAGGGTGCTGCCCGACAGTATTGCCGAGGAGCTGGGGCTGGAGCCGGGGGACAGACTGATCTCTGTCAACGGACAGCTTGTGGAGGATGTCTTCGATTACCGGTATCTCATGAATGAAGAACTGGTCGTGCTTCTTGTGGAGAAGCCGGACGGTGAAGAATGGGAGCTGGAGGTAGAGAAGGAATATGAGGAAGACCTTGGAATAGAATTTGAGAACGGGGGACTGATGGATGACTATCGTTCCTGTTCAAATAAGTGCATTTTCTGTTTTATTGATCAGATGCCGCCGAATATGAGAGAGACCTTGTATTTCAAGGATGATGATTCTAGGCTTTCCTTTCTCCAGGGAAATTATGTGACGCTTACCAATATGAGTGAGCGGGATATCGAGAGGGTGATCCGCTATCATCTGGAACCGATCAATATTTCATTTCAGGCTATGAATCCGGAGCTTCGCTGCCGGATGTTGCATAACCGTTTTGCGGGAAAGGCACTTGAGAAGGTAGACACACTTTATAATGCAGGGATCACCATGAATGGGCAGATCGTACTGTGCAAGGGTGTGAACGACGGTGAAGAGCTGGAATACAGCCTTGAGAAGCTTTCCGCTTATGCACCTGTGCTTCAGAGTGTTTCTGTAGTTCCGGTAGGGCTTACGAAATACCGGGAGGGACTTTTTCCACTGAAATCTTTTGGCAAGGAAGATGCGGAGAAAGTACTGGAACAGATCGAACGCTGGCAGAAGATCATGATGGAAAGACATGGGATCCATTTTATCCATGCTTCCGATGAATGGTATATCCTGGCGGAAAGAGAGCTTCCCTGCGAGGAAGAGTATGATGGATATCTTCAGCTGGAGAACGGCGTGGGAATGTTAAGACTTCTGGAGACGGAAGTCCGGGAAACGCTTACAGAGCTTCAAGGAGATGACCGCCAGATAAAAGGAACCATTGCTACCGGCAAGCTGGCAGCACCTTTTATTCAGAAATATATCCGGGAGATTCAGAAGAAATTTCCTCAAGTAGAGATTCAGGTCAGAACCATAGAGAATCATTTCTTTGGAGAGGAGATCACGGTGTCCGGGCTTATCACAGGGCAGGATCTTAAAGGTCAGCTTTCCGGTCTCGACCTTGGAGAAAAACTGCTTCTTCCGTGCAGTATGATGAAAGGAGAGGAAGAGATCTTTCTGGATGATATGACGCTGGAGGAGCTTTCCGAGGCACTGGAAACAGAAATTGTAATCGTAGACACAGGAGGCTGTGATCTGGTGGAGGCCGTGATCAGTCCGCCGGAACATAAAAAAACAAGAAGGAGACAAATTTATGAGCAAACCAGTAGTAGCAATAGTGGGAAGGCCTAATGTAGGTAAGTCCACTCTGTTCAATGCACTGGCAGGTGATAATATTTCCATAGTAAAAGATACGCCAGGAGTAACACGAGACAGGATCTATGCAGATGTCACATGGCTTGACCGTACATTTACATTGATCGATACCGGTGGAATCGAGCCGGACAGCAGCGATATCATTCTTTCCAGAATGAGAGAGCAGGCTCAGATCGCAATTGATACCGCAGATGTGATCATTTTTATCACAGATGTACGCCAGGGACTTGTAGATTCTGATGCAAAGGTAGCAGATATGCTCCGCCGCAGCGGTAAGCCGGTACGACTTGTGGTAAACAAAGTAGACAGCCATCAGAAATATATGATGGATGTTTATGAATTCTATAATCTTGGAATCGGAGAGCCAATCCCTGTTTCCGCAGCAAACAGACAGGGACTTGGTGATATGTTGGATGAGGTGATCAAGGAGTTTCCGGACAAGAATGAGGAAGAGGATCAGGATGACATCCCGAAGATCGCTATCGTAGGTAAGCCTAACGTAGGAAAATCTTCTCTGATTAACAAGCTTCTGGGTGAGGAGCGAGTGATCGTATCCAATATTGCCGGAACCACACGAGACGCCATTGATACTAAGGTTACATGGAACAATAAGGACTATATATTTATTGATACAGCAGGACTTCGTCGTAAAGGTAAAGTCAAAGAAGAAATCGAGCGTTACAGTGTGATCCGTACAGTAACTGCTGTAGAGCGTGCAGATGTGGTTGTTGTTGTGATCGATGCGTCTGAGGGAGTAACCGAGCAGGATGCGAAGATCGCCGGAATCGCTCATGATAGAGGTAAGGGTATTATCGTAGCTGTAAACAAATGGGATGCCATTGAGAAGAATGATAAGACCATTTACAGGCATACAGAGAAGATCCGTCAGATTCTTTCCTTTATGCCATATGCACAGATCATTTTTATCTCTGCAAAAACAGGCCAGAGACTTCCGAAACTTTTCGAGAATATCGACATGGTCATTGAGAACCAGACACTTCGTATTCAGACAGGTGTTCTCAACGAGATTCTTTCCGAGGCCGTAGCGCTTCAGCAGCCGCCGTCTGACCGTGGACGCAGACTGAAGATCTTCTACATGACTCAGGTTGCGGTGAAGCCACCGACATTTGTTATTTTCGTTAACGATAAAGAACTTATGCACTTCTCCTATGTAAGATATCTGGAGAATAAGATCAGAGATGCCTTCGGATTTTCCGGAACTTCCCTGAAATTCATCATCCGCGAGCGCGGGGAAAAGGAATAAAATATGGAACGAATTATTTGTCTTGTTATCGGTTATATATGCGGACTTTTTCAGACTGGCTATATTATAGGAAAGGTTCACAAGACAGATATCAGGGAACATGGCAGCGGAAATGCAGGAACGACCAATGCTTTTCGTACCTTTGGAAAAAAAGCGGGAGCACTTACCCTGCTTGGGGACTGCCTGAAATGTGTGATCGCGATCGTGATCGTCCGGATGATCTATGGCAGATCCATGAGCAATATTCTTCCACTGCTGACACTTTATGGGGCATTCGGCTGTATTCTGGGACATAATTTTCCGATTTCCATGAACTTTCGTGGCGGTAAGGGAATCGCAGCTTCTGTTGGAATGATCCTTGCTTTTGACTGGAGAATTTTTATTGTCTGTGCAGCGATCTTTTTCGTTTTGTTTTTTGCAACGCATTATGTATCGCTCTGTTCACTTAGCGCTTATGCAGCTGCGCTTATTATGGTGATCGTTTTCGGCAGTATGGGATCTTATGGGATGGACCACTCACATACGATCGAGCTTTATATTGTGATGGCTGCGATGACAGCGATGGCATTTTACAGGCACAGAGCCAATATTGGAAGATTGCTCCATGGAACTGAGAGCAAAGTGTTCCTGAACAGTAAGAATAAAAAATAACGATGCCTGAGGTCAGGACGGTATCACAACAATAATAAAAATCATCAATCAGTAAAGAAATAAGAGGTAGAATTTATGGCAAAGATCAGCGTACTGGGTTCTGGAAGCTGGGGATCGGCTCTGGCACTTCTTCTCCATAATAATGGTCATGAAGTTCTTCTCTGGTCAGCGAGACCGGAGGATGCCAGAAAGCTCCGCGAGACGAGAGAAAATCCGACCAGACTTCCGGGAGTGCACCTTCCGGAAAAAATTGAGATCATGACAGATCTGGAGCGTGCGTTACGTGATGCGGATGCAGCAGTGCTGGCAGTAGCTTCCCCTTATATCAGAAGCACTGCACATAAGATGGCACCTTTTGTCAGGGAAGGTCAGAAGATCGTCAATGTTGCAAAAGGCATTGAGGAAAAAACGCTTAAGACACTCAGCGAAGTGATCGAAGAAGAAATTCCCCAGGGAGATGTTGCTGTGCTTTCCGGACCGAGCCATGCAGAGGAGGTAGGAAGAGGAATTCCTACAACCTGTGTGGTAAGCGCGCATACACAGGAAACAGCAGAGTATCTTCAGAGCATTTTTATGAGCCCTGTTTTCCGTGTATATACAACACCGGATCTTCTCGGCGTTGAGCTGGGTGGCTCTCTGAAGAATGTGATCGCACTGGCAGCAGGAACTGCGGACGGTCTGGGGTATGGAGATAATACAAAAGCGGCATTGATCACCAGAGGTATTACAGAGATCGCCAGACTTGGAAAGAAAATGGGAGCTCAGATGGAAACCTTCTACGGACTTTCCGGAATCGGAGATCTGATCGTTACCTGTGCAAGTGTACACAGCCGTAACCGAAAAGCCGGATACCTGATCGGCCAGGGACGGACAATGGAACAGGCTATGGATGAAGTACAGATGGTTGTGGAAGGTGTTTATTCCGCGAGAGCAGCGAGAGAGCTTGCTGAGAAGTATGAGGTTGAAATGCCGATCATAACAGAAGTGAATAAAGTGCTTTTTGAAGGGAAACCGGCAGCAGAAGCGGTTATGGATCTGATGCTGCGTGATAAGAAAGTCGAGACACCAATGCTTCCATGGAAATAGACTTCTGAGAATCTTATATAAGTATGCATAATAAAAAAGGATATCCGTATGGACCACATTTATATGGTCTTACAGGATATCCTTTTTGTTTATAATAAATTGTGGAACAGCTGTCTAACATGGAACTTACGCAGCGAAAGTGTATTGCAAAATCCGTCTGATTTAACTTAGGCAAACACCTGAAAAGATCAGAATTGAATATCCCGAAGGTCTTCAGGAACATGTGAGGTATGAAGATCTTCGTTTAAGGTATCGATGATTGCCATATCTTCATCCTCAATATTGAAATCAAAGATATCACCATTGCTTCGGATACGTTCAGGATTTACAGACTTCGGAATCACGGAAATTCCTTTCTGAATCGCCCAGCGAAGTCCGATCTGTGCCGGCGTTCTGGCGTATTTTGTTCCCAGAACACACATAACATCATTATCAAGATAGGCTCCCCGTGCCAGTGGAGCATAGGCCTGCACCTGAATTCCATAAGCCTTGCAGTATTCAATCAGCTCAGAAGGATAGCAGAGCGGATGACATTCAATCTGATTTACAGCCGGAACAATACCGGAAACCTTACGCAGCTCTTCCAGATGACGGATATCAAAATTGCTGACGCCGATACTTAAGGCACGCCCGGATTCCAGAATCTTCTCAAGCTCCTTCCAGGTGCTTAAGTAGCACCCCGGAACCGGCCAGTGGATCAGATAAAGATCTACATAGCTCAGTTTCAGACGATCCAGACTGCGGGAAAAAGCACCCTGCACATCACCAAGACGCTGGGCAGTATTCCAGATCTTACTTGTGATAAAGAGATCTTTACGAGGAATCCCGCATTTGGCGATTGCTTTACCGACACTTTCTTCGTTCTTGTAAACGGAAGCAGTATCAATCATACGGTAACCGGCGGAAATAGCAGAAGTAACGGCGGCTTCCGCCTGTACGTCATCGGGTAGTTTATATACACCAAGCCCCAGCAGGGGCATTTCTCTGTCGTTGTTCAGAAAAACAGTTTCTCTCAAAATAATTCCTCCTTGTATGTTCTGTTTCTCGCACTTTTTGCTATTATAGCACAAAAATATGAAAGAATCACATCAAATATATTACAAAAGTGATAAAGCTTGTACACTGTACAAATGTATATATAAGTAATATTTTGTGGTTTGGAGAAACTAACTTCGTTAAAATTGAAACAATCGGGTTAAAATGCTGTCAATGTTTTGAAAAAAGAGGAAAAAACGAGACGGAATTTTGGCTATTTTTTATAATAAATTTCTTGATAATGGAAGCGAAAAGATGTATAATGAATTTAATTGATAAATTCTTGTCATGAGCGTGTCCGCCATGCGGATACAGGAAAGGGGTATTTATGCATTTAATCAAAGATGAGAACGGCAATCTTGTTCAGCATGGACATGCTGACAGCCATGAACATACACATGAGCATACACATGAGGATGGTATGACTCACAGCCATACACACAGCCATGCAGAAGGAGACAGCCACTGCCATACACACGGAGAGGGACATTGCGGATCCTGTGAATCCGGAGACTGTAAGAATGAGACAGTAGCGCTTCTTACTTACATGCTGCAGCATAATGAACATCATGCAGCAGAATTGGATCAGATGGCAGACAATCTCAAAAAACTGAATATGGACGCAGCAGCAAAAACAATTAAAGAAGCCGTTGCTGATTTCCAGAAAGGAAATATGAGACTGGGACTTGCTCTTACACTGGTAAAAGAAGAGCTTAAATAAACGACAGAGAGATTTTGACAGCGCGGCAGCGGAACAGGCTGCTTATTGGAGGAAATGATTATGTGTCTTGCAACTGTTTATAAAGAGGAAGATAATTCTGTGATTTTTAAGAATGTAAGCCGTATTGACGTGGACGGAAATAAACTGATACTTCGCGATATCATGGGTGAAGAACGCGTGGTAGAGGGAAGCATTCTTATGGTGGATCTGGCAAACAGCATTGTGAAGCTTCAGTGCGATTAACACGATCAGCGATAGCTTTGCAAGATGTGATCTGAGGAGATGTTGGGAATCATCCTCAGAATAAAAGAAAAACGTGGAGGGACGATTCATGAAATTATCAGAGGCAATGCAGAAAAAAATGTTGCTTTCTTTTGAACTTTTTCCACCAAAAACCGAAAAAGGTATGACAAACCTGCCGGGAACCATCGAACATCTTATGAAGTACAGACCGGAATATATTTCCTGTACTTATGGCGCAGGCGGCGGAAATGTCGGCGCCAACAGGGAAGTATGCCAGATGATCAAGAATGCGGGAACGATTCCTGTGACGCATTTCACCGTGATCAAGAATACAAAAGAGGGAATCCGTGAGCAGCTTCAACAGTATCTTGCGGAAGGCGTTGATCATATGCTTGCTCTCAGAGGAGATATTCCTCTTGGTGAGACAACCACCTGTGGGGATTTCAACTATGCAACAGATCTGGTCAAGTTCGTGCGAGATGAGTTTGGCGATAAATTTGAGATTGCGGTCGCAGGTTCACCGGAAGGACATATTGCATGCAGAAGTCTGGATGCAGATATCGCAGTTCTGAGACAGAAGCAGGACAATGGCGCTGATTATATTATGACACAGCTCTGCTGGGATATGGAACAGTTTAAATACTGGCTGGATGCGATTCGTGAGGCCGGAATTACGATACCGGTAGATGTTGGCGTTATGCCAATTCTGGATCAGGCGGCGACCATTAACATGGCACTTTCACGTAATGGCTGTGTGATGGACAGAGAACTTTGCAGACTGATTTCCAGAAACTGGCTGTTCCCGAATCCGTTTAATGCGAAAGATTCAGACGGAAAACCGTTTGATATGTTCTATGAGGATAAGATCAGACGCTTTAAAGAAGAAGGAATCGAATATACGATCAGGCAGATCGATGAATATCGTGCGTTGGGAGTTGACGGAATTCATCTTTATGCACTGAATAAGTGGAAGGATGTATCGGAGATCATTGACCGATCCGGGCTTCGGACACTTATATAAGAAACATTAGAGATATTAATTAAATTGAATACGGATTTCCGGCACAGTGCGGAGGCGCCAGAATAAGAAAGATATGAACGTATCTATATATACGGGCACCTCCTATGTACGCCGAGCGTATGAGATTTTACTTACTAAAATCAGGAGGTGCCCGTTTTATGGCACATGTAATTGCAGTCGCTGGAAAAGGCGGCGTTGGAAAAACTACATTATGCGGAATGCTGATCCAGTATCTCTGCGAAAAGAAAAAAGGACCTGTACTGGCTGTAGATGCAGATGCCAATTCAAATCTGAATGAGGTTCTCGGTGTAGAAGTAGATACTACACTGGGAGACGTACGTGAGGAGATTGCTCACGCGGAGATGGCAGCGAAGAGCCCGATTCCGGCAGGAATGTCCAAAGCAGATTATGCGGAGGTACGTTTCGAGGACGCCCTTGCTGAGGAAGATGATTATGATCTTCTGGTAATGGGAAGAACACAGGGAAAAGGCTGCTACTGCTTTGTAAATGGCCTGCTTCAGGCACAGCTTGCCAAATACCAGAAGAATTATCCATATATTGTTGTGGATAATGAAGCAGGAATGGAACATATCAGCAGAGGAATCCTTCCAAGCATGGAGACAGCGATCCTTGTAAGCGATTGCTCCAGAAGAGGCGTACAGGCAGTGGGCAGAATCGCTGAACTTATTAAGGAATGCGATATGAAGCCTTCCCGTGTAGGACTTATCATCAATCGCGCACCAAAAGCAGAACTGAATCCTGGAATTCTTGAGGAAATCCAGAATCAGGGACTCGATCTGATCGGTGTAGTACCACAGGATGAGGCAGTCTATGAATATGACTGCGATGGTAAACCAACCGTTACTCTTCCTGAGGATAATCCGATGAGAAAAGCAGCTTTTGAAATTTTTGATAAATTAGGTTTATAATTAAATATAAACCTTTTTTTTAAAAAGAGAATAACCCATGGGTGGGGATGGGTTCCTGCCCGGGGCTTATTATAAAAAAGAAAAAATAAATAGATGTGCTATTAAAGGAGGTCTATAATGAGTGAATTCAAATTAACTACAGTGGAGGAATTTGAAGCCGCTACAGCCCGTCTTCTTGAGACAGGTGCAAAGGTAGGAGCAGATGCATGGCAGATCCGTGCAAAGAACCAGACTCCGCACTGTAAATTCGGTGAGCAGGGTATCTGCTGTCGTATCTGTGCAATGGGACCGTGCCGTATTACACCGAAGGCTCCAAGAGGAGTCTGCGGATGTGATGCTCATGGTATCGTAGGAAGAAACTTCCTTAAATTTACAGCTGGTGGTGCAGCTACTCACTCTGATCATGGTCGTGAGATCTGTCATACACTGTACTGCGCAAAAGAGGGCGGAAATTATCAGGTAAAAGATCCTGAGAAACTTCTTCGCATTGCTAAAGAGTGGGGCGTGGAAACAGAAGGCAAGGATATCTATGATCTGGCTCATGAGATGGCAGAGATCGGTCTTATGGAGTATGGTAAACCGTTCGGATATCAGAGATTCCTTGACAGAATGCCTGAAGGACAGAAAGAAAAGCTGATCGAGAACGAAATCGCACCACGTGCTATTGACCGTGAGGTTGCAAGTTCCCTGCATATGTCTCATATGGGATGTTCTTCTCTTCCGGAAGCACTTGTAAAACAGTCTCTTCGTTGCGGCATGGCTGATGGATGGGGCGGTTCCATGATGGGAACAGAGTTCTCTGATGTATTATTCGGAACTCCGAAGCCGATTGATACAGAGGCTAACCTTGGAGTAATGGTTGAAGAGAATGTCAACATTGTTGTACACGGACATGATCCGAGTCTTTCTGAGATGATCTGTGAGTATGCAGACAGCAAAGAAATGATCGATTATGCAAAATCCGTAGGAGCAAAAGGAATCACAGTTTCCGGTGTATGCTGTACTTCTAATGAGGTAGCTATGCGTCGTGGTGTTCCGATGGCTGGTAACTTCCTGCAGCAGGAGAACGTAGTACTGACAGGTGCCTGCGAGGCGATCGTAGTTGACGTTCAGTGTATCTTCCCTGCATTAGGACCTCTGAGCAAATGCTTCCATACCAAATTTGTTACAACTTCTCCGATCGCTCAGATGCCGGATTCTGAATTTATCAGATTCAACGCTGAGACAGCAGGAGAAAATGCAAAAGCAATCGTTAAGATGGCTATCGATAACTTCAAGAACAGAAAACCTGAGCTTGTACATATCCCACAGCTGAAACAGAAAGCTACTGTTGGTTACTCAGTAGAAGCGATCGTTAAAGTTCTTGATGGTGTTACAAACTCTCAGGTTGATGTGACAGGAACAACCAAACCATTACTTGAGTGCATCACTTCCGGTGTTATCCGTGGTGCTGTCGCTATGGTTGGATGTAACAATCCTAAGATCCGTCCTGACTATGCACATATCGAATTGATGAAGAAGTGTATCGCAAATGATATCGTTATCATTGCTTCCGGATGTTCAGCACAGGCAGCTGCAAAAGCTGGTCTGATGGACAAATCTGCAAGAGATCTCTGTGGTGCAGGTCTGAAACGTGTCTGTGAGCTGGCTGACATCCCGCCGGTACTTCATATGGGATCCTGTGTAGATATCTCCCGTATGATGATTCTGGCTGCTGAACTTGCAAAAGATTCAGGACTTCAGATCAATCAGCTTCCGGTAGTAGGATGTGCTCCTGAGTGGATGTCTGAAAAAGCTGTATCCATCGGTAACTACGTAGTTGGTACCGGTATTGATACATTCCTTGGTGTTGATCCATATGTTTCCGGTTCTTCAGAAATGTGTGAACTTCTTACAGAGGGAACAAGAAAATGGACAGGTGCTGCTTACACAGTAGAGACAGACATCGAGAAATTAGTTGATCTTATGATCGAGAGAATTGAAGAGAAGAGAACAGCATTAGGAATCTAATCCGTTGCGATCTTTAAAATGTTATAAAAGGTGGAAGACGTAAAATGAAAATAGCAGTAACCGGTAAAGGCGGAGTAGGAAAGACAACTTTCGCAGCAACACTTGCAAGATTGTACGCAGATGAGGGTAAAAAAGTCCTTGCGGCGGATGTGGATCCGGATGCGAACCTGGGTCTTGCCCTTGGATTTGACGAGGAAACATTGGATTCTATTGTTCCGATTTCAAAAATGCGTAAGCTTATAGAAGAACGTACCGGAGCCAACAGTCAGAATCAGTTTTATAAGCTGAACCCAAAGGTAGACGATATTCCGGATACTTATGGAAAAACCTGTAATGGCGTAAAGCTGCTTGTCCTTGGGACTGTGGAAACAGGTGGAGGCGGATGCGTCTGTCCTGAACATGTGATGCTTAAAAGAGTGATCAATAACCTTGTGATCCACAGAGACGATGTGGTGATCATGGATATGGAGGCCGGCCTGGAACATCTGGGCCGGGGCACCACGGAGAGCATGGATGAATTTATTGTAGTGATCGAACCAGGGGCAAGAAGTGTTCAGACCTATAAAAATGTCAAACGTCTTGCAAAAGATCTGGGAGTTTCCCAGGTCAAAGTCGTGGCCAATAAAGTAAGAAATCCGGAAGATGAAGAATTTGTCCGGAATAAGATTCCGGCAGAAGATCTGCTTGGGATGATCCACTACAATACAGAAGTTATAGATGCTGATCGTCAGGGAAAATCTCCCTACGATTTCAGTGAAACTGTAACAGCTGAAATCAGAAAAATCAAAGACAAAATTGATCAGAATTCAATTCTGTAAAAATAGGAGGTATTACAGTGACTTTATTTGATAGAGTATTCGGCGGAAACGATGCTGTATATGGTTTAACAGAGGGTGCTATTGACGGCGCGATCGCTCAGTATGGCGAAGATAAAGCTGTCAGCTTCCCGAATACCGCTTACAGCCTTCCTTGCTACTATGCTGTAACAGGAACAAAGGTTACAACCTTAAAAGAATTAAAAGAAGCTCTTGGCGTTGTTAAAACACTTATGACAAGAGAGAAAAGACTGAACGATGCATTCATGTCAGGTGTTGCTACAGCACTCTGTGCAGAGTTCATCGAGGTTCTGAAATATATCGACGGTGCTACTCCTTATGAAGAGCCATGCTACGGACATCTTGCAGATGCAGTGATCCGTGAGCTTGGTGTACCGCTTGTAACAGGCGATATCCCAGGTGTTGCTGTTATCCTTGGTGCTGCTCCTAGCGTAGAAGAGGGTGTTGCTCTTGTAAAGAGCTATCAGGCACAGGGTATCCTTGTAACACTGGTTGGCGGAATCATCGACCAGGTTGCCGAGGCTGGAATGAACACAGGGGCAAACGTTCGTGTTATCCCGCTTGGAAAAGATGTTACAGCTGTAATCCATGTAGTATCTGTAGCACTTCGTGCAGCCCTGATCTTCGGTAATGTAACTCCTGGAGATGCAGGAACACTTATGAAATATACAATGGATCGTGTACCGGCATTTGTTAACGCATTCAAACCTCTGGATGACGTTATTGTTGCATGCGGCGCAGGCGCTATCGCACTTGGCTTCCCGGTAATCACAAACGAAACAGAGAATATCTTCCGTGTACCGAAGAGCCTTATTGTTCAGGAAGATGTAAGCAAATTCAATGCAACATCTCTTGAAGCTCGTGACATTAAGATCAAGATCACAAACATCGATATTCCGGTTGCTTTCGCATCTGCATTCGAGGGTGAGATCATCCGTCGTAAAGACATGCAGGTTGAGTTCGATGGTTCCCGTGTAGACTGTGCAGAGCTTGTACATACATGTGATGCTTCAGAAATCGAAGACCATAAGATCACAGTTGTTGGTCCTGAGGTTGATGACATGGAGCTTGGAAGCAAGAACAGCATTGCTTACGTTGTAAAAGTTGCAGGCAAGAACATGCAGCCTGACTTTGAACCGGTTATCGAGCGTAAATTCCACAACTACATCAACTGCATCGAGGGTGTATATCATACAGGACAGCGTGATATGCAGCGTATCCGTATCAGCAAGACAGCATTCGAGGCTGGCTTCAAGATCAAACATATCGGTGAGGTTCTTTACGCATCTGTTAAGAACGAGTTCGATGCAGTCGTAGATAAATGTGAGGTTGTTATCTACACAGATCCTGCTGAGTGTACAAGAGTTCGTCATGAGGTTGCTATCCCGATCTTTGATAAACGTGATGAGCGTCTTGATACTCTGACAGATGAGTCTGTTGACGTATATTACAGCTGTATCCTCTGCCAGGCATTCTCCCCATCCCACGTATGCGTGGTAACACCGGAGAGACTTGGACTTTGCGGAGCTGTTTCATGGCTTGATGCAAAAGCTACACATCAGCTTGACCCGAACGGTCCTTGCCAGGTAATCACAAAAGAGCGTCCGATCAATGAAGAACTTGGTTCTTATGAAGATGTTGATGAGGCAGTTCAGAAACTTTCCCAGGGTGCTCTGGAGCACGTTACACTGTACTCCATCATGCAGGACCCGATGACTTCCTGCGGATGCTTCGAGTGTATCTGCGGTATCGAGCCATTCTCCAATGGTGTTGTTATCGCTAACCGTGAGTATGCAGGTATGACACCACTTGGAATGACATTCCCAGAGATGGCATCCATGACAGGTGGTGGAGTTCAGACTCCTGGATTCATGGGACATGGTAAACATTTCATTTCTTCCAAGAAGTTCATGAAGGCAGAGGGCGGTATCGAGCGTATCGTATGGATGCCTAAGGAACTGAAAGAGTTCGTTGCTGACAGACTTAATAAGACAGCAAAAGATCTCTACGGAATTGATAACTTCACAGATATGATCGGTGATGAGACAATCGCAGAAGATCCAGAGACACTGGTTGCATTCCTTACAGAGAAAGGACATCCGGCACTTGGACTTGATCCGATGATGTAATCCGACCAAATGCGGATATTTCATCCGTTTAACTTACTAGGGAAAGAATGCTTGCATTCTTTCCCTTACCGATTGAATAGTGCGCGAAATATCAATATGCTTGCGGAACATATTGAGAGAAACTTTATATATGACTGCCTCTGGCAGATCATATAAATAAAAAAACAGGAAATGGAGATGTGCAATATGTTGATTGACAGAATTTTCAACGGAAATGATGCTGTCTATGGCCTGACAGTACAGGCAGTAGACGGGGCAATTGCACAGCACGGAGCAGACAAAGCGGTGGGATTTCCGCATACAGCTTACTGCCTGCCCTGCTACTATGCAGTTACTGGCGTAAAAGTTAAGACCCTTGGTGAGATGAAAGAGGCTCTTGGGGTCGTGAAGACATTGATGACAAGAGAGCAGCAGCTTGATGACGCTTTGATGTCAGGTGTTGCAACTGCATTGTGTGCTGAATTTATTGAAGCTTTGAAATATCTGGATGGTGCGGAACCGTATAGTGAACCGTGCTACGGACATTTGGCAGACTCCATTATCCGAGAGATGGGTGTACCGCTTGTAACAGGTGATATTCCGGGTGTTGCAGTTATTCTTGGCTCTGCACCGACTGCGAAAGAAGGAGTGGATCTGATCAAGAGTTACCAGGCACAGGGTATTCTGGTAACACTGGTTGGCGGTATTATCAATCAGGCACAGGAGCTTGGCCTTAAGATGGGCTATAATGTAAGGATCGTACCTCTTGGAAAAGATGTTACATCTGTGATCCATGTAGTATCCGTTGCACTTCGTGCAGCACTGATCTTCGGTAATGTAACTCCTGGCGATGCAGCCAGCCTGCTTACTTATACGAAAGATCGTGTACCGGCATTTGTAAATGCGTTCAAACCGGTGGATGATGTGATCCTTGCAGCCGGAGCCGGAGCAATTAAGCTTGGTTTCCCGGTTATCACAAACGAAGACGAGAATGTGGAAGAGGTTCCGGGAGCTCTGATCGGCTGCGCGAATGTAGCCGACTTTAACAAGGTTTCCCTGGAAGCCAGAAATATCAAGATCAAGATCACGAAGATCGATATTCCGGTTGCCTTTGCTTCTGCATTTGAGGGCGAGATTATCAGACGTAAAGACATGCAGGTTGAGTTTGATGGTTCCCGTGTAGACTGCGCTGAGCTTGTCCAGACAAGAGACATGAGCGAAGTGGAAGATCATAAGATCACCGTCGTTGGTCCGGAAGTGGATGAGATGGAATTCGGCAGTAAGAACAGCATTGCATATGTTGTAGAAGTTGCCGGAAAAAAGATGCAGCCTGACTTTGAGCCTGTTATTGAGAGAAAGTTCCACAATTATATTAACTGCATTGAAGGTGTATATCACACAGGTCAGAGAGATATGCAGCGTATCCGTATCAGCATTGAAGCATTTAATGCTGGATTCCGTATCAAACATATCGGTGAAGTACTTTACAGTCAGGTCAAGAATGAGTTTGCGGCCGTAGTTGATAAATGTCAGGTTACGATCTATACAGATCCTGCTGAATGTACAAGAATCCGTCATGAAGTTGCCATTCCGGTATTCGACAAACGAGATGAGAGACTGGATAATCTGACAGATGAGTCTGTAGATGTATATTACAGCTGTATTCTCTGTCAGGCATTTTCACCGTCTCATGTATGCGTGGTAACGCCGGAGAGACTGGGACTTTGCGGAGCTGTTTCATGGCTTGATGCAAAAGCCACGAATCAGCTGGATCCGGCAGGTCCGTGTCAGGTGATCACGAAAGAACGTCCAATCGATGAGAATCTTGGTTCTTACGAGGATGTTGATGAAGCCGTCAGAAAATTCTCACAGGGTGCTCTTGAGCATGTTACACTTTATTCCATTATGCAGGATCCGATGACTTCCTGCGGATGCTTCGAGTGTATCTGCGGTATCGAGCCGTTTTCCAATGGTGTTGTTATTGCCAACAGAGAGTACGCAGGCATGACACCGCTTGGAATGACATTCCCGGAGATGGCTTCCATGACTGGTGGCGGAGTTCAGACACCTGGATTTATGGGACATGGCAAGCATTTCATTTCATCCAAGAAGTTCATGAAGGCAGAGGGCGGTATCGAGCGTATCGTATGGATGCCGAAGGAGTTGAAAGAGACAGTTGCGGAACGTCTCAATAAGACTGCGAAAGAGCTTTATGGTATCGATAATTTCACAGATATGGTCGGAGATGAGACTATCGCTACAGATCCTGAGGCACTTGTGGAATTTTTAACAGAAAAAGGCCATCCAGCCTTGTCAATGGACCCTATGATGTAGTATAATATAAGAAGCTCTGTAGTTTTTAATTATTATTTTTTAAGGAGGCTAACGAAAAATGCCGTTTAATCAGAAACCACAAAAGTTCAATGCAAAGATTAATGAAGTCACAATCGGAAGCGGAGATAAGACTGTGACTATTGGTGGGGATTGTACATTCCCGTTTTACTCTTTTGACGCAGAGTCAGAGAACTGCCCGAAGATCGGTGTAGAGATCTCTGATATGGGTCTTGAGGGTGTATCTGACGGTATCAAAGCATACTATGAAGGCGCTACAACAATGGGAGAGATCGCTAAGAAAGCTGCTGCAATGGAGGGTGCTGACTTTGTTGCACTTATCCTTGAGGGCGGAGATCCGAACGGTGTCAACAAATCCATTGATGAGCTGATCGAAGTTGTAAAAGAGGTTGCTGATGCAGTTGACTGTCCACTGGTTGTAGAGGGATGCAAGAACGTTGAGAAGGATGCAGAGCTCCTTCCGAAGGTTGCAGAGGCTCTTCAGGGCAGAAATGCACTGATCCTTTCTGAGAAGGAAGAGAACTACAAGGCAATCGGTGCAGCAGCAGGTCTTGCTTACAATCAGATCGTAGGCGCTGAGTCTGCCGTTGATATCAACCTTGCTAAACAGCTTAACGTTGTTACTACACAGCTTGGTGTAGATGCGAAGAAGATCGTTATGAATATCGGTAGTGCAGCAGCTGGATATGGATATGAGTACGTAGTTTCCACTATGGACCGTATCAAAGGTGCCGCTTTAGGACAGAATGATAACATGCTGCAGATGCCTATTATTACACCTGTTTCTGCTGAGACATGGAATGTTAAGGAAGCAACAGCTTCTGAGGCAGATATGCCTGAGTGGGGATCACAGGATGAGCGTGGAATCGACATGGAAGTTGAGACAGCAGCTGCTGACCTTGCAGCTGGTTCTGATGCAGTTATCTTAAGACATCCGGAATCTGTTAAAACAATTTCCAAACTGATCAAAGCACTCGCGTAATAAATAGGAGGATAGAGTTATGGCACTGAATGGTATTCAGATCTTTAAATTAACACCAAAGAAAAACTGTAAGGAATGTGGCTGCCCTACATGTATGGCTTTCTCCATGAAAGTTGCACAGGGCGCTATGAAAATTGAGCAGTGTCCTCATATGTCTGAGGAAGCATTAGCATCCCTTTCTGAGGCAACTGCACCGCCAATGAAAACAATCAAGATCGGAACAGGCGACGGAGAGTTTTCACTTGGTGGAGAGACTGTTCTTTTCAGACATGAGAAGACATTTGTAAGTAAAACAAGATATGCTGTATCACTTTGCACATGCATGAGTGATGAGGAAGTAGAAGCAAAACTTGCACAGATCCCACAGGTTGATTATGACCGTATCGGTGAGAGAATGCATGTAGAGCTTGTATATGTAAACTGCGATGAGAATGCAGATGCTGCTAAATTTACAGCACTTGTAGAGAAGGCTAAAGGACTTGGAAGAACACTGATCCTTGGCTGCACAGATCCTGAGATCGCAAAAGCTGCCCTTGAAGTATGCAAGGATGGCAAACCGGTTCTTAACGGAGCCAACGCTTCCAATTACGAGGCAATGAGCAAGGTTGCTACAGATGCAGGTGTGGTTCTTGGTGTATCCGGTAAGGACATCAACGAATTATACGATACTACAGCAGCACTGGAGAAACTTGGAAACAAGAATCTCGTACTTGATACAACAGGAGCTGACATTAAAGAGACCTTTGCAAATACTGTACAGGTTCGTCGTGCAGCTCTTAAGAATCAGGACAGAACATTTGGATATCCTTCTATCGTTAACCTTGTTAAGCTTGCGAAGGGTGACCATCATTTACAGGCAGCACTTGCTTCCCTGTTCACTATGAAATATGGTTCCATCGTTGTTATGGAGCAGATGACATATGCAGAGGCACTTCCGCTGTTCGGACTTCGTCAGAACGTATTCACAGACCCGCAGAAGCCAATGAAGGTAGAGCCGGGTATCTATCCTCTGAACGGAGCAGACGAGAATTCTCTCGTTGTAACAACAGTAGATTTCGCTCTTACATATTTCGTAGTTTCTGGCGAGCTGGAGCGTTCCGGTGTGCCGCTTAACCTGGTAATCAACGATGCAGGCGGACTTTCCGTACTGACATCCTGGGCAGCAGGTAAATTCTCCGGAAACAGCATCTCTGAGTACATCAAAGAGAATGTTGAGCCGAAGGTTAAATGCAGAAGACTGGTTATTCCTGGTAAAGTAGCAGTCCTTAAGGGAGATCTTGAGGCTAAGCTTCCTGGATGGGAGATCATCGTAGGACCAAGAGAAGCAGTACAGCTTGTGAAATTCTTAAAAGACCTGGATGCGTAAGCGATAAGGAAAATAAAAACTGACCGGTCAAAGAACCGGTAGTCATAAACGGCTGTGCAGTCAGTGCTGCACAGCCAAATCCTACAAACATGTAAAGGAGAACACGAGTATGGCAAAATTCGTAACAATTGGGGAGAGACTTTCAACAACAGCACCAGCAGTAAATAAGGCATTTACAGAGAGAGATCCTGAGCCGATCATCAAAAGAGCTAAACAGCAGCTTGATGCAGGCGCTACATATCTTGATGTAAATATCGGACCGGCTGAGAACGATGGCGAGGATCTTATGAAATGGGCAGTACAGCTTCTTCAGTCCGAGTTTGACAATGTTCCGCTTGCTCTGGATACAACAAACCAGAAAGCAATCGAGGCTGGTATTTCCGTATACAACAGAAGCAAAGGTAAACCGATCGTAAACTCAGCAGACGCTGGTGACAGAATCACAAATATCGATCTTGCAGCAGCTAACGACGCAATCTGTATCGCACTTTGCTCTTCCGGTATGGTTGCAGCAGACAATGATGAGCGTATGATGCACTGTCAGAACATGCTCGAGAGAGGTCTTGGACTTGGCATGGAAGCTGAGGATCTCTGGTTCGATCCGCTGTTCCTGGTTGTAAAAGGAATGCAGGACAAACAGATGGAAGTTCTTGAGGCAATCAAGATGTTCTCCGAGATGGGCCTGAACTCCACAGGTGGTCTTTCCAACAACAGTAACGGTATGCCGAAACATATCCGTCCGATCATGGACTCCGCTCTTGTAGCAATGGCTATGATGAATGGTCTTACATCTGCGATCGTTAACCCGAATGACCTTCGTCTTATGGAAACAATCAAATCCTGTGACGTATTCAAGGGTAACACACTTTACGCAGATTCTTACCTGGAAATCTAATTTGGCGTGTAAACAAAACAGGAGCGCTATTTCAGAGGCTGGGGGCTTCGGCCTTCAGTCTCTTTTTTAACTAATGTAGTTTAGTCTAACTCCCAGCGCCACGGTGAGAAGACAAAAAAGATTCACAGGGCGAGAAAGGTGGTTACCGGATGTTCAAGGTGACGTTTACATTTGAAAATGGCAGCAAGGTAGAAGCATTTGCCAATGCGGGGGATAATTTGCTTGAGGTTGCTCGTGGAGCCAATGTGGCTATCGATGCACCGTGTTCCGGAAACGGAGCCTGTGGAAAATGTCGGGTACAGTTAAAAGGCGGAGAACTGGACTCAAAGAAAACGCTTCATATTTCTGATGAAGAATATAATATCGGCTGGCGTCTGGCCTGCATGAGCAAAATCACTGCAGATGTGGAAGTTCTTGTTCCGGATATCGCATCCGCATATAAGAGCCGGATGAAAGTTGCCGACTTAAGCTCAAAAGAAGAAATCGCTATTTTTGAAAAAGCCAAGCATGATGTTGAAATGGCTGGCATAGAACTTACAAACAGTCTTGATGTTGTGGAAGTACATATGGATCCTCCGACTCTGGATGATACCATGCCGGATAATGAGAGACTGACACGTGCACTTCAGAAATTTATGAATCTAAAGCGCGTCAGAATTCCGTATGCTGTACTTAAAAAACTCCCGGATGTACTCCGCGAGAGTAAATTTAACGTAAAATGCGTACTTCGTACAACACCGAATGACATGTATGTATATGATATTTTTGACAGTAATAAAGATGTTGTGATCGGTGGTCTTGCCGTAGATATCGGTACCACAACAGTTTCTGCAGTTCTGATTAATATGGAGACAGGAGAGATCCTGGCAAAAAGTTCTTCCGGAAACGGACAGATCCGTTTTGGTGCGGATGTTATCAACCGTATCATTGAATCTCAGAAGCCGGGCGGAAAGAAGAAACTTCAAGACGCAGTGATCAAAGAGACTATTAACCCGATGATCCATGAGATGTGCAGAAGCATTCATTTTCCGGAGAATCAGATCTACCGGATGTGCGTGGCTTCCAACACTACAATGAATCATCTGTTTGCAGGAATCAATGCGGATCCGCTTAGAATGGAACCGTATATTCCGGCATTTTTCAAAACCAATTCTCTGTTTGCATCGGATGTGGGAATTGAGATCAATCCTGATGCACACATCATCATGGCTCCGAATATCGGAAGCTATGTAGGTGGAGATATCACAGCAGGTACACTGGTAAGTATGATCTGGAACAGACCGGAATTTTCTCTCTTTATTGACCTTGGTACGAACGGAGAGCTTGTATTCGGTAATTCTGATTTTATGATGAGTTGTGCATGTTCCGCAGGTCCGGCCTTTGAGGGTGGAGATATCAGCTGCGGTATGCGTGCTACAGATGGTGCTATTGAGGCATGTACGATTGATAAAGAGACTATGGAGCCGACGTATAAGGTTGTAGGCGAACCGGGAACTAAACCGGTAGGTCTTTGTGGTTCCGGTATCATTGATGTGATCAGCGAACTCTTTATGACAGGAATCATAAATCCGAAGGGCAAATTTGTCCGGGAAGGAAAGAGAATCCGTCATGATCATTATGGCATGGGAAGCTATGTGATCGCTTTTGAGGAGGAAGCAGGTTCTGTCAAGGATGTAGAGATCACAGAAGTCGATATTGACAACTTTATCCGTGCCAAGGGTGCTATTTTCTCAGCAATCCGTACGATGCTGAATTCTCTTGATTTCGACGTTTCCATGATCGACGATGTATATGTTGCCGGTGGAATCGGAAGTGGAATCAATATGGCCAATGCAGTGCATATCGGAATGTTCCCGGATATTCCTCTTGAGAAGTTCCATTACATCGGAAACTCTTCTCTTACAGGTGCATATCTGATGCTTCATTCTACACCGGCAGAGAAAAAGACTTACGAACTGGCAGCCAATATGACATATATGGAGCTTTCCACAGTTCCTACTTATATGGATGAGTTTGTAGGTGCGTGCTTTATTCCACATACAGATACGACATTATTCCCGTCTGTTATGGAAGAACAGCAGAAGAGATAAAGCAGACTAAAATGGCAGAGGTAAAACATGGCTTTTAGTATAAATGATTTGAACTATGAAAAAGACAGCAAGGAAAGGATGCCCTGGGAACATTACACAGAAGAGTTCCAGAAAGCAGATCCGGCAGAAATTGCCGGAAGGCTTTCCATTCCCTATGATGAGGAGAACAGACAATTAACTCTGAAATTTCTGGGAACAGTGTATCATATTTCTTGGCCGGATTTTCAGGTAACTCATGAAGATGATGATATGGGATTTTATCCTCTTGAAGAAATGATTTATGCGAAGATCCTTACGATTCGTTTTCTGCTGAACGGGACTGTTTCTCAGGGAAGCGGAAAATTCAAGACGTACAGGGAGATGCCCTGGGGAGAAGTGTATCTCCGTCAGTTTGACGGACGCTGCATCAAGCGTTTGGCCTTTACATATGGAAACAGGCTGAAAGATTTTCGCGGTATCATGGAGCATATCCACGCAACAGCTGTTGTCCATGGAGATGTTTCCTATCAGGTGGAGATATTCCCGGGATATCTGATTCAGATGATCCTGTGGGAGGGCGATGATGAATTTCCGCCGTCTTCACAGATTTTGTTTTCCGACAATTTTCCGGTTTCCTTTGCGGCTGAGGACATGGCTGTAATGGGAGACGTTATCATTGGATCTTTGAAGGCATTTCTGAAGTGCCTTTAAGACAGATTTACATTCTCTAGTTAAGAACAGGATGGGACCTGTTTTTATAGAATCGCAGTTTTAAGGGATTAAAAACTGTAAAAATACCTAAAGGGAGGTAACATTATGGGATTTAAAAGTGACATCGAGATTGCACAGGAGTGTGAAATGCTTCCAATCACACAGATTGCAGAGAAGGCAGGTATTGACGACAAATATCTGGAGCAGTACGGTAAGTACAAAGCAAAAATTGATTACAATCTGTTAAAAGAGAGTGACAAGAAAGATGGTAAGCTGATCCTCGTAACAGCTATCAACCCGACACCTGCAGGAGAGGGAAAAACAACAACAACCGTTGGTCTTGCAGATGCAATGCAGAAAATGGGCAAAAAAGTAATGGTAGCTCTTCGTGAGCCATCTCTCGGACCGGTATTCGGTGTAAAAGGTGGTGCAGCAGGCGGCGGTTATGCACAGGTAGTTCCGATGGAGGATATCAACCTTCACTTTACCGGTGACTTCCATGCGATCGGTGCGGCAAACAACCTTCTTGCAGCAATGATCGACAACCATATCTTCCAGGGCAATGACCTGAACATTGACCCGAGAAAGATCACATGGAGACGTTGCGTGGACATGAACGACCGTCAGCTTCGTAATGTAGTAGATGGTCTTGGCGGAAGAACAAACGGTATGCCTCGTGAAGACGGATACGACATCACAGTTGCATCTGAGATCATGGCAGTTCTTTGCCTCGCAAGTGACATCAAAGACCTGAAAGAGAGACTTTCCAGAATCATCATCGGATATACTTATGGTAAAGTTTCCGAGCAGAAACCGGTAACAGCTGGTGATCTTCATGCAGAGGGTGCTATGACAGCACTTCTGAAAGATGCCCTGAAACCAAACCTTGTACAGACACTGGAGCATGTTCCTGCAATCGTACACGGCGGACCATTCGCAAACATCGCTCATGGATGTAACTCCGTAACAGCTACAAAGATGGCTATGAAACTTGCAGATTATGCTATCACAGAGGCTGGATTCGGTGCTGACCTTGGTGCAGAGAAATTCCTTGACATCAAGTGTCGTATGGCAGATCTTCATCCAAGCGCAGTTGTTATCGTAGCTACTGTTCGTGCACTGAAATACAACGGTGGTGTTCCGAAGGCAGATCTGAACAACGAGAACCTTGAGGCTCTTGAGAAAGGTCTTCCAAACCTTCTGAAACATGTAAGCAATATCAAGAATGTATACAAACTTCCATGTGTAGTTGCTATCAATGCATTCCCGACCGATACCAAGGCAGAGCTTGACCTGGTTGAGGCAAAATGTAAAGAGCTTGGCGTTAACGTTGCACTTTCCGAGGTATGGGCAAAAGGCGGCGAAGGCGGCATGAAGCTTGCTGAGGAAGTAATCCGTCTTGTTGAGGAGCCGAATGACTTCACATATGCTTATGAGCTTGAGGGATCCATCGAGGATAAACTGAATAACATCGTACAGAAAGTTTACGGTGGTAAGAAAGTTGTTCTTACAGCAAATGCTCAGAAACAGGCAAAACAGCTGGAAGCACTTGGATTTGGCAACTGCCCGATCTGTGTTGCTAAGACACAGTACAGTCTGACTGATGATCAGACAAAACTTGGTGCACCGACAGACTTTGAGGTAACAGTACGTAACCTGAAGATTTCCGCAGGTGCAGGATTCATCGTTGCTCTGACAGGTGAGATCATGACTATGCCAGGTCTCCCGAAAGTTCCGGCAGCAACCAAGATCGATGTAGATGAGACAGGTAAGATCACAGGTCTCTTCTAATCGGAACATAAGATCAAAAACAACCGGAGGGGGGCTTTTTATAAAGCCCCCAATGGGCTCTAAAGAGTGCTAAAATAAGAATATAAGGAGGAGAGTCCTATGGGATTTTCTACCAGTACATGTACTGAATTTGTTGAGGTATTAAGCTCCAAGGCACCGGTTCCTGGCGGCGGCGGCGCTTCTGCTCTTGTAGGTGCGGTTGGTACAGCTCTTGGAAACATGGTTGGAAGCCTTACTGTTGGCAAGAAAAAATATGCAGATGTTGAGGACGAGATGTGGGAGCTGAAAAAGAAATGTGATCAGCTTCAGAAAGATTTCCTTCATCTGATCGAGAGAGACGCAGAAGTATTTGAGCCTCTTTCCAAAGCTTACGGAATGCCAAGAGAGACAGAGGAAGAGAAAGCTGAAAAAGCCCGTGTAATGGAGGCTGCTCTTAAGGAAGCATGCTCTGTTCCGATGGAGATCATGGAGAAATGCTGCGAGGCGATCGAGCTTATCGTTGAGTTCGGTGCAAAAGGTTCCAAGCTTGCGATCAGTGATGCCGGTGTAGGTGCCGCATTCTGCAAGGCTGCTCTTAAGGGAGCAAGCCTGAATGTGTACATCAACACAAAATCCATGGCTGACCGTGCGTATGCAGAGGAATTAAACAAAAAAGCAGACGCAATGCTTGAAAAATATACAAAGATCGCAGACGAGACATTCGACAGTGTGCTCGGACGTCTGAAATAGGAGGAACCAAAATGGCAAAGCAGTTATTAGGTAAAGAAGTTACAGCAGCTCTTAATGAGAAGATTAAAGCGAATGTGGCAGAGCTTCAGGCAAAGGGCATCAATCCTACACTTGGAATTATTCGTGTTGGTGAGAACCCAAGTGATATCTCTTATGAGAGAGGAGCTACCAAGCGTTGTGAGACACTTGGAGTTGCCTGCGAGAAGATCCTTCTTCCAGAGGACGTTTCTCAGGAAGAGCTTCTTGAAGTAATCGATAAAGTAAACAAAGATGATAAGATCCACGGTGTTCTTCTGTTCCGTCCGCTTCCGAAACATCTGGATCAGGCAGTGATCGAGAATGCACTTGCTCCGGAGAAAGATGTTGACTGTATGACAGATCTTTCCATGTCCGGTGTGTTCACTGGCAAAAAGATTGGATTCCCACCATGTACACCACAGGCATGCATGGAGATCCTGGATCACTACGGAATCGACTGCACAGGCAAGAAAGCAGTTGTTATTGGAAGAAGCCTTGTAGTTGGTAAACCGGCTGCAATGATGCTTGTTAAAAAGAATGCGACAGTTACCATCTGCCATACAAGAACTGTTGATATGCCATCTGTTGCAAAAGAGGCAGATATCGTGATCGTTGCAGCAGGACGTGCCGGTGTTGTTGGTGCTGATTATGTAAGAGCAGGACAGACAATTATTGATGTTGGTATCAATGTAAATGCGGAAGGCAAACTTTGTGGCGATGTTGATTACGCAGCAGTTGAACCGATCGTTGATGCGATCACACCGGTTCCGGGCGGAGTTGGAAGTGTTACAACATCTGTTCTTGTAGGCCATGTAGTTGAAGCAGCAATGAGAAAAGCTCAGTAATAAAGGAATATTTATATATGTACAGAATCCGAAATACTTTTTGTTTGCGGATGATGGTGCTTGCAGGCGTTCTGATAATCGGAACGCCTGTGGGCGTTTCTGCCAAAGAAGTAGACCATTCTATGGAAGGGCAGATCTCAAAACCACAGTCATCCGGGAAAAATAATGATGCAGACAGCTTTGTGGATGATTCTACAGATAACACCTATGGATACTATACGATCATGGGAGAAACTACTGTAAGCGTGGATGATATGGTGGCACAGTATGAAAAACAGAATGTGGAATATCCTTCTGCAGTTCTGAATGAAGGCGGTGCACCGGATATAGATACGTTCTGCTCGATCGTGACAGAGGAAGCAGACGCAGAAGGTGTCCGTGGTGAGGTCGTTTATGAGCAGGCCATGCTTGAGACCGGCTGGCTTCAGTTTCAGGGAGATGCCGGTGCAGGACAGTTTAATTTTTCCGGTCTTGGAACCACCGGCGGCGGTGTTGCAGGCAATTCTTTTCCGGATGTGAGGACGGGAATCCGCGCCCAGGTGCAGCACCTAAAGGCTTATGCATGTTCGGATGAGCTGAATCAGGCCTGTGTGGATAATCGTTTTCAGTATGTAACCAGAGAGAGTGCACCGTATGTAGAGTGGCTGGGTATACAGGAGAATCCCTATGGTGGCGGCTGGGCAGCAGGAAGAAGCTATGGTTATAAGCTTCGAAGTTTGCTTGCAGACCTGAAAGGCGAGGAATACACCTGGCCGGAGAGTACGGAGACTGTGGAGAAATGACAGAAATGGAGATATGTGCCGAATTCGGGCGCATGTCTCTTTTTTGGGGGAAAAAGTTGAATAGTTCATTTTGGGTAAGTAATATAAAAATCCTGCCGGTCAGATAAGTTCAGCTGACTGGCAGGATTTTTGAAATTATAAACAGATAATCGGTTGGAAAATCAATCCAGATTCAGATTTTCCAGTTTCTGAGAAGGAATTTTAGGATCAGAGGAGTCTACATATTTTTTCAGAGCTCTGGAGGTTTTCGCAAAGGCTGCATTTGTTCCTGCACCTCCGATACAGCCGCCCGGACAGGCCATGCCCTCGATCATACAGCCTTTGATCTTTCCGGCTTTTGCCAGAGTGAGGACTTTTTTGCATTCGGCAAGACTTTCGGCGTGTTCAATATGAACCGGGACATCCGGGTAATATTCTTTGAGGCAGGCTTCAATGGCACCGGCGACACCACCGGCGATCGCGTAGCCTCTTCCGGCAGCAGTGGCAGGTTGTGTTTTTTCCGGTGTGTCCTCACAATCTGACGGAACAATTTTTTTGGCGTCAAACATGCCCCAGAGTTCCTCAAAGGTGATAACAAAATCTACATCACTTCTTACAGAATGACGCATTGCTTCCAGCTTTTTCGAAGCACAGGGTCCGATAAATACAACCTTTGCATCCGGGTGCTCTTTTTTGACGATACGGGCGGTGGCTACCATCGGAGTCAGTTCCTGGGAGATGTTATCGATCATATCCGGAAAATATTTCTTTGCCATTACAGACCAGGATGGGCAGCAGGAGGTGAGCAGGAACGGAAGATTTCCGGTAGCTACTTCCTTAGCATAATGGTGAGCCTCAGAAATACAGCCGATATCAGCACCGAGAGCAACCTCATAAACATCAGAAAAACCAAGTCTGGTCAAAGCGGAACGGAATTTGCCTGGAGTGACATCCTCGCCGAACTGATTGATATAGGCAGGAGCCACCTCCGCTATAATTTCATTGCCTTCTCTGAGTGCATGTGCCAGCTGAAAAATCTGCGATTTGTCTGAAATAGCACCAAAAGGACAGCTTACCATACACATTCCGCAGGAAACGCACTTGTCCTGATTGATGGAAGCGCGGCCAAGTTCGTCACTTTCAATAGCCTTTACACCACAGGCACGTTCGCAGGGGCGTTCCTTATGAGCGATAGCATCATAGGGACAGACTGCCTTGCATCTTCCGCAGTGGATACATTTTTCCTGGTCGATAAAAGACCTTCCGTTGACCATGGAGATGGCACCCTTTGGACAGGTAAGCATACAGGGGTGTGCAACGCAGCCGCGGCACATATTGCTGACCTCGTATTTGTTGGATTCGCATGCGGAACATGCGGAAGGGATCACCTGCATAAGTGGCGGCTCGTAGTATTTCTCATCGATATTGCTGGCTTTTACACCATCGGTAAGATGAACCGAACGGTTCTCGGGACGAAGAGAAAGGCCCATGGCCAGACGGACACGCTCGCTTGCGACTGCACGTTCACGGTAGATGCTTTCACGGTATCTGGCCCGTTCCTCAACAATATTATACGGAATGGATTCAATATCGTGGATCAAAGATTCATCCGAGGAGTTAAATCCGATGCTGGCAATTTCTGTAAAAATCTTTCGTCGGATCTGTTTAACAGGGGTGTCAAAATTTCGCATAAGTATTCTCCTTTTATTATTGATAAATGTTTTCCACGCACTTTTCTTCATAGTATAGTAAATGAGAAATAAAATCAATAAGGAGATGAAAACTTTCGACAGGATATCGTTTTTTTTATATCAGGAATGTTAATAATTGAACATATTTTGAAGAAAATAGACACAAAACTGGTAAGCCTTTGTAAACATTTTAATATATTCTGAAAAAAGAGAAAAATCACTTGTGAAAAATGACGATGTAAGTTATAATTAAAAGCACGATAATAGTGCAAATTACTGGTTTGCACAACTGCGCGGCACTGACAGAGTGTTAAAAACCTGACTACTATATAAGGTCAGATCAATCAAGTGGAAAATCTATCAGAAACAAGGAGGGAACCGAATGTTAGACCAGACGTATTACAAAAAAACGGATGAGATCATCGAGCACTACGGCCGGAAAGCTGCATCGCTGATACCGATCATGCAGGATATTCAGGCTGAGTACCGTTATCTCCCGGGAGAGCTTCTTACTTATGTTGCGGAACAGATTGGTGTAAAAGAAGCAAAGGCGTACAGTGTAGCCACTTTCTATGAGAATTTTTCCTTTGAGCCGAAAGGCAAGTACATTATCAAGGTATGTGACGGAACTGCCTGTCATGTACGTAAGTCCATGCCTGTAAAGGAAGCAATGCTTAAAGAACTTGGGCTGAACCATAAGAAACACACAACCGATGATATGCTTTTTACAGTTGAGACAGTATCCTGTCTTGGTGCCTGCGGACTTGCACCGACCTTAACTGTAAATGATGAGGTTCACCCGAAAATGACACCTGAGAAGGCTATTGAGCTTTTAAATGAATTGAGAGGTGAGAGCGTATGAGTATAACCAGTATGGAAGATCTGAAAAACAAACAGGCTGAGGTTAAGAAGAATCTTGATGGCTATACCTGCCGTGTTCTCGTCTGTTCCGGTACCGGATGTATCGCTTCCGGTGCTCAGAAGATTTACGAAGAAATGTCAAGACTCTGTGAAGGTATCGAGGGTGTTGCGGTTGAGATGCAGAAGGATGTTCCTCATGTAGGTATCGTTAAGACCGGATGCCAGGGATTATGTGAACTTGGACCTCTTATGAGAATTGAGCCATATGATTATCAGTATGTTCATGTTCAGGTAGATGACTGCCGCGAGATCGTAGAGAAAACCGTGATCTGCGGACTGCCGGTTGACCGTCTGTTCTATCGTCATAATGATGAGGCCTGTCCACATCCAAGCGATATTCCGTTCCTGAACCAGCAGACAAGGATCGTTCTTGAGAACTGTGGTAAGATCGATGCAGAGTCTATTGATGAATATATTTCCGTAGGTGGATTTTCCGCTATGGCGAAGGCTTTCTTTGAGATGACCCCGCAGGGCGTTATTGATGAGATCACAAAATCCGGTCTCCGTGGCCGTGGTGGTGCAGGTTTCCCTGCTGGCAAGAAATGGTCACAGGTAGCACGCCAGCCGGAGAAAGTACGCTATGTAGTATGTAATGGTGATGAGGGTGACCCGGGAGCTTTCATGGATGGTTCCGTAATGGAAGGTGATCCTTACAAGATGATCGAGGGTATGGTGATCGCCGCTTATGCAGTAGGCGCAGAAGACGGTTACATTTATGTACGTGCCGAGTATCCTCTTTCTGTACAGAGACTTCGAATGGCCATTGAGCAGGCAGAGTCTTATGGCCTTCTTGGTGATAATATCCTTGGTTCCGGTATTAATTTCCACTTACATATCAACCGTGGTGCCGGAGCGTTCGTATGTGGTGAAGGTTCTGCCCTGACTGCATCCATCGAGGGTAACAGAGGTATGCCTCGAGTAAAACCTCCGAGAACTGTTGAGCAGGGTCTGTGGGGCAAACCTACGGTTCTTAATAACGTAGAGACTTATGCCAACGTACCGAAGATCATCCTTCAGGGTGCTGACTGGTTCCACACCATCGGTACAGAGGGAAGCCCTGGAACCAAGACCTTCTCACTTACAGGTTCCATTGAGAACACCGGTCTTATCGAGGTTCCAATGGGAACAAGCCTCCGTCATATCATTTATGATATCGGTGGTGGCCTTAAGAGTGGTGCTGCATTTAAGGGTGTACAGATCGGCGGTCCTTCCGGCGGATGTCTGATCGATGATCAGATCGATCATCCTCTTGATTTTGATTCTGTTAAAAAACTGGATGCCATCATGGGCTCCGGCGGACTTGTTGTTATGGATGAGAATACCTGTATGGTAGAGGTTGCACGTTTCTTCATGAGCTTTACACAGCGTGAGAGCTGCGGTAAATGTGTTCCTTGCCGTGAGGGTACCAAACGTATGCTTGAGATCCTGGAGAAGATCGTTGCAGGTAAAGGTGAGCTTTCCGATCTGGATGAGCTGGAAGAACTTGCAAACATGGTTCAGAGTATGGCTCTGTGCGGTCTAGGTAAGAGTGCGCCGCTTCCGGTCATCAGTACTCTGAAGCGTTTCCGTGACGAATATGTAGAGCATATCGTAGATAAGAAATGCCGCGCGAAGGTCTGCACGGCGCTCCGTCAATTCCATATCAATCCTGAGTTCTGTATCGGCTGTGGCAAGTGTGCGAAGAACTGTCCGGCAGGTGCGATTTCAGGAAAGATCAAGCATCCACATGTAATCAACAACGACGTATGTATCAAATGCGGTTCCTGTAAGGATAACTGTAACTTTGATGCGGTTTATGTGGAAGCATAGAAGGGAGGATATCTTATGGGTACAATGACAATTGACGGAAGAAAAGTAGAATTTACCGACGAAAAAAATGTCCTGACAGTCATCAGGAATGCCGGTATCAATATCCCCACACTGTGCTACCATTCAGAGCTTTCCACATTTGGAGCCTGTCGTCTCTGCACAGTTGAGGATGACAGAGGCAGGACTTTTGCATCCTGTTCCGAGCAGCCGAGAGATGGAATGGTGATCTATACCAACTCCGGCCGTATCAAGAAATATCGTAAACTGATCGTAGAGCTTCTGCTTGCAGCACATTGCCGTGACTGTACAACCTGTGTAAAGAGCGGTGAATGTATTCTTCAGGAGCTGGCACACCGCCTTGGTGTACGTAACATCCGTTTTGAAAATACGAGAGAGCAGCATGAGATCGATGAAAGCTCACCGTCCATTATCCGTGATCCGAATAAATGTATCCTCTGCGGTAACTGTGTACGTGCCTGTGAGGAACTTCAGGGAATCGGAGCTCTTGGTTTTGCGTTCCGTGGAACTGAGGCTATGGTCATGCCTGCATTTAACAAGAAGATCACAGAAACACAGTGTGTAAACTGTGGACAGTGTCGTGTTTACTGCCCGACAGGAGCTATTTCCATCCGTACACATATGGACGAGGTATGGGATGCTCTGGCTGATAAGGATACCCGTGTGGTTGCACAGATCGCGCCGGCAGTCCGTGTTGCAGTTGGTGATCATTATGGCCTTGCCAAAGGCAGAAGTGTAATGGGCAAGATCGTAAATGCTCTTCATAAGATGGGCTTTGATGAAGTCTATGATACAACCTTCAGTGCTGACCTTACCATTATGGAAGAGACCAAGGAGTTCTTAAACAGAGTGGAAAAAGGCGAGAACCTTCCACTCCTGACTTCCTGCTGTCCGGCATGGGTGAAATTTATCACCGATCAGTATAAGGAATACGTTCCAAATATCTCCACCTGCCGTTCCCCACAGGGAATGATGTCTGCAGTTATCAAGGAATACTTCCGTGATCCGGAGCATGCAGCAGGCAAGAAAACAGTTATGGTTTCCATTATGCCATGTACAGCCAAGAAGGCAGAGGCGATCCGGCCAAATAGCTTTACAGAAGGCGAGCAGGATACCGATATCGTTATCACAACCACAGAGCTTCTCCGCATGATCGACAACTTTGGTCTTGATTTTGCAACACTGGATCCGGAAGCATGTGATATGCCATTTGGATTTGGTTCCGGCGGTGGTGTTATCTTTGGTGTTACCGGTGGTGTTACCGAGGCCGTTCTTCGAAGACTGAGTCCGGATCACAGCAAGGAAGCCATGCATGAGATCGCAGAGTGCGGTGTCCGTGGTGAAGAGGGAATTAAGGAATTTACCGTTCCGTATAAGGGCATGGATATCAATGTATGCGTAGCCAGCGGCCTTGCAAATGCAAGAACCGTTATGGAACGTGTAAAGAACGGCGAAGCAAACTATCACCTGATCGAGGTTATGGCATGCCGCCGTGGATGTATTATGGGTGGCGGTCAGCCGACCAGATCCGGCGACAGAACCAAAGCTGCAAGAGCCAAAGGTCTGTATAATGCAGATAACACCATGATCATCAAGAAGTCGGATGAGAACCCACTTGTTCTGGAACTTTATCAGGGACTCCTCAAAGGAAAAGAGCATCATCTTCTTCATAATGATTTTTATATTCAGGATTAAATCCGGCTGCTTTTAGATGAGCAGAATATACGAAGCCTCTCAGGCATATACTGTGATATACGGGGACTGTCCGTCGGACAGTTCCCGGGATCACAGGCCAATATATGCAGGGAGGCTTTTTTATATGGAAAACTTTCAGGTTTACCATGATATCCAGGCGCGAACCGGCGGGGATATCTACATAGGGGTTGTGGGCCCGGTACGTACAGGAAAATCCACATTTATCCGAAGATTTATGGAGCTGGTTGCGCTGCCGGCTATGAGCCAGGAAAAAAAGGCGGAGCTGCAGGATGAGCTGCCCTTAAGCGGAGCCGGAAAAATGATCACAACCGTAGAACCGAAATTTATTCCGAAAGAAGCAGTGGAAGTTGCCATAGGAGAAAACCAGAAAATTTGGGTAAAGCTTATTGACTGTGTAGGTTTTCTGGTAAAGGATGCAGCTGGAAATATTGAAGAAGGCCGGGAGCGAATGGTAAAAACACCATGGTTGGAAAAGGCAATTCCTTTTCATGATGCAGCCAGGATCGGAACCGAGAAGGTAATCCGGGAACATTCCACAATAGGAATCCTGGTTACGACTGACGGAAGTTTTGGAGAGATTCCAAGAGAAAATTTTGTTCCGGCAGAGGAGCAGACAGTAAAAGAGCTGAAAGCACAGGGAAAGCCATTTCTGATACTGGTAAATTCTGAGAGCCCATACAGTGAAGAAACGGAAAAGCTTGTAAAAGAGCTGGAAGAAAAATATGGCGTTTCCGCTCTGGGAGTGAACTGCGAGCAGCTTCGCAGGGAAGATGTGACCCGAATCTTGGAAAAGATCCTCTATGAATTCCCAGTCAGTGAGATTGAACTGTTTGTTCCAAAGTGGGTGGAAATGCTTTCTCCGGAGAATGAAGTAAAGGCGGCACTTTTGAATGAGATCCGGGAAAAAATGACAAAGCTTGTTCATATGCGGGATGTAAATAAAGATGCCCTACGGCTGGAAAGCCCATATGTGGAAGATACTCTGCTGGAACAGATCAGCCTTTCCAATGGAACTGTGCGTGTTCGGATTTCTGTAAAAGACAGCTATTATTATCAGATGCTAAGTCATATGAGCGGGATTCCGATGGAAAGTGAATACGAACTGATCCAGACGATGAAAGAGCTTGCAGGAATGAAAGAACAGTTTGTGCGTGTTCAGGCAGCGCTGGAAGCAGTGCGGGGAACCGGTTACGGTGTGGTAATTCCGGAGCTTTCGGAGATTACGATCGAAGATCCGGAGGTGATCCGTCAGGGAAATAAGTTTGGAGTCAAGATCCGTTCCAAGAGTCCTTCGATTCATATGATCCGTGCAGGAATCGAAACAGAGATCGCACCGATCGTAGGAACGGAGCAGCAGGCAGAGGATCTGATCCGATATATCAAAGAGAGCCCCGAGCGTGGCGAAAGTATCTGGGAAACGAATATTTTTGGGAAATCGATCCAGCAGCTTGTAGAGGACGGAATCCGCAACAAGCTGACCATGATCAGCGAGGAAAGTCAGGTGAAGCTTCAGGATACCATGCAGAAGATTGTCAATGACAGTAAAGGCGGATTGGTATGTATCATTATATAAAATGATTGCTTGTAAAAAAAAGGACGTTCAGCAGGCGTCCTTTTTTTCATGATGTTTTTTCCATTCGGCGATAAACTGCAATTGTTCCTGGTCGGAAAGTTCCTGAGAAGCTGCATCATTACCCGCAGCCGCGCAGCAGAAAAGAATAAAAATCTGAATTCCAAAAAATATGAGAAAAAAGAAAAGCATAGAAAAACCTCCTTGATTTTCAGATATGGCATCTGGTTCCAGTTCATGAAAACATTTCTTGAACTATTACAAGTATGGGAGGAAAAAGTGGATTTTATACATTATATGACAGAAACTGGAAAAGATACGGTCATATATGTATGAGGAAACAGGACAAATTATAAAATTTTCATATCTGAAAAGTTGCGAGATGGAAACAGCAGGAATAAGCTAAAGGGAAACCATCTGTCCGGCAGGAGATTTTTTCCATGCATAAAAAAGTGTATACAGGAAAAGGCATCGGTGTGGCAGTATTGGACACCGGGATCTTTCCACATATAGATTTCGGCAGCCGAATCAGAGCTTTCTGTGACTTTACAAAAGGAAAAACAGGGCCGTATGATGATAACGGACATGGGACACATGTAAGTGGTATTCTGGGAGGAGATGGAAAAGCCTCTGAGGGCAGGTATAAAGGAGCGGCACCCGGCTGTGAACTCGTTGCTCTGAAAGTACTGGACCGGTTCGGGAACGGAAGCAGGGAAGATATATTGAAAGCTTTTGACTGGATCATGAATTTCGGGCAGATCTACAATGTCCGCATTGTTAACATCTCTGTAGGAACGACCTCCCGTGGCAGAAACGAGCAGCAGAAGTTACTTCGGGGAGTTGACGCACTCTGGGATGCAGGGTTTGTGGTGGTGGCAGCAGCCGGGAATCAGGGGCCTGGAAGTGGAACTGTGACAGCTCCGGGAAGCAGCCGGAAGATCATAACAGTGGGCTCCAGCGATATGCTTCAGGGGAAAAAAGCAGTTTCCGGAAGAGGCCCCACATTTGAATGTGTATGCAAACCGGATCTGGTGGCACCTGGAAACCGGATCATAGCCTGTGCCACAGGTTATCCTTACTCTTATGGCATTAAAAGCGGGACCTCCATGTCAACACCGTTAGTGTCCGGAGCAGTTGCCTGTCTCCTGGAAAAAGATCCGCAGCTTTCCAATGTGGATGTAAAGATGTTGTTAAGAGAAAGTGTGGACGATATGGGACTTCCCAGAAATCAGCAGGGGTGGGGAAAATTTAACTGTGAAAAGCTGATGAATGGTTAAATTATTATACAATTCTTATAAACATCACATGGTAAAGCATAAAAGCGTTGACGGAAATGGAAAATATGAGTACAATGTACAGTAAAAGTGCAAAAGAAAGACTCTAAAGGAGAAAAATATCATGGAAAAAATTAAAATGCAGACACCTTTAGTTGAGATGGATGGAGATGAGATGACACGAATCTTGTGGCAGATCATCAAGGATGAACTTCTCACACCGTATCTGGATCTGAATACAGAGTATTACGATCTTGGTCTTGAGCACAGAAACGAAACAGACGACCAGGTTACCATTGATGCGGCAGAAGCAACCAAGAAATACGGTGTTGCCGTAAAATGTGCTACGATCACACCGAATGCTGCCAGAATGGAAGAGTACGATCTGAAAAAAATGTACAAGAGCCCTAACGGAACAATCCGTGCTATTCTTGACGGAACCGTATTCCGTGCCCCGATTGTTGTAAAAGGGATTGAGCCATGTGTGAAGAACTGGGTGAAACCGATCACACTTGCACGTCACGCATATGGTGATATCTATAAGAACACAGAGTTTTATATCGATAAGCCAGGTGATGCGTATCTGGTATTTGAGGGCGAGGACGGAGAAGAGCGTAAGGAACTGATCCAGCATTTTGACGGAGCTGGTGTTCTTCGTGGTATGCATAATCTGGATGATTCTGTGAAGAGCTTTGCAAGAAGCTGCTTTAATTACGCGCTGGATACGAAACAGGATGTATGGTTTGGAAGCAAGGATACTATTTCCAAGACATACGACGGAAGATTCAAGGAGATTTTCCAGCAGATCTTTGACGCTGAGTTCAAGGATAAATTCGAGGAAGCAGGACTTACTTATTTCTACAGTCTGATCGACGATATTGTAGCCCGTGTCATGAAAGCAGACGGTGGATTTATCTGGGCATGCAAGAACTATGATGGCGATGTTATGAGTGATATGGTTTCTTCTGCATTCGGTTCCCTGGCCATGATGACTTCTGTTCTGGTATCCCCGAAGGGATATTTCGAGTATGAGGCAGCTCACGGAACTGTACAGAGACATTATTACCGTCATCTTGAGGGAAAAGAAACCTCAACGAACTCCGTTGCAACGATCTTTGCATGGACAGGAGCTCTTCGCAAGAGAGGCGAACTGGACGGAAATGACGCACTTGTAGATTTTGCAGGCAAGCTTGAGAAGGCAACTCTGGATACCATCGAGAGCGGAAAGATGACAAAGGATCTTGCACTGATCACAGCGCTTAAGGATGTACAGGTGCTGAACAGCAAGGACTTTATCCTTGCAGTGAAAGCAAAACTGGATGAGATGATGGCATAAGATTTTGAAACTTCAATTATAAGAAGATTAAAAAAACTGCACCGGAAGATTTCTGAAAGAAATCACGGTGCAGTTTTTTGTAACTTAAGCTTCCTGGTTCATGGCCTGCTGTACATGATCTACAAGGATGCGGCGTACTTCCGGGTATTCTCCCAGACCCTTAAGGACAGGCGTAACTTCATATCCTTCAGAAGAAAGACGGTTCAGCCAGGAATCCGGTTCCTCGCCGGCCAGATCATTCTGTGCATGGTCACCGGCTACGATCATAAAAGGAGCCAGCACGATCTTCTTCGGATGAAAGCTTCCTGTGGCACGGAGCAGGGAATCCAGTGCAGGATAGGCTTCCACAGTGCCAAGAAAAATATTTTTATGTCCGGTATCCTTGAAACGGTAATCCAGAGCAGCATAAACAGAGTTGGCGAAATGTTCGGTTCCGTGACCCATAAGAACAAGGGCTGTTTCCGAATCCATATCGCTGAACTCGTCTGCTACGGCCTGAACGACAGCCTGGTTGTCTTCTTCTGTGGTGAGAAGAGGATTTCCGAAAACAATACTATGAAACTGATCTTTAAAAGAAAGAGCATCTGCCTTCATCTGGTCATTCTCAATGCCGTTGATCACATGTGTGGGCTGTACTACAACATCTGTGATTCCGTCATGAAGCATCTGCTCCAGGGCTTCTTTTACTGTGTGGATAATGATTCCGTCACGTTTCTTAAGCTTGGAAATGATCATCTTGCTTGTCCATGCACGATAGGTGGGACAGGCAGGGAACGCATCGGCGATATCTTTTTCGATCGCGTCGATGGTAACTTTACGCGTATTCTCGTAGCTGGTGCCGAAGCTGACTACAAGGATCGCTTTTTTGGGCGCTGCATTCATACTGGGATTTCCTCCATCCTGAAATTTAAGCGGATATCCGCAATCCGCATTTGCTTTAATTCCGTATTTTCTACCTTAAAACATTATAAAAGGAGGGTGCGGGATTGTCAATCATAGTTGACTTTCCAGACGGAAATGTTTATCATAATATAAGACTGCGAAAATGTACGAAATATACATGAATACACGTATAAAAAAAGAAATTTTCAGCAGAAAAGTCCAGAGCGCAGGGCTTTTACCATAGAAACAAAGGAGAAACAAATGACATGAGTATATTCATGCTTGGAATCGACCATAATATGGCACCTGTAGATATCAGAGCTCTTTTTGCATTTACCAGAAAGAACACAGGGGAAGCACTGGAACAGCTTCGAAAAGAGCCGGGAATCTGCGGGTGTATTATTCTGTCAACCTGCAATCGACTGGAATTGTGGGTGAGTACAGATGGCGATGAGAAGCCACAGCTGTATCAGTGGCTTTGTGCCCTGAAAGGAGTACAGGGAGGAGATTATCAGAAATACTTCACCAGCAGGGAGAATGAAGATGCGGTAGAACACCTTTTTTATCTTACCAGCGGACTGAAATCCCAGATTCTCGGCGAGGATCAGATCCTTACCCAGGTGAAAGATGCCTTAAGCTTCGCGAGAGAGGCCTTTACAACGGACAGTGTTCTGGAAGTTCTGTTCCGTATGGCTGTTACAGCAGGTAAGAAGATCAAGACAGAGGTTCCTTTTTCCCATGGAAATCCTTCTGTGATCCATCAGGCGATCCGTTTCCTGGAGGATGGCGGCTATCATGTGCGTAATAAGGTCTGCATGGTGATCGGAAACGGAGAGATGGGAAAAATGGCTGCCCAGACGCTCAGAGAAGCAGGAGCAGATGTAACAGTTACTATCCGTCAGTACAGAAGCGGAGTGGTAAATATCCCTGTCGGATGCAATCGGATCAATTACGGCGAGAGAATGGATTATCTGCCGGAATGCGACCTGGTCGTCAGCGCAACTGCCAGCCCGAACTACACTCTTACAGAGGAGCTGTTCGAGGATGTGCGGATGGAGCGGCCAATGGTGCTGATCGATCTGGCAGTGCCAAGAGACATAGATCCCGAAATTGGAAAGAAAAACAACATTACGCTGTATGATATGGACAGCTTCCGTGTTGCGGAGACACCGAAGGAGCTGGCAGATAATCTGGAAGCAGCAGGCATGATCGTGAAAGCGCAGATGGATGAATTTTTTCAGTGGCTGGAGGGTCGTGACATCATTCCGCGTATCCAGGAGATCAAGGCGGATGCTGTGGAGGATCTGAATCTGAGAATCGAGAAGATTTTCCGGAAAACACCTATGGAAGATTCGGATCGTGAAAAATTAAAAAAAGCAGTGGATACTGCAGCCGGAAAAGTTGTGAACAAGCTGATCTTCGGACTCCGTGACAGTCTCAATCAGGAAGCTTTTCTGGAATGTGTGGAAGGACTGGAGAAACTTTATGAAGAATAAACCTTATTTCCCCATGTTTATAGACCTGTCAGATAAGAATATCGTTGTGGCAGGGGGTGGCAAGATCGCTACCAGAAGAATAAAAACGCTTCTGAAATTTACAAGAAATATCACAGTAGTGGCAACAAAGGTCACTCAGGAGCTTATGGATCTTGGAAAAGCCGGAACAGTAACTTTACATATCCGCCCGGTGAAGCGTTCGGATTTTGCCAGTGCGTATATGGTGATCGCGGCGACCAATGACTGGAAGCTGAACGATGAGATCCACCGCGTCTGTAAGGAGGAGGGCATTTATGTAAATGTAGCCTCCGACAGAGAAGCCTGTGATTTTTATTTTCCGGGCATCTATATGCGTGATGAGATGGTGGTCGGTGTTACTGCCAGTGGTCTTGACCACAAAAAAGCAAAGCTTATAAGGGAAGAGATCCAGAAAGCACTGGAAAAAGTATTAGAGGAGCAGGACGATGAAAACGACGAAGAATAAGATCGTGATCGGTAGCAGGGAGAGTAAGCTTGCGGTGCTGCAGAGCGAGATGGTCCGCGATTACATAAAAAAACAGAATCCGGATCTGGAAGTAGAAATCCTTACTATGAAGACCACAGGGGATATCATTTTGGACCGCACACTGGATAAAGTAGGCGGAAAGGGTCTTTTTGTAAAGGAACTGGATAAAGCTCTGATGGATGGAAGAAGTATTCTGTCTGTGCACAGCCTTAAAGATATGCCCATGGAAGTCCCTGAGGAGCTTCCGCTTCTGGCTTTTTCCAGAAGAGAGGATCCGAGAGATGTGCTGGTATTGCCGGAGGGTGTTACGGAACTTGATAAAAACAAGCCTCTTGGATGCTCCAGCTTAAGACGTACACTTCAGCTTAAGAAACTGTATCCGGACATGGAAGTGAAGAGCATCCGTGGCAATCTTCAGACCAGACTTCGTAAGTTGGATGAGGGACAGTACAGTGGTCTGATCCTGGCGGCAGCAGGTCTGAAAAGACTGGGCCTTGAGAATCGGATCAACCGCTATTTTACAGCAGATGAGATCATTCCGGCAGCAGGACAGGGAATTCTGGCAGTGCAGGGCCGTGAGGGAGAGAACTATGATTTTCTGGAGGGCTACTGCGATGAGAATGCCTGGGCTGCAGGAACTGCCGAGAGAGCTTTCGTAAAGCTTCTGGATGGAGGATGCTCCTCACCGGTAGCTGCCCATGCAGAGATCGATGGAGAAGAAATTTATCTTCGTGGACTTTATTACAATGAAAAGGACGGCTCTTATGTAACAGGAACCCTGCGCGGATCAAAAACAGACGCAGAGAAGCTTGGCAGAGAGCTTGCAGAAACTCTTCGGGAAAAAGGAGAACACAGATGAAAACAGGAAAAGTGTGGCTGGTAGGTGCAGGTCCTGGCGATATCGGTCTTTTCACATTAAAAGGCCTTCAGGTTCTTAAAAAAGCAGATGTGGTTGTTTATGACAGCCTTGTGGGGCAGGGAGTGCTGTCACAGATTCCGGCAGATGTGAAACTGATCAATGTGGGAAAACGTGCCAGTCATCATATCATGCGTCAGGAGAATATCAACCAGGTGCTTCTTGAGGAGGCACAGAAAGGTTATCGGGTAGTCCGCTTAAAAGGAGGAGATCCTTTCCTTTTCGGAAGAGGCGGAGAGGAGCTGGAGCTGCTTGAGGAGAATGGAATTCCGTACGAGGTAGTTCCGGGAGTTACTTCATCTATTGCAGTTCCTGCATACAATGGAATTCCGGTGACACACAGAGATTTCTGCTCTTCGGTTCACATTATTACAGGACATAAAAGAGCAGGAAAGGAATATGATATTGATTTCCGTGCTCTTGTTAACACAAAAGGTACGCTTGTATTTCTTATGGGGGTATCTGCACTGCCGGATATTTGTGCAGGTCTTATGAATGCCGGAATGGACAAAAATATGCCCGCCGCTATCCTGCAGAAGGGAACCACAGCCGGTCAGAAACGGATCGTGGCAACGGTTTCCACACTGGAGGAAGAGGTAGCGCGTCAGGGAATCGAGACTCCGGCGATTATTGTAGTAGGCAAGGTATGCACACTGGCTGAGAAATTTGGCTGGTATGAAAAACTGCCTCTTGCAGGCTGGAAGGTTCTTGTTACAAGACCAAAGGAACTGATCTCAAGAACTGCAGACAAGCTTCGTGAAAAAGGTGCCGAGGTTCTGGAACTTCCGGCGATCCGTACAGTGCCTGTGGAAGATCAGAGCGGGCTTCATGCAGCATTTGATAAACTGGAAGCTTTTCAGTGGATTGTATTTACAAGTCCTACAGGAGTGAGAGTATTTTTTGATGAGCTGATCTCCTATGGAAAAGACATCCGTGCTCTGGGAACTGTACGTCTGGCAGCAATCGGTGAGGGAACAAAAAAGGCTCTTAGAGAGCGGGGGATTATGGCGGATTTTATGCCGTCTGTATACGACGGAGATACTCTCGGAAAAGAACTTGCCGGAATACTTTCCGGAGGAGAGAAGATCCTTATCCCGCGTGCAGAGAAAGGCAACGAAAATCTCACAGCATTTTTGAAAGAGGCAGGAGCCAAAGTGGAAGACATTCCCACTTATCAGACGGTTTATGAAATGAGTCAGCTAATCGATGAGAAAAAAGAATTCGAAAACGGTGAGATCAGCTGTGCAGTATTTACAAGTGCTTCCACAGTAAAAGGTTTTGTGGAAGGAACAAAAGGACTGGATTATTCAAAGGTTACGGCTGCCTGCATTGGCAAACAGACTAAGGCAGCAGCTGAGAGCTTTGGAATGAAAGCATATATGTCAGAAAAAGCCACCATTGACAGTCTTGTCAAGCTGGTGGAGGATATGAAAAGGAGCGAATGATCATGGAACTGACAAAAAGACCAAGAAGATTAAGAGGCAGTGAAAACCTTCGTAAGATGGTGCGTGAGACAAGAATGGATAAATCTTCTCTTATGTATCCAATGTTTGTAATGGAAGGAGAGAATAAGGAGGAAGAGATTCCATCCATGACAGGTCAGTACCGTTACAGCCTTGACCGTCTTCCGTATAAGCTGGAGCAGCTTGCAAAGGCAGGAGTGGGAAGTGTCATGTTTTTCGGCATTCCGGACCACAAGGATGAAGTGGGAAGCGGAGCCTATGATCCGGAGGGAATCGTTCAGAGAGCCCTTCGCGTTGCAAAAGAGAAATTTCCGAAGCTTTATTATGTGACAGATGTGTGCATGTGTGAATACACTTCTCACGGCCACTGCGGTGTTCTCTGCGGCCACGATGTGGACAATGATAAGACCCTGGATCTTCTGGCAAAGACAGCTCTGTCTCATGTAGAGGCAGGTGCAGATATGGTAGCACCGTCTGACATGATGGACGGCCGTGTGGCAGCGATCCGTCAGTGCCTGGACAAGGCAGGACACTACACCACACCGATTATGTCCTATGCGGTAAAATATGCTTCTGCCTTTTATGGTCCGTTCCGTGAAGCAGCAGATTCAGCCCCGTCTTTTGGAGATAGAAAGAGCTATCAGATGGATCCCCACAACAGCAGAGAGGGCCTGAAGGAAGCACTTGCAGATGTGGAAGAGGGCGCAGATATCATCATGGTAAAACCGGCTCTTGCATACCAGGATATGATCTGGCAGGTAAAAGAGGCAACCAACGTACCGGTTGCAGCCTACAGTGTCAGCGGTGAGTACGCCATGGTGAAAGCCGCCGCAGCAAACGGATGGATCGATGAGGAGCGTATTGTAGGAGAGATGGCAACAGGAGCATTCCGTTCCGGAGCACAGATTTATCTTACCTACTATGCAGAGCTTCTTGCTAAGCTTATGGACGAAGGGAGAATCGGCTGATGACAAGATCAGAGCAGTTATTTGAACGTGCAGTAAAAAGAATTCCAGGTGGTGTAAACAGTCCGGTAAGATCCTACGGGGCGATCGGAGAGGCACCACGTTTTATTGAAAAAGCAGACAAATGCTATGTTTATGACGTAGATGGAAACCGTTATGTAGATTACATTGATTCCTGGGGACCGATGATCCTTGGCCATAATTTCCCGGCGATCCGCGAGAGCGTGATCAAGGCCTGTGAGAATGGTCTGAGCTTTGGCTGTGCCACAGAGATCGAGGTGGAGATCGCAGAATATATCTGTGAGCGCATTCCTCATGTGGATATGATCCGTATGGTAAACTCCGGAACAGAAGCAGTAATGAGTGCAATTCGTGCAGCTAGAGGTTTCACAGGAAAAGATAAGATCATCAAGTTTGCCGGCTGTTACCATGGACACAGTGACTGTCTTCTGGTAAGTGCAGGCTCCGGTGTAATGGCAAGCGGTGTTCCGGACAGTGCCGGTGTTCCGAAGGGCTGTACACAGGATACCATGACTGCTGTTTATAATGACGCAGACAGCGTGGAAGCACTTCTCAAAGAGGCAGAGGGAAATGTGGCAGCAGTGATCGTGGAAGCGGTTGGAGCTAACATGGGTGTTGTTCCTCCGAAACCAGGTTTCTTAAAAAGACTTCGTGAACTCTGTGATGAGCATAACTGTCTGCTGATCTTTGATGAGGTTATTACAGGATTCCGTCTTGCTTTCGGCGGTGCGGCAGAATATTTTGGTATCCGCCCGGATCTTGTTACTTATGGAAAGATCATCGGTGCGGGAATGCCAGTAGGCGCTTACGGCGGACGTAAGGAGATCATGGATCTGATCTCACCATGCGGCCCGGTATATCAGGCAGGAACCTTAAGCGGAAACCCGGTAGCTATGGCTGCAGGCTTTACACAGCTGAAATATCTCTATGAGCATCAGGAAATCTACAAAGAACTGGAAGCAAAAGGCGAGAAGCTTTATGGTGGCCTGAAGAAAATCGTGGAAGAAAAAGGTCTCCCGTATCAGGTGAATTATAATTCTTCCCTGGCAAGCATCTTCTTTACAGATCAGGAAGTAAAGGATTATGTTTCTGCAAAAACTTCCAATCTTGATCTCTTTGCAAAATACTTTAAGGGAATGCTGAAGAGAGGTATCCATCTGGCTCCATCACAGTTTGAGGCCATGTTCCTTTCCACTGCTCATACCGACGAAGTGATCGATCAGACACTGGAAGCCATGAGAGGTGCACTAGGAGATCTGTAATTCATAGAATGACATTTTTGCACGGGAATTTACACAAAGATAACAGTCAGGAAACTTGTTCTTACCAAAGCTTTGTGATAAAATAGACATAAGAATACGCAATGAATGTGAAAGCAGGAGGCCAGAAGCTTATGGGAAAAAAGAAGTACGTGGCTTACGTGGGAACCTATACTCACGGAACCAGTAAAGGAATTCAGGTATATGATGTAGACGTAGAGAATGGAACACTTACAGAACGCAGCGAGGTCGAGGTCAGCAATGCCTCTCACCTGGCAATCTCCAAGAACGGTAAATATCTGTACTCCATCGAGGATGAGGGTGTAGCCGTATTCAAGAGAGATGAGAATGGAGATCTTTCCCGTATTAACAGTGTAGATATCAACGGAATGCGTGGCTGTTATCTTGCAACAGATGTAGACGGAAGATATCTCTATGTAGCAGGCTATCATGATGGCAAGGTAACGGTTGTACATACACATAAAGACGGCCGTCTGGGAAGTGTTATGGACGGTGTGTTCCACAAGGGACTGGGAAGTGTTGCAGAGCGTAACTTCCGTCCGCATGTAAACTGTGTCCGCCCTACTCCGGATAACAAATATCTGTGTGCAGTAGATAACGGTATCGATCAGGTTAAGATCTACCGGATCAACAAGAAGAAAGATAAGTTAGAGCTGGTTGATATCTTACGCTGCCCGAGAGAAAGCGGTCCGCGTATTATCCGTTTCAGTGATGACGGAAGATTCGCATATCTTCTTTTTGAGCTGAGCAACGAGGTTAAGGTGTACAGCTATGACGGAAGCGGCAAGAACCCGGAATTCGAGCTTCTGCAGAGTATCACCACTCTTGGCAAGGAAGATGCCAACGACGCGATCCACAATGCAGCTTCCGGTATCTCTCTTTCCGCAGACGGCAAATATCTTTTCTGTACAACAGCAGGTGAGAATACTGTGACCATGTATGCGGTAAATCAGGAAACTGGTCTTCTGACAAAGAAATTTACACTTCCGATCAGCGGTGATTATCCGAAGGATCTTATGATCTTCCCGGACAATAAGCACATTGCTATTGCAAACCATGGAAGCGACAGTATCACAGTCTTTACGGTGGATTATGAGAAAAATATCATCATGATGAATGAGAAGCCGAGAAAGATTGAGACACCGAACTGTATCCATATCTGGCCGGTACCGGATATGTGGGAGAATACTTCCGAGGAAAGTACTGAAGAATAAAATTTAACAGACATACAAAAAAGACAGGCTCAGGGACGAGCGAACACTTTTCCCGGAGTCTGTCTTTTTCTAATATTGGACGAATCTACCTGTGATAAAACTCATGGATGCGATCCATGCGTGCACTCATATTGGCAAAAAGCGCATCGGTGATCGTAAGAGCAGCCATGGCCTCTACAACAACGACTGCCCGCGGAACAATCACAGGATCGTGGCGTCCCTTGATCTCAAGATCAAGTTTTTCTCCTGCACTGGTTACAGTAGCCTGTGGCTGACTGATGGACGGTGTAGGTTTGATATGGGCGCGAAGGATGATGTCGCTTCCGTCACTCATACCACCCATGATACCGCCGGCATGGTTGGAGGTTTTTGAGATAATACCGTTCTCTTGGGTAAAACCGTCATTGTCCTGGGAACCGGTAAGTTGACTTACCTGGATACCATCGCCAATTTCCACAGCTTTTACAGCACCGATAGACATAATGGCATGGGCAAGAGTAGCGTCCAGCTTATCAAAAACCGTATCGCCGAGACCAGCCGGAACATTTTTGATCCGGCATTCAATGACTCCGCCTGCACTGTCCTGATTTTCCAGACATTTTTCCAGATATGCGGAGGCTTTTTCAGCAGCAGCGGCATCTGGCATACAAAGAGAATTGTTACGGATCTCTTCTTCCGAAAAAGTCTGAATTTCTACAGGACCAATGGATTTTGCGTAGGTAGTGAAGGTAATGCCAAGTTCATTTAAAAGTTTGATGGCGATGGCACCGGCTGCTACACGTCCGGCTGTTTCACGTCCGGAAGAACGGCCGCCGCCACGGTAGTCACGGAAACCGTATTTCTGGTCGAAGGTGAAATCAGCATGTCCCGGGCGATAGGAATATGCGATGTTTCCATAATCCCTGGAACGCTGGTCTGTGTTGCGGATCAGAAGAGAAATCGGGGTTCCGGTGGTTTTTCCCTCGAAAACGCCAGAAAGGATCTCGACCAGATCGCCTTCCTTACGGGCGGTTGTGTAACGACTCTGACCGGGTTTACGGCGGTCAAGAAAAACCTGGATATCCTCCTCGCAGAGGGAAAGTCCGGCAGGACAGCCGTCAAGAACAGCACCGATCGCCTTTCCATGAGATTCGCCCCAGGTGGTAACTACGAATTTTTTTCCGAATGATGACTGACTCATTTGTATAACTTCCTTTCGTTGGAATTCTGGAATTATTATATAGGAAGCAGGAAAAAATGTAAAGAAGCGGGGAAAGCAGAATGAATTTTTATGTAAAGATCATGTGAAATTATAAGAAAGCTTCCATAAAATAAAAATGTATGAATTGACAAAGCTATTTTGACTATTTATAATGAAAAATGAATTTTGCCCTGGCAAAAGAAAAGCAAAAGAAGGGAAGTGAAATCGTGGTAAGGATTTATAAGACAATAGACGGAGCCATCCACCAGATACAGGAACCGGAGGAGGGCTGCTGGATTGCGCTGACGAATCCGACGGCAACAGGGATTTTTGAATTTTCCGAGAAGTTTGATATAGAGGTTGACGATCTGCGATCCCCTTTGGATGAGGAAGAACGGTCACGTATCGAAGTTGAGGATAATTATACACTGATCTTGGTGGATGTACCTATGATTGAGGAACGTAATGATAAGGACTGGTATGGAACGATTCCTCTTGGTATTATCGTTACAAATTCCATGATCTTTACTGTCTGCCTGGAGGACACCCCGGTTCTGACCAGATTTATGGAGGGAAGAGTACGGAGCTTTTTTACCTATATGAAGACCCGTTTTATTTTCCAGATCCTTTACAGAAATGCGAGTATGTACCTGCGTTATCTGCGTATTATTGACAAGAAGAGTGAGCAGGTGGAAGAGAAGCTGCACCTTTCCACAAGAAATGAGGAGCTGATTGAGCTCCTTGAGCTGCAGAAATCCCTGACATACTTTATCACATCACTCCGATCCAATGAGGTCGTGCTGGAGAAACTTCTGAAGATTGACAGCATCAAGAAATATCCGGAGGATACGGATCTTCTGGAGGATGTTATCACAGAGAACAAGCAGGCAATCGAAATGGCTAATGTGTACAGCGGAATTCTGAATGGAACCATGGATGCTTTTGCGTCTATTATTTCCAATAATATGAACATCGTCATGAAGGTTCTGGCGATTATCACGATCGTTATGAGCATTCCGACGATCGTGTTCAGTGCCTATGGAATGAACGTAGCCGGTTCCGGTATGCCGTTGTCTCAGAGTTCCTGGGGATTTCTGATCATTATCCTGTTCTCAGTAGCAATCAGTGCTGTGGCAGCGATCATTCTTTCCAAGAAGCGATTTTTCTGATTTTTTGAAGATTTTCTGAAAGGAGATTTTAATGAAATTTATCAACAAACTTGAACGTAAGTTTGGAAGATTTGGAATCCCGAATCTGACGGTCTATATCATTGGATGTTACGTGCTGGGATATTTTCTGGCCATGTTTGCACCGGGAGTCTTAAATATGATGAGCTTGGATATGTCCATGGTCATGAAGGGACAGATCTGGCGTCTTGTGACATGGGTGATCTATCCACCTTCCAGTGTTGGAGGAACAGGCAATCTTCTGATGTTTCTTCTGGCTATCTTTTTCTTTTACTATCCGATCGGTACTTCACTGGAGCGTACCTGGGGAACCTTCCGGTATACATTGTATATTTTTTCGGGATTTCTGTTTACCGTGATCGCAGCGGTACTTCTGTATGCGTTTACAGGTGGTTATGTAACAATCGGCGGTTTTATGGTTCCATATGGAAGCATCTTCACAACGTACTATATCAGCCTTTCTATTTTCCTTGCATATGCGGTCACATATCCGGATCTGCAGCTTCTGCTTATGTTTGTTATTCCGATCAAGATGAAATGGATGGCATTTATATATGGACTTTTTATCGCATGGGATATTGTATCCTATCTTAGAGCAGGACTTTGGGTAGGCGTTGTCCCGATCGTGGCATCGCTTTTGAATTTTGTGATTTTCTATTTCAGTACACGGGATATGAACCGTTATAATCCGAAGGAGATTCACAGAAGACAGCAGTTCAAAAAAGCTATGGCTCCTACAAGAACGGGCTATGGTCCGGACGGAATTGCCAAACACAAATGTGCGATCTGCGGACGCACGGAGAAGGACGATCCAAATCTGGAATTCCGTTTCTGCTCAAAGTGCAAGGGGAATTATGAATATTGCCAGGATCATTTATTTACGCACAAACACGTACAGTAACATGAAAAAAGAGGGAGGATATTCAAAATGAAAAGAACGAAGATCATCTGTACACTTGGACCTGCCAGCAACAACAGGGAAACACTGAAGGCTCTTATGGAGAATGGAATGGACATTGCCAGATTCAACTTTTCTCATGGAGACCATGAGGAGCAGAAGGGCCGTGTGGACATGATCAAGGAGCTTCGTGAGAAACTGGATATGCCTATCGCTATGCTTCTTGATACAAAAGGACCGGAGATCCGTACCAGACTTTTAAAGGACGGGCAGAAAGTAAAACTGGAATCAGGGAACCAGTTTGTGCTTGGAATCGGTGATTTTGAGGGTGACGACAAAAAAGTTGCCATAACATATGAGACACTTTATAAAGATGTAAAACCGGGAAACAGAATCCTCATTGATGACGGACTGATCGAGCTTGAGGTTCAGGAGATTAAAGGAACCGATATCATCTGCAAGATCCTTAATGGTGGTGAGCTGGGAGAGAAGAAGGGTGTAAATGTACCTTACGTAAAAGTAAATCTTCCGGGAATCACAGAGCAGGATAAGAGTGATATTCTTTTTGGTATTGAGCAGAAATTTGATTTCATTGCAGCATCTTTTGTCCGTTCTTCCGCAGTAATCCGTGAGATCCGTCAGCTTTTGGATGACAACGGCGGTCACGATATCGGTATCATTGCCAAGATCGAGAACGCAGAGGGTGTCGAAAATATTGATTCTATCATTGAGGTTTCTGACGGAATCATGGTTGCGCGAGGAGATCTTGGTGTAGAGATCCCGGCCAGCCAGGTACCACATATCCAGAAAGAGATCATCCGTAAGTGTAATGAGCATTACACACCGGTTATTACGGCAACACAGATGCTGGATTCCATGATCCGTAACCCGCGTCCTACCCGTGCAGAGGTAGCCGATGTGGCTAATGCGATCTATGACGGAACCGATGCGATCATGCTTTCCGGTGAGACAGCAGCAGGTAAATATCCGGTTGATGCCCTTCGTATGATGGCTGAGATCGCAGAGATGACAGAGCCACACCTGGATTATAAGGTATTTATTGAGCATCGTTCCATGGACGGAAGAGAGCAGATCTCCAGTGCTGTAGGTCTTGCAGCTGTACGTACAGCCAAGAACCTGAAGGCAGACGCCATTGTAACACCTACCATGAGCGGAAATACAGCCAGACTGATTTCTAATTTCCGACCGAAGGTTCCGATCTATGCGATCACACCGAGCGCAACGATCCAGCATAAACTTCAGCTGATCTGGGGTGTAACACCTCTGAAAGGATATGAAAGAGACACAACAGACCATATCATATCACAGGCCATGAACGTGGTTCGTACCCGTCATCTGATCCACAGAGGAGACCTTGTTGTATTTACAGCAGGAGACCCTGCGACCAACATGACAAACGGTCAGGGTGCAGTCACAAATATGATGCACGTGATCGAGGCAAAATAAGATTACCGGGCATTAGGGCAAATACTCTGAAAACGCCAGTAATGAAACGAAACAGGAGAGGCAGTTATTATGAAAAAAGTACCATTTGTGACACTTGAGAAACTGAACGAGATTACTGAGAAATACCCGACACCTTTTCATCTCTACGATGAGAAAGGAATCCGTGAGAATGCAAAAGCACTGAAAGAAGCATTTGCATGGAATAAAGGCTTCAAGGAGTTTTTTGCAGTAAAGGCAACACCGAACCCATATCTGATCAATATTCTTCAGGAGTACGGTTGCGGCTGTGACTGCTCCTCTGCAACTGAGCTCATGATGGCCAAGGCAGTAGGCTGCAAAAAAGGCGACATCATGTTCTCCTCCAATGATACACCGGCGAAGGAGTTCAAATATGCAGATGAGATCGGTGGAATCATCAACCTGGATGATATCACACATATTGAGACTGTTGAGAAAGCACTTGGAAAAATTCCGGAAGTGATCAGTTGCCGTTACAATCCGGGCGGAGTATTCAAGATCAGCAACGGTATCATGGATAATCCTGGAGATGCAAAATATGGAATGACCACAGAGCAGATCTTTGATGCATTCCGTATCCTGAAATCCAAAGGAGCCAAAGAGTTCGGAATTCATGCATTCCTTGCCAGCAACACCGTAACAAATGATTATTATCCGATGCTTGCAAAGGTTATGTTCGAGCTTGCTGTTAAACTTCAGAAAGAAACAGGCGCACACATTAAATTCATTAACCTTTCCGGCGGAATCGGAATTCCTTACAAACCGGATCAGGAGCCGAACGATATCCGTGTGATCGGTGAAGGTGTCCGGAAGGTTTATGAAGAGGTACTTGTTCCGGAGGGAATGGGCGATGTGGCAATTTATACAGAGCTTGGACGTTTTATGATGGGTCCGTATGGCTGCCTTGTCACAAAAGCAATTCATGAGAAGCACACACACAAGGAGTATATCGGTGTAGATGCCTGCGCAGTTAATCTGATGCGTCCGGCTATGTATGGTGCTTATCATCACATCACAGTTATGGGCAAGGAGAATGAGCCATGTGATCACAAATATGATGTGACAGGTTCTCTCTGCGAGAATAATGATAAATTTGCCATTGACCGTATGCTTCCGAAAATCGATATGGGAGATCTTCTTGTGATCCATGATGCAGGTGCACATGGTTTCGCTATGGGTTATAATTACAATGGTAAACTGAAATCTTCTGAGATCCTTCTTCATGAGGACGGAAGCTTCGAGATGATCCGCCGTGCCGAGACACCGAGAGATTATTTTGCGACATTTGACTGCTTCCCGATCTTCGAGAAACTTCTTCAGGATGAGGATGAGCTGAAATAAAATAGAGATTAGGAGATCTTAACAAAAGACCTTCCGGGTATGTTGAATCTGATCACATGCAGGAGGGTCTTTTGTTATGTAGGTATATTTATGCAGTTATTTCTGGATGCCGGAGATCTCTGCCATAGCTTTCCGGAACTCGAATGAGAAAAGGATAACAGTAAAAGTAACGGCCAGTATATCGGCAACCGGTTCAGCCATGTAAACCGCGTTTGTCTGATCGGCCCGGAAAATATGGGGCAGAATATAGATCAGCGGGATAACAAGTACGAATTTCCGGACAATGGCTACGATAATGGAATCTTTAGCTCGTCCAAGAGAGATAAAGGTCATCTGGCATGCAATCTGGATGCCGAAGATAAATACAACAGCCATGTAAATGCGGAGAGATGTTTTTGTAAAAGCAAGCAGTGTACTGTCAGAGGTGAACATTCCGGCGAAGATCTGCGGGAAGATCATGATGATCAGCCACAGGATCACAGAGTAGGTAACGCTTGTTTTCAAAAGAAGCTTAAATGTGGCACGTACACGTTTTTCGTTGCGGGCACCGTAATTGTAGCTGATAATAGGCTGAGCACCCTGTCCCAGTCCCTGAAGAGGAAGCATGGCAAACTGCATAACACTGGTAAGAATGGTCATGGCTCCAACCGCCACATCTCCGCCATATTTCAGAAGAGAAGAGTTGTAGCAGACGGAAATGATGCTTTCACTGAGCTGCATGACAAAGAGGGAGGAACCAAGAGCCATACATGGCAGAAGAATCTCTCCTTTCAGCTTCAGAGTGCTTTTTCGAAGACGCAGAAATGTCTTTTTTCCAAAGAGGAAAGAAAGCACCCAGATACAGGAAAGTGCCTGTGAGATCACCGTTGCGAGAGCAGCACCGCGAACTCCCATGTGGAAACCGAAAATAAAGACCGGATCCAGGAGGATATTGGCGACTGCACCGATCAGAACGGAAAGCATGCCTGTTTTTGCGAAGCCCTGAGCTGTGATAAAATTATTCATGCCAAGCGTTAACTGGACGAAAATAGTTCCGATTGCATAAATATTCATATAGCCCACAGCGAAATCAATGGTGTTTGTGCTTGCACCGAAAGCCAGAAGGAAGCTGCGGTTTCCAAGAAGAAGGATAGCGGTAAGGATCACAGAAATGATGATCTGCATGGTGAAACAGTTTCCAAGCGTATGTTCTGCCTTATCGGTGTCATTCTTTCCCATAAAGATACTGGCTCTGGGAGCGCCGCCGTTACCGACAAGTGCAGCAAAGGCAGATACGACCATGATGAGTGGCATACAGACGCCGACGCCGGTCAGTGCCAAGGCACCGTCCCCTGGAATATGGCCAATGTAAATACGATCTACAATGTTGTAAAGCATGTTGATCAGCTGTGCGGCTACGGTAGGAAGTGCAAGACGAAGGAGCAGTTTTCCTACAGGCTCTGTACCCAAAAAACTTTTGTCTTTTTCCAATTTTTTCATTCCTTTCGTTTGTTTTTTGTCCCTTTATATGACAAAAACCTAGCAGATTGCTCTGTCAGGTTCCTAAATGTTAATGCCGCTGGCCGGACTCGAACCGGCACGGATTGCTCCGCTTGATTTTGAGTCAAGTGCGTCTGCCAATTCCGCCACAGCGGCATAACCGTTTATTATACTAACACAGAGAAAAATGATTTGCAAGGATTTTTTTTAGAATTGTGGAATTATATGGAAAAATTTCCAATTCTAAAAAGTTTATGAAATCGGAGGTGCCCTCCTTGAAATAGACTGAAAAAAGTGGTACAGTGTGCTACAAAGCTGTACCACCTGATATAGCACTGTGGATATAGCAATATACTATAAGATAACGGAGGAGACTGCATGAATCTGAATTCCAAAAAACCAGAGAAACGGCCGATATATGTATATTATATTATTGCGGTCGTGATCATTATTCTGCTTAATGTTTTTGCTCTTCCTGCCCTTTCAGAAAGAAGTGTGAGAGAGACAGATTATACCACCTTCCTGAAAGCCGTAGACAGAGGAAAAGTATATGAGGCAACGATCGATACCGATTATATCTATTATACCATGAAGGTAGACGGAAATGATGTCTACTGTAAGACCGTGTCAGTGGATGATCAGGATCTTGTACAGCATCTTTATGATGCAGGCGTAAGTATTGAGGGAACTGCACCGCAGAGACAGTCCCTGTTTTTGTCGCTGATCCTGGGGTATGTACTTCCTATCGCAATCTTTATTCTGCTGGGTCGCTGGCTTAGTAAGAAGATGATGAGCTCCATGGGTAATGGCGGTCCGGGAGGAATGATGTCTTTCGGAAAAAGCAACGCAAAGGTCTATGTAAAATCTTCCACAGGAATCAAATTTTCGGATGTAGCCGGAGAAGATGAGGCCAAGGAGCTTCTGACCGAGATCGTAGATTTTCTTCATAATCCGCAGAAGTACAGAGAAATCGGTGCTTCCATGCCGAAAGGAGCACTTCTTGTAGGTCCTCCAGGAACCGGTAAGACACTTCTTGCCAAGGCTGTTGCCGGTGAGGCGGAAGTTCCGTTCTTCTCCATCTCCGGATCTGAGTTTGTGGAGATGTTTGTTGGTATGGGTGCTGCCAAGGTCCGTGATCTTTTTAAACAGGCCAATGAGAAAGCCCCATGTATCGTATTTATCGATGAGATCGATACCATTGGTAAGAAACGTGATGGTGCCGGAATGGGTGGCGGAAACGATGAGCGTGAGCAGACACTGAACCAGCTGCTTACTGAGATGGACGGCTTTGATGGCTCCAAGGGCGTTGTGATCCTGGCAGCTACCAACAGACCGGATTCCCTGGATCCTGCACTTCTTCGTCCGGGACGTTTTGACAGAAGAATTCCGGTTGAGCTTCCGGACCTTCAGGGTCGTGAAGAGATCCTTAAGGTTCATGCGAAAAAGATCAAGATCGCGGACAGCGTCCGTTTTGATGAGATCGCCAAGGCAGCTGTTGGTGCTTCCGGCGCAGAGCTTGCCAATATCGTCAATGAGGCAGCACTCCGTGCAGTCCGTGACGGACGGAAATTTGCCACACAGGCAGATTTTGAGGAAAGTATCGAGGTTGTCATTGCCGGATATCAGAAGAAGAACCGTGTGCTTTCCAATAAGGAGAAGCTGATCGTTTCCTACCATGAGGTAGGGCATGCACTGGTTGCAGCCAAACAGACAGATTCTGCTCCGGTTCACAAGATCACCATTATTCCACGTACTTCAGGTGCTCTTGGTTATACCATGCAAGTAGATGAACAGGAACATTTCCTGATGTCAAAAGAGGAACTGGAGAACAAGATCGCAACCTTTACAGGTGGTCGCGCAGCAGAGGAGCTGATCTTCCATTCTGTTACAACAGGAGCATCCAATGACATCGAGCAGGCGACCAAGATCGCAAGAGCCATGATCAGCCGCTATGGTATGAGCGATGAATTTGATATGGTTGCCATGGAGAATGTAAGCAATCAGTACCTGGGCGGAGATGCCAGCCTTACCTGCTCCTTTGAGACCCAGACACTTCTGGATAAAAAGGTCGTTGAGCTGGTAAGAAGAGAGCATGAGAAAGCTACGAAGATCCTGACAGATAACATTGGTAAGCTTCACGAGATCGCCAAATATCTTTATGAACATGAGACGATTACAGGCGAGGAATTTATGAAGATCCTTAATGAGCCACCGGTGGAGATTACTGCTTCCGATGAGAACACACAGGATACAGACAGCTTATAAGCTTTATAATTACAGAGAAAAACGGACAGAAAGTTCGAGGAAACTGTAGGATACAGATCTTTACAGTCCTCGAACTTTTTTGCAATGAAACTGTTCTTGTCATTCACAGTTTAATTCGTTATAATGGTAAACAATTACGAAACAGTAAAGAGAGGGAAAAATATGGACTGTCGTACTGCTGAGGGAATGGTTAATAAATATATAGGTCATGCGCTTTCTGTCAATGAGCTGGAGGAGTTTCTGGAGCATATTGAAAACTGTTCCTCCTGTTACGATGAGCTTGCCACTTATTTTATCGTGCATAAAGCCATGGAACAGCTGGATGAGAAGCAGGAAGAATCCGTTCTGGATTTTAAGGGACTGCTGGAAGAGGATATCCGGAAATCCAGAAGATATATCCGCAGAAAGAAATTTCACAGAGCAGTAGCAGCAGTGGCTGTCTGCGCGCTTATTGCAGCGTTGGCTGTTTTTCTCATTTTCGTGATCCTGGAGCTTAAGGAGGGAATATAGTTTGAGTGAAAAAATATTACTGATCGACGGACACAGCATTTTGAACCGTGCGTTTTACGGATTACCGGATCTTACCAATGCAGAAGGCCGTCATACAGGAGCTGTATATGGGTTCCTGAACATTATGTTCAGAATTATGGAAGAAGAAAAACCGGAATATTTAACCGTTGCGTTTGACCTGAGTGCACCAACCTTCCGCCATAAGAGATACGAGGCTTACAAGGGAACCCGTAAGCCTATGCCGGAAGAGCTTCGGGAACAGGTGCCGTTGATCAAGGAGATGCTTTCTGCCATGGGAATCAATATCATGTCCCTGGAGGGATATGAAGCGGATGATCTTCTTGGAACAGTCGCGCGAAGAAGCGAAGCGAAAGGCATGGATGTAACAATCCTTTCCGGAGACAGGGATCTTCTTCAGCTGGCTACTGATAAGGTTCTGATCCGTCTGCCCAAGACTGTTCGCGGCAAGACCACCATTGAGAATTATCACACAGCGGAGGTTCTGGAAAAATATCAGGTAACACCACCGCAGATCATAGAACTGAAAGCTCTGATGGGGGACAGCTCTGATAATATTCCGGGAATCCCGGGAGTAGGAGAGAAGACTGCCACGAAAATGATCGTACAGTTTGGCTCTATTGAGAATGCACATGAACATCTGGAAGAAGTGAAGCCAAACAAGGCGAAAGAATCACTTCGTGAGCATTATGACATGGCACAGCTTTCCAAGGAGCTTGCGACCATTAATACAGACAGCCCTCTTGAATTTTCCTACGAGAAGGCTAAAGTGGAGAATCCATATACACCGGAAGCCTATGAGTTGTGTAAGCGTTTGGAATTTAAGAACATGCTGAACCGTTTTGACCCGGCCACAGCAGCAGATTCCTCTATGGAGCTGGAATTTTTTACCTGTAATGATCTTTCCGGTGTAGAGGCCCTTTTTGAAAAAGCCGGGAAGAAGGATCAGGTGGGAATTTCCGTTCTTGCAGACCAGGAAGAAGTATACTCAGTGGGACTTGTACTGGATGAAAATGAGATCTATCAGATTCCGGTGGGGGGACTTCTCACAGGAGAATACCTTTGCACAAAGATCGAAAAACTGGCGCAGGAGACCGTGATCTGTGCCATGGATATCAAGGCTGCTCTGAAGCATGTTGCACTTACAAAACCAGAGCAGGTTTTTGACGCAGGAATCGCAGCGTATCTTCTGAATCCTCTGAAATCCTCTTATACCCATGATGATATGGCAAGAGAATATCTGAATGGAATGATGCTTCCGGCCAAAGAAGATCTTCTTGGAAAAACATCTCTTAAGAAAGCCTGGGAGGATGAGATGGAGGGGCTTGGAAATTATGCCTGCTATCAGGCTTTTGTGCCATATATGGCCCGAGAGGAGCTCCTTCGCAGGCTGGATGAGACCGGAATGCGAAAAGTCTACGATGAGATTGAGCTTCCGCTTGTGTTTACCCTGGATTCCATGGAGAAATGGGGAATTGCCGTAAAAGGTGAAGAGCTGAAAAGCTATGGTGAGAAGCTGAGTGTCCGGATACAGGAGCTGGAAAAAACGATCTGGCAGGAGGCAGGAGAAGAGTTTAATATTAACTCACCGAAGCAGCTTGGAGTGATTCTTTTTGAAAAGCTTGGACTTCCAGGTGGCAAGAAGACAAAAACAGGATATTCCACAGCAGCAGACATTCTTGATAAGCTGGCACCGGAGCATGTCATTGTGAAAGATATCCTGGAATACCGCCAGCTGACGAAGTTGAAATCCACTTATGCCGACGGACTTGGAAATGTGATCGGAAAAGACGGACGAATTCACTCTACTTTTAACCAGACGATCACAGCTACCGGACGTATCAGCAGTACAGAGCCGAATCTTCAGAACATTCCGGTACGTATGGAGCTGGGAAGACTGATCCGTAAGGTTTTTGTGCCGGAGGATGGGTATGTGTTCCTGGATGCGGATTATTCCCAGATCGAGCTGCGTGTGCTGGCCCATATGTCCGGGGATGAGAAGCTGATCCAGGCATACAGAGAGGCGGAAGATATCCATCGCCTTACCGCATCTCAGGTATTTCATGTGCCGCTGGATGAGGTGACACCGCTTCAGAGACGAAATGCAAAGGCTGTAAACTTCGGAATCGTGTACGGTATCAGCTCTTTCGGACTGAGTCAGGATTTAAGCATTACAAGAAAAGAGGCAGCAGCCTATATTGAAAAATATTTCGAGACATATCCGAAAATCAAGGGATTTCTTGATGGCCTTGTAAAAGACGGCAAAGAGTATGGCTATGTTACAACCATGTTTGGCAGACGACGTCCGGTACCGGAACTGAAATCCAGTAACTTCATGCAGCGTTCTTTCGGAGAGCGTGTGGCAATGAATTCCCCGATTCAGGGAACTGCGGCAGATATTATCAAGATTGCCATGAATCATGTTTACGAACGAATGAAAAAAGAAGGATTGCAGTCAAGACTGGTGCTGCAGGTACACGATGAGCTTCTGATCGAAACCAAAAAAGAAGAGATTGAAGAGGTATCCCGTATCCTGGAAGAGGAGATGACGGGTGCCGCGGAACTTAAAGTGGAGCTTGACGTGGATATGCATCAGGGAGACAACTGGTATGAGGCGAAATAAATGAGAGTGATCGGAGTAACCGGCGGCGTAGGTGCCGGGAAAAGTACAGTGCTTGGAATCATGGAAAAAGATTTCGGCGCATATGTGATACAGGCAGACCAGATCGGGCATATTTTAATGGAACCGGGCGAGGAATGTTACGATGCAGTGATCGGATTGTTCGGAAAAGAAACCATAAAAAAAGATAAAACTATTGACCGGAAGCGGATTTCTGATGTAGTATTCACAGATAAGGAGATGCTTTTGAAATTGAATGGGATCATTCATCCGGCTGTGAAAAGCAGAATCCTGCGTCTTATTCAGGAGCAGAGAGAAGCCGGAAGAGAAATCTGTGTTGTGGAGGCGGCACTTTTTCTGGAGGAGAAATACCAGGAATTCTGTGATGAGGTCTGGTATGTGTATACAGAAGAGGAAATCCGGATACAGAGACTGATGGAGAACCGTGGATATTCTAGGGAAAAATCTCTTGGCATCATCAAAAACCAGGTTTCCGACCAGGTTTTCCGGGAAAACACCGATTATGTGATCGAAAATAACGGAGATCTTTTGGAGACCCGGAGACAGATCAGAGAAGGGATAGAAAGAAATGAGACTTTGTAGTATTGCCAGTGGAAGCAGCGGAAACTGTATTTATGTGGGATCTGAGGAAGCACATGTTCTGGTAGATGTGGGAATCAGCGGAAAGGGCGTTGAGAAAGGCCTGAATTCCCTGGACCTTACAGGAAAAGATGTAGATGGTATCCTGATCACCCATGAACATTCCGACCATATCAAGGGGCTTGGCGTGATTTCCAGAAAATACGGAATTCCGATCTACACTACAGGTGGAACTGCAGATGCCATGCTTCACATGAAATCACTTGGAAAAATGCCGGAGGGACTGATCCATGAGATCCGCGAAGATGAACCCTTTGAGATCAAAGATCTGACGATAAATCCGTTTACGATTCCGCACGATGCGGCACAGCCGGTAGGCTACCGTCTGGAATGCGGAGAACATTCTGTGGGAATTGCCACAGACCTTGGAAAATATAATGATTATATTGTTAAAAACCTTGAGAATCTGGATGCGGTGCTTTTGGAAGCCAACCACGATATCCGGATGCTGCAGGTTGGAAAATACCCTTATTATCTGAAACAGAGGATCTTAGGTGACAGAGGCCATCTCTCCAATGAGAATGCCGGCCGGCTGCTCTGCCGGATCCTCCATGATAATCTGAAAGCTGTTTTTCTCGGGCACTTGAGCCGGGAGAACAACTACGAGGAACTTGCCTATGAGACCGTGTGCTCGGAGGTAACATTTGGTGACAACCCGTACCGCTCCAGGGATTTTAAGATCCAGGTAGCGAAGCGGGATCATATATCAGAAATAATCACAGTGTAGAAAGGAAAAAACGATGAAGAAGACAATTATCACAGTAGTAGGAAATGACACAGTAGGAATTATCGCGAAGGTTTGTACATACCTTGCAGAGAATCAGGTTAACATTCTGGATATTTCTCAGACCATCGTTCAGGGGTATTTCAACATGATGATGATCGCAGATACAGCGAAATGTGAGAAGGACGGAGGCACACTTGCAAAAGAGCTTGAGAATCTTGGCAAAGAGATCGGTGTAGTGATCCACTGCCAGCACGAGGACATCTTTAACATGATGCACAGAGTGTGATAAAGCTGACAGCTATACAGTTATTTTATTACATACCTATCTTACACCAATCATCAGGGAGAAAATAAAATGATCAATATTTTTGAGGTAAACGAGACAAACAAAATGATAGAGCAGGAGAATCTGGATGTGCGTACCATCACCATGGGTATCAGCCTTCTGGACTGCATTGATCCTGACCTTGACGCACTGAATCAGAAAATATATGACAAGATCACCACAAAGGCCAGAAATCTGGTAGCTACCGGTGATGAGATCGCTACTGAATACGGAATCCCGGTTGTCAATAAACGAATCTCCGTAACACCGATCGCACTGGTAGGTGGTGCTGCATGCAAGAAGCCGGAGGATTTTGTAACCATCGCAAGAACTCTCGATAAATGTGCCAAGGAAGTCGGCGTTAACTTTATCGGCGGCTATTCTGCACTGGTAAGCAAAGGAATGACACCTGCAGAGGAGCTTCTGATCCGTTCTATCCCACAGGCTATGGCAGAGACTGAGCGTGTCTGCAGCTCTGTAAACGTAGGTTCTACCAAGACTGGTATCAACATGGACGCTGTCAAGCTGATGGGAGAAATTGTGCTTGCAACAGCAGAGGCTACCAAGGACCAGGATTCCCTTGGATGTGCCAAGCTGGTAGTGTTCTGTAATGCTCCGGATGATAACCCGTTCATGGCAGGAGCTTTCCACGGTGTCACAGAGGCAGATTGCATTATCAATGTAGGTGTCAGCGGTCCCGGTGTTGTAAAGAAAGCTCTGGAGCAGGTTCGCGGAAAAGATTTCGGAACCCTCTGTGAGATGATCAAACGTACAGCATTTAAGGTAACACGAGTAGGCCAGCTGGTTGCACGTGAGGCATCCAGACGTCTGGATGTGCCGTTTGGTATTGTAGATCTTTCCCTTGCCCCGACACCGGCTATTGGCGATTCTGTAGCGGAGATTTTGGAGGAGATCGGACTTGAGAGAGCTGGTGCACCTGGAACAACAGCGGCACTTGCGCTTCTCAATGACCAGGTAAAAAAAGGCGGCGTTATGGCAGCAGCAGCTGTTGGTGGTTTGAGCGGTGCGTTTATTCCGGTCAGTGAGGATCAGGGAATGATCGATGCGGTAAACGAGGGCGCGCTTACTCTTGAGAAGCTGGAAGCCATGACCTGTGTCTGCTCCGTAGGACTTGATATGATCGCAGTCCCAGGAGATACCAAGGCAACTACACTGGCAGGTATTATTGCAGATGAGTCTGCGATCGGTATGGTAAACCAGAAGACAACGGCAGTACGTCTGATCCCGGTTATCGGCAAGGGTGTTGGCGAGACTGTTGAGTTCGGCGGCCTTCTTGGCTATGCACCGATCATGCCGGTAAATTCTTTCTCCTGCGACGCATTTGTACAGAGAGGCGGACGGATCCCGGCACCGATCCACAGCTTTAAGAATTAATTTTATAAGTTTTAAAATTCAGGGGTTGACATAGATGCGTTGATGTGTTAAAGTAAACACAACTTAAGAAACAAACCAGTGAGAAAGAGAAGTAGACATTTCAGGAAGCTTCACAGAGAGCGGTGATGGTGGGAATCCGCAGGGGACCAGATGTTGAATGGACTTTCGAGGGCGGCCCGAACTATTGAATCTGTACAGTAGGCGCCGACGGGATAACCGAACCCGTTATCAATGAGGAGTGTATGTCAGTACACCGGAAAGTGGGCGATTCGTCAATTTGAGTGGTACCGCGATAATAAAGAACTTTTATTACCGTCTCAAGCATAATATAAGCTTGAGACGGTTTTTTATGTTACAGAAAACAAGAAAATCTGTTGCATGAAAAGTTGTTCCGGAAAAGCAGACCGCAGGGTGTACAAATAAGTAATCATAAGCGGAATAAGAAGGGAGAACAAAATTATGAAAAAAAGAATGTTAGTGATCGCAGCAGCAGTAGCAGCAACAACTATGATGGCGGCAAGCCCGGTTATGGCAGAGGATTTTAAAATTGGTATCTGTAATTATGTAGACGATGCTTCCCTGAATCAGATCGTAGATAATATCCAGTCCCGTCTGAAAGAGATTGGCGAAGAAAAAGATATCACCTTTGATGTGTCTTATGACAACTGCAATGCAGATGCCAGTGTTATGGAACAGATCATTTCCGATTTCCAGGCAGATAAGGTTGACCTGATGGTAGGTGTGGCTACACCGGTAGCGATGCGTATGCAGTCTGCTACAGAGGGAAGTGATACACCGGTTGTTTTCTCAGCAGTATCTGATCCGGTGGGTTCCGGCCTTGTAGATTCTCTGGATGCTCCTGGTGCAAACATTACAGGAACCAGTGATTACCTGGACACTTCTTCTATCATGAAACTGATCCAGGCACAGAATCCGGATGTAAAGAAGATTGGTCTCCTCTATGATGTAGGACAGGATTCTTCCACAACAGCAATTCAGGAAGCAAAAGATTATCTGGATGAGCAGGGAATCGAATACGTAGAACGTACTGGAACGACTACTGATGAAGTTCAGCTTGCAGCAGATGCACTGATCGCAGACGGTGTGGACGCCGTATTTACACCAACTGACAATACTATTATGACAGCAGAACTTTCTATTTATGAGAAATTTATCGATGCAGGAATCCCGCACTATACAGGTGCTGACTCCTTTGCATTAAACGGAGCATTTGTAGGATATGGCGTTGATTATGCAAACCTGGGACAGAAAACAGCTGATATGATCACTGATATCCTGGTAGATAACGCAGACCCGGCAAAAACAGCTGTGGAAACATTCGATAATGGTACAGCAACTGTTAATACAGAGACATGTAAAGAACTTGGCCTTGATTTTGATACGGTAAAGAAAGCATTTGAGCCTCTCTGCACACAGGTAAATGAGATCACAACTGCAGAAAGCTTCGATGAAGTAGAAGCAAAATAAAAAATAGCGGTTCACTTTTGTGAACGGTTATGAAATCAATTGGAGGAAATCACTGTGACGATTGCAACTATGCTCTCCCTCGGGGAGACTGCCCTGAAGCTTGGACTGATCTGTTCTTTGACAGTTCTCGCTCTGTTCCTTAGTTATTCTATGCTGAATGTCTGCGACCTTTCTACAGACGGCTGCTTTACTTTTGGAGCCGCTGTAGGAGCCGTGGTAGCTGTAAGCGGACATCCGTTTCTGTCTATCATAGCAGCTATGGCAGCAGGTGTTACATCGGGATTTGTGACTGCGATCCTGCAGACAAAACTGGGCGTAGACAGCCTGCTTGCCGGTATCATTGTAAATACGGCTTTATATTCCGTGAATATTGCGGTCATGGGAGGTTCATCCCTGATCAATATGAACCGTACGACTACAGTATTTACCATGATGAAAGATACACTTGCGGGAACTCCGTTAAAAGGCAGGGAAGATATCATTATTGCAGCCATCGCAGTGATCCTTGTAATCCTGTTTCTGGTATTTTTCCTGAAAACAAGACTTGGCCTTGCAATCCGGGCAACCGGAAATAATTCTGACATGGTAAAATCTTCTTCCATCAATCCGGTCTTTACAACAGTGATCGGTCTCTGCGTAGCAAATGCATTTACAGCACTTTCCGGATGCCTTCTGTCTCAGTCACAGAAATCCGTAGATATCAACATCGGTCAGGGCATGGTTACTATCGCACTGGCATCCCTGCTGATCGGAGGGACACTTCTTGGTCATGGTGGGATTTTTGTAAGAGCAGTGGGAATGGTACTTGGTTCTTTTATCTTCCGTCTTGTGTATACCATTGCCCTTCGTTTCAATATGCCGGCATTTATGCTGAAACTGGTATCTTCTGTGATCGTTGTTCTTGCAATTTCCGGCCCATATCTTAAGAAACAGTGGCCGCAGATCCGAAGAAGAATGACTCATACAAAAGGAGGCAGATGATCCATGTTAAAAATCAGCCATATTTCAAAAACATTTAATCCGGGAACCGTAAACGAAAAAAAAGCGATTGAAGACCTTTCTCTGGAACTGAAAAAAGGCGATTTTGCTACGATTATCGGTTCCAACGGTGCAGGAAAATCGACTCTCTTCAATGCAATATGTGGTGATTTTCTCACAGATGAGGGAGCAATTGAGCTGGATGGCAGGGATATCACATTTATGCCACAGCATGCACGTGCGAAAGAGATTGGCCGTCTTTATCAGGACCCGATGCGCGGAACTGCGCCGGGTATGACGATCGAAGAAAATCTTGCGCTTGCAGCCGGCAGAGGCGGATGGCTTTCTCATACAACCCGGCAGGAAAAAGAACGTTTCTACGAAGAATTGAAGAAACTGGATATCGGCCTAGAAGAAAGGATGAGTCATCCGGTAGGCCTTCTGTCCGGTGGACAGCGACAGGCACTAACACTTCTGATGGCAACCATGAACCCGCCCAAATTACTTCTTCTGGACGAGCACACTGCAGCACTTGATCCGGGAACTGCCGAGAAAGTCCTGAATCTTACCAGAAAGATCGTGGAGGAACATCAGCTGACCTGTCTGATGATCACACACAATATGCAGTCCGCAATCGATCTTGGAAACCGTATCCTGATGATGGATTCCGGTAATATCGTACTGGACATCGGAGGGGAAGAGAAGAAAAACATGACTGTGGACGGTCTTCTTGAGAAATTTAAGACAGGAGCCGGCAAGGCCCTGGATAATGACCGTATCCTTTTGGCAGAATAATGAGTAATAAGGAAAGAGGGACGAATGATATGCAGTTTTCAAAAAGATTGGACCGTTTTGGCGATGAGATCTTTTCTGCTCTGAACAATCGGCGTATGGAGCTGGAAGCACAGGGAATGAAGATCTATAACATGAGTGTGGGAACTCCGGATTTTAAAACTCCGGAATATATAAAAAAGGCTGTGGCAGAAGCTGCCATGGACGATGACAACTGGAAATACAGCCTCCGTGATCTGCCGGAGCTTCTGGAAGCGGTCTGTACATATTATAAAAAACGCTTTGACGTGGAACTGACACCGGATATGGTAATGACTGTTTACGGAAGCCAGGAGGGAATGGGACATCTTGGCATGGCACTTTGTGATGAAGGAGATACGGTTCTTCTTCCGGACCCGTGCTACCCTGTATTTGCAGCAGGAAGCCTGATGGCAGGGGCTGTTCCTTACTATTATCCACTGGTTGCGGAACATGATTTTCTTCCCTACGTGAAAGGAATTCCGGAGGAAGTGGCGAAGAAGGCGAAATACATGGTAGTATCTCTTCCGTCCAACCCGGTAGGAAGCATTGCAACTCCCGGACTTTACGAAGAAATCGTGGAATTTGCGAAAAAATATGATATTCTTATTATTCACGATAATGCCTACAGTGACATTATTTTTGACGGAGCTTTTGGCGGAAGCTTTCTTGCAACTCCGGGAGCGAAGGAGATCGGTGTGGAATTCTTCAGCCTTTCCAAATCCTTCAATGTTACAGGCGCAAGACTTAGCTTTCTGGCAGGCCGCCCGGATGTGATCGCCGCACTCCGCAAGCTGAGAAGCCAGATCGATTTCGGAATGTTTCTTCCGCTTCAGAAGGCGGCTCTTTCAGCGCTTCAGGGTCCGCTTGACAGTGTGAAAGAACAGTGTCAGATGTACCAGGAGCGAAGAGATGCTCTCTGTCAGGGACTTCGTGACATTGGCTGGGAGCTTCCGAATGGAAAAGGTACCATGTTCGTATGGGCGAAGATTCCCGGAGGACGTACCGACAGTATGGCATTCTGCATGGAGCTGATGGAAAAAGCAGGCGTTATTGTGACTCCGGGAGCAAGCTTCGGACCTCACGGAGAGGGATATGTGCGTTTTGCACTGGTACTTCCGCCAGAGAAGATCCGGGATGCTGTGGAGGCGATCCAAAAAAGCGGATTGTAACAGGGAATATTACAAAAGACTACAGAAGAATCCGCGGCGATTTTTTTAATTCATGAACAAAGCCATGTCCTGTTTTGTGACAGAGAAGCATTTCATAAAGATTAGAGGATTCGCAGGTTCCACGGAATAGTCTGTATCCTTCTGCATCAAGGACTGATGGTGCATCTGCGGCTTTTGTGAGCAACGGTATAGAGGCTGATTTTTTGATCTGGCCAAGCAGAGAAGAGCTGTTTTTACAAAAACCAAGTACCCGGGCGTAGGGAATACGTTCGGGTGCTTTTTCTTTCTGATCGAGAAAGATATGAAGAAGGCTGCGGCAGATGGCAGAACGTGTGATATCTCTGGTTTTTAAGAGATCTGCAAACTGGGAAAAACCCTCATACTGATTCCGGAATTTCAAAATACGCCGGATCAGAGCATCGGAAAGTTCCGGATATGTGTGCAGGGTTTCTTCTGTTTCCAGGAGAAGTTTATAGTGCAGAGGCAGATCCAGAGCATCTTCTGACAGCCAGGCATTATCTTTCAGAGAAGCCAGAAAAACAGGAAGAGCGGCTTTCGGGATAAAACGGGAAAAATCAGTTGCTTCCGGATTTAGGGTAAACAGCTTCCGGATACCGGATGCTGACGGAAAAGCAGAAGCATCCTGTGCAGAAGAAGCATTGGAAACCGCTTCAAGGTTCGTATCATGATAGCCACGGCCTTCCCGTAGAAGTGCATGAGGAATCATCTGGCTGTTCTGCCGGAGAATCGCTTTGCAATATTCGATTCCCAGAATATTGTTGGGAGAGGAGAGAATAGTTTCGGCCTGCTCCGGAGAAAGTACAAGTCCGTTCTGGGCGGACAATGCAGCTGCGGCATTGGATATGCTGGAGTAAGGTGGAATATCAGCTGTTTCAATATAGCTTACCAGAGCTTTACTTCTGGCTGCCGGAAAGCTCATTCCGCTGCGGAGTTTCTGCTGAAGAATATGTCGGTATGCCTCCGGTTCGTTTGCAAGGATTCCGGCAATCCCCATGAGAAGCTTCGTATTCCCACATTCACTTCCGAAACAAAGTTCATCCACAACCCCAAGTTCGGAAAGCAGGCTGACCCCACCTGCGGCAAAGGCTTCCGCACTAGCCGTCGCAGTACTGACGGGAAGCTCCAGTACCAGATCTGCCCCACATTTCAATGCCATTTCAGCCCGGACATGTTTTGGCATAAGAGCCGGGGTTCCACGCTGTACGAAATCCCCGCTCGTGGCAACGATGATATAGTCAGCTTTAAGAACGCTTCGGGCATACCGGATCTGATATGCATGTCCTTTGTGAAAGGGATTATATTCTGCGATGATTCCTACAACTTTCATAAGATAAGACCTCTTTTCTGATGGATGGAGACATTGTAACATAACGTTTTTGAAAGGACAAATAAAATATAGATGCAGTTGCAGAATATTACCTGTAAACGGTGATTTTGCCGAACAGTGCCAATGAAGTCAGAAACAGTAAAATTGCACTTCAAAAAATACGCCGCACAGCCATTTTCTGACAATGAAAAGCTTGAAATACAAAGTGTAAGGGGGTATAATAAACACAGTGTAGTGCCCGAACAGACACTAGCGTTTTTGTTACATCAAGAAAGGAGCCATTTAATCATGGGATTTGTTGAACTGCTTAAAAAAAGAGCAAAAGAAAGCGTAAAAACAATTGTACTGCCAGAGACAGAGGATATGAGAACTCTTGAGGCAACAGACAAGATTCTGAAAGAGGGAGTTGCCAAGATCATTCTTATCGGTAACGAGGAAGAGATCAACAAGAAAGCAGCAGAGGGCGGCTTTGATATTTCCGGTGCACAGATCGTAGATCCGGAGACATCCGACAGAACTCAGGCATACATTGATAAATTCGTAGAACTGAGAGCTAAGAAAGGAATGACACCTGAGAAAGCGAAAGAGATCCTTCATACTCAGTACCCATACTATGGCGTAATGATGGTTAAGATGGGCGATGCAGACGGTATGGTATCCGGTGCATGCCACTCTACAGCTGATACACTTCGTCCATGCCTTCAGATCCTGAAGACAAAACCGGGAACCAAGCTTGTATCCGCATTCTTCCTGATCGTAGTTCCGGATTGCGAGTATGGTGCTAACGGTGCATTCGTATTTGCTGATTCCGGTCTGAACCAGAACCCGACTCCGGAGGAACTTTCCGCTATCGCAGCATCTTCTGCCGAGTCCTTTGAACTTCTTGTTCAGGAGGAGCCGGTTGTAGCTATGCTTTCTCACTCCACAAAGGGAAGTGCGAAACATCCTGACGTAGATAAGATGGTAGAGGCTACCAGAATCGCTAAAGAGGAGCATCCGGAGCTTAAACTTGACGGAGAGTTCCAGCTTGATGCAGCGATCGTTCCAAGCGTAGGTGCATCCAAAGCACCGGGAAGCGAAGTAGCTGGTAAAGCTAACGTTCTTATCTTCCCAGACCTTGATGCAGGTAACATCGGATACAAGCTTGCTCAGCGTCTTGCAAAAGCAGAAGCATACGGACCTGTTACACAGGGTATCGCTAAACCTGTAAACGACCTGTCCCGTGGATGCTCTGCAGATGATATCGTAGGTGTTGTTGCTATCACAGCAGTACAGTGTCAGGCAGAAGATAAATAATCATCCTTACATATCAGCCGGAGGCAGACAGGTTCTGCCTCCGCATATTATAAAAAAATCAGGAGAGTAAAATCATGAACGTATTGGTTATCAACTGTGGAAGTTCTTCATTAAAATATCAGTTAATCGATTCCGAGACAGAGAATGTACTTGCAAAAGGTCTCTGCGAGAGAATCGGTATCGACGGAAGACTGGTATACCAGAAAGCCGGATGCGATAAAGAAATCACAGAGGCAGCTATGCCTACACATAAAGAAGCAATCCAGATGGTTCTGGATGCACTTACCAACGATAAGACAGGTGCTATCGCAAGCCTTAAGGAAGTTAATGCAATCGGACATCGTGTTGTACACGGTGGCGAGAAATTCGCATCTTCTGCAGTGATCACAGATGAGATGATCAAAGCAGTAGAGGAGTGCAACGATCTTGCACCGCTTCATAACCCGGCTAACCTTATCGGTATCCGTGTATGTGCAGAGCTTATGCCAGGCGTACCGCAGGTAGGTGTATTCGATACAGCTTTCCATCAGACAATGCCGGCGAAAGCGTACCTTTATGGACTTCCGCTTGACTTCTACAAGAAATATAAAGTAAGAAGATATGGTTTCCACGGAACCTCCCACAGCTTCGTATCCAAGAGAGCTGTTGAGTTCCTTGGTCTTGACAAAGATAATTCTAAGGTTATCGTCTGCCACCTTGGAAACGGATCTTCCATCAGTGCAGTTGTAAACGGTAAATGCGTAGATACAACAATGGGTCTTACACCACTTGAAGGTGTTGTTATGGGAACACGTTCCGGTAACATCGACCCGGCTATCATGGAGTTCATCGCTAAGAAAGAGAATCTGGACATTGAAGGTGTTATGAACGTACTCAACAAGAAATCCGGTCTTCTCGGACTTTCCGGCGGACTTTCCAGCGACTTCCGTGACCTCAACGAGGCAGCTGAAGGCGGAAACGAGGATGCAGCTAATGCAATCGACGTTCTCTGCTATGGCATCGCTAAATTCGTAGGCGGATATGTTGCAGCAATGAACGGTGTTGACGCAATCATCTTCACAGCAGGTATCGGCGAGAATGCTATTCCTGTACGTGAGAAGGTTGTAAGCTATCTTGGATACCTTGGTGTTACACTTGACAAAGACGCTAACGGACATCGTGGCGAGGAGATCGTGATCTCCACACCGGATTCCAAGGTTAAGGTTGCAGTTATCCCAACTAACGAGGAGCTTGCAATCTGCCGTGAGACTGTAGCACTGGTATAAGATATCAGCCAGGCAGACAGCAGTTCGGGCATCTGACCGGAAACAGATATTGAAATCAGCGGGGACGGACCATCATAAGTCCGTCCCCTAATTTCCCTCGAATTTCCGGTATTGCCCACAGAAATGAAAAAATAAAAAAATTGCAATATTTTCTCAAAAATAACGTTGACAAATCACAAGACCATATGTATAATAGATTGAGTGTGGATAGGAGAGACTTATGCAGATTCATTTATTAGACATTTCTTCCTGTGATGGTAAGACGATCCATGAGACCGTTACTCCGGAACTGGAGAAAATTGACTTTCAGATGGGAAGTTTTCCGGTACTTTCGAAAGAACCGTTTGAGCTTACGATCACCAATACCGGTGACAAGGTTCTTGAGCTTACAGGAACCGGTAAGATCACAGTAGGAATCCCATGTGATCGCTGTCTTGAGACAGTAGCTGTGGAGATACCACTGGAATTTAAGAAGAAGCTTGACATGAAGCTTTCAGATGAAGAGAGAGTCGATGATCTGGATGAGAGCAGCTATCTCACAGGTATGAACCTGGATGTGGACCGGTTGGTCTATCTTGAGGTATTGATATGCTGGCCTTTGAAGGTCTTATGTAGAGAAGACTGTAAAGGTATCTGCAGCCGCTGCGGGAAGAACCTGAATGAAGGTCCCTGCGGATGCAAGGAGGAGCCTAAGGATCCCCGCATGGCAGCTATCAGTGATATATTCAGTAAATTTAAGGAGGTGTAACCTATGTCCATTTGTCCTAAGAACAAATCTTCCAAAGCTAGACGTGACAAGAGAAGAGCGAACTGGAAAATGAGCGCTATGAACCTTGTTAAATGCAGCAAATGTGGAGCTCTTATGATGCCGCACAGAGTATGCAAGGCTTGCGGAAGCTACAATAAGAAGGAAATCATCAAAGTTGAGGACTAATCTTCAATCTTATGCGATGTAGAAAAGAGTCTGGTATGCTACGGTATACCGGCTTTTTTTTATGTCATAGAAAATTACTCCGTAATGTTCCAATGACATAAAAAAGCCCTCCGGGCAGGATTCTTTCCTATACTTCAAAAACCAGTCTATATAATGAGGGGAAGAGGAAATCAAAAAAATATGAAAAGAAATTTAAAGAAAGAAAATACTGCCGGTGTGAATCAGATCACGGAAGGAGTGATCTGGAAACAGCTGTTATTTTTCTTTTTTCCAATTCTGTTCGGAACGCTGTTTCAGCAGATCTACAATACTGCGGATACGGTAGTTGTAGGACGTTTTGTTGGAAAAGAGGCACTGGCTGCTGTAGGTGGATCATCCAGTATGATCGTCAACCTGATCGTTGGATTCTTCGTGGGATTATGCTCCGGAGCAGCGGTTGTGATTTCGCAGTTTTATGGGGCGAAGGACAGCAAAAACCTTAAAAAAGCACTTCATACATCCATGATCTTCTGTCTGGCAGCAAGTATCATTGTCGGTGCATCCGGCTTTGTGCTTTCAGAACCTATCCTGAGACTTATGAAAACACCGGCAGAAGTAATCCCGGATTCTGTACTTTATCTGCACATTTATTTTGCAGGAACTTTTTTTAACCTGGTCTACAATATGGTATCCAGTATTTTAAGATCTGTCGGTGATTCCAAAAGACCACTCTATGTACTGATCATTACCTGTCTTCTGAATATTTTACTGGATGTGATCTTTGTAGTGATCTTCCACATGGGAGTACTCGGTGTTGCACTTGCAACAGTAAGCTGCCAGGCAGTGAGTGCGATCCTTGTGACCTGGTTCCTGATGAAAGCCAATGATATTTACCGCCTGGAATTTCACGAGATCCGTTTTGACCCTCATTCCCTGAAGGCGGTTCTTCGAATCGGACTTCCGGCAGGTCTGGAATCAGTTATGTATAACATTGCCAATCTGACGATCCAGATTTTTGTTAATGAACTTGGAACCGATACGGTTGCAGCCTGGGGAACCCTTGGAAAGATCGACGCGGTATTCTGGATGGTATGCAATGCATTTGCCATTTCAATTACCACCTTTGTGGGACAGAATTATGGTGCCGGAAAATACCACCGCATGCGAAAAAGTGTACGCATCTGTATGATCATGGCATATATTACCGCTTTTATCGTCAGCGGAAGCATCATCCTGTTTGCGGAACCAATCTATCGTTTGTTTACTACGGATCAGGGAGTTGTGGACATAGGTGTTCATATGATCCGTTTTCTGATTCCGTCCTACGCACTTTACGTTGTGATCGGGATTCTCTCCGGTGCACTTCGAGGTGCAGGAAGAGTACTGATACCGATGATACTGACCTGTGGCGGAGTCTGTCTGCTGCGTATACTCTGGCTGTTCGGATATGTAACTTTACATCCGGGTATCAACAGCATCATGTTAAGCTATCCGGTATCCTGGGTGATCACAGCTGTATTGTTTGTAATCTATTATTTCCAGCGTTTTCCGGGTATGAAAAAGAATCTTTAACAGAATATTTTATATTAACAGAGCTTCTGTTCATAGTTTTTACTGTGAACAGAAGCTCCATTTTTTTCGATAAATATCGAATTATCTCGGACTAATTGAAGAATTGCATAAAAAACGGTATTCTGAAAATAAAACATCTGACAGAACAATTCGAATCCTTAAGGACTAGTCAGGAAAAACAACCGCCCTGGTGATATAAACAGGCAGGAAAAGGAGGATGAAAGAATGTACAGACTGAAAAGAACAATACATTATGGAAAAAGATTGCTGTTTCTGGGAACAGGACTGCTTTTCTTTTTTGGCGGCAGAATAAAAACGGCAAAGGCTGAAACTGCCACCGTTGTGGAATCTGGTCAGCAAAAATCAGAAGAACCAACGGAGATTGTTACGGATAAATGGACGGTGATCAGTGGAAAAAGACTGAAGATCATGCTGGAATACACGGGAGAATATATTTGTTTTGAAAAAGCCGGTATCAGTTTGGAAATACCGGAGAAAGTTGTTCGCAGCTGGAAAGTAGAGGATAAAGAAACTGTGCAGGTGCTGATCCGTAAAAATTCCAGTTATGCCTGGGAAATAAAAATATATAAAGGAAATCAGGAAATTAAAGATATCCCAGGCAGTCGGATCGTTTTTTCTGTAAAGGAAGTTTTTCCTTATGAAAATGCTGCGACTATAAGAATAACGGATGGAAAAGGTGATCATCCGAAGCTCTTTCTTGACAACAAGAAGGGGACTCTCATGCTCTGGACAGACGAAACCGGGATTTTTTCTGTCAGAAGCCGGCATATTTTTGAGAAACAGAGACCTTTTGTGCAGATGGTAATGATCATTACAGTGGGTGTGGCAGCAGGAATTAACAGCAGAAGCGGGAAATGGGGTGACGGTCATAAAGAAGAAAAATAGACAATGGTCAATTATCTTCGGAATTGTCGTTATCCTGTCTATGACATGGTTTTTTCTGTTATATCAGTTTAATAATGAGTATACAGCAAAAGGAGAGCAGCCGATCCAGGGAATTCTTTGCCTTAATGAAGAAAGTGCATATAATAAGCTTCATTATCTTTCCAGTGAATGGCAGTATTTTCCAGGATATCTTCTGACACCACAGATGCTGGAGAAAAATCCGGGATATCACAGCCGCTATATCTACATAGGAGAATACAAGGAGATGGAGCCTGGAAAACAGGAAAAATCTGATTACAGTTTCGGGACTTACCGAATGCTGATCACTCTGCCGAAAAAGGAGCAGACCTGGGCAATTTCTATGATGGAGGTTTTCTCAGCATACCGTATTTATATCAATGGGGAGCTGGTAGGCGAAGTGGGAAATCCGGATAAAAACAATTACATAGGAAAAAGTATGAACCGGATGTTTACTTTTCGGGCTTCCGGAATGGTAGAGATTGTTATAACAGCGGCTGACAGAAAATATATGAAATCGGGGATTCAGTATATACCGGTTTTTGGATCACCAGTCCTGGTAAACATACAGAGAGAGGTGCAGATATTGCTCACGGGCATTGCTCTGTCTATCTGTTTTTGTGTTATGCTGGGTGTTCTGGCAATACATCTATATACCCGTAACCGGGAATTTGGAATTTTTGTGCTGGTATGTCTTTGTGTGATCGGTTATACCATATATCCTCTGCTACGCAGCTTTTTTCAGCTTTCGGTCCAGCCCTGGCATGCCCTGGAGAATCTTACCTATTATCTGATTCTTTCCGGGATGATATGGCTGGAAAACTGTATTATGGAGAAAAAACAGGAGAGATTTCTTCCACTGCTTATCAATTTGTGGATCATAGCAGATTTCATTCTGGAAAATTTTGCAGGAGCTTTTGCGAGAGCAGGTATTTTTTATGATGTTTCATGGATCGGGGAAACGATCAAATGGATCGCTGCGATCTATATGCTGGTGAATACTTTCGGAGAGACGGATCGGGAATATGGAAAGATCGTGCTGGTGGGAAGTACGGTTTATGCCTGTTCGCTTACCGCAGACAGAATCTGGCATCTTTATGAACCGATCGTGGGAGGATGGTTTCCGGAAATGGGCGGTATCATACTGATCATTGCTTTTGCCTGTGTGTTGTGGAAAGATCTTGCAACCGCATACAGAATCCGGCTGACGTATGAGGTATACAGTCAGCAGACAGAGCTTCGGCTTCTGGCCCAGAAAAAGCATTATGAAAAGCTGAAAGCCCAGATGGAAGAAACAAATCGTGTCCGGCATGACATGCGCCAGCATCTCCGGCTGTTGGCAACTCTTCTGGAACGGGAGCAATATGAGGACATGCAGATGTATCTTTATCGCTATACCAGGGAATTCCAGGAAAAGCTGACTTACCGATCCTACTGTAAAAATCAGGTGACGGATGCGATTCTTCACTACTATGAAGAAGTATGTAGGGAAAAAGGAATCTCTTTTCAGTGCAGGGTGGAAGCACCAGAACAGACGGGTATCAAAGATACGGATTTCTGCCGGCTTTTTGGAAATTTACTGGAAAATGCAGTGGAAGCTGCAGAAAGCTGCCAGGAAAAGAAGCCCAGATTCATACATCTGCAGATCAGTGCCAGAAATAATAAGCTTCTTATTGTAGAGGAGAACAGCTGTACGGACTTTCTGCGAAAAAGCAGAGCCGGAATCTTTTCTGGAAAGCATGCAGGGCTGGGAATAGGAACGGCATCTATTTCGGAGATCGCAGCGCGTTATGGCGGCCTTGCTGACTTCCGGGCAGAGGAAGGAATTTTCAGAGCAGAGATCTTTCTTTGTCTGACGAAAAAAGATACTGAAGATATGCTTTGCGTATAGTGGCTGAGCCGCGTTTGCGAATCTGGACGGTTTCACCGTTATCCATGAGAAAGCCATTCTCGGTAACTTCCTGAATGTGGTCCATATTGACGATACAGCCGCGGTAACAGGACAGAAAATTATGACAGTCCTGGATCGTGGTTTCAAAACTGTGAAAAGTTAGATAAGAACGAATCGGACCGGAAACTGTGTGAAGACATACAGCATTGCGAAAGGTATCGGCGTACAGGATACTATGAAGAGGAACGCGCACAGGAACCCTGTCGGAGATAACTTCGATATACCGGTCTTCCTGCGTGGCCTTTAGCTGAAAGGAATCCAGGATCTGATACAGCTTTTCTGGCTGAAATGGCTTCAAAAGATAATAGGAGGCCTTTACATCGTAGCTTTCCACGGCAAAATCAGGACTTGTGGTAACGAAAACGAGGCTGCAGTGATCAGATGCGTTGCGAATTCTGTGTGCAGCATCCATTCCGGTCATTCCGTTCATGTAGATATCCAGAAAAACGAGCTGAAAGAAATCCGGCTCATAAGCAGCAAAAAAAGCTTCTGCACTGGAAAAATACCGGATATCAGTCAGAAGCTGTTTTTCTTCAAAAAAGGAAGTTATAATCTGTTTCAACAGTGCAGCGTCAGCTGCAATATCATCAACGATCGCAATATTCAAATTCATATACCTCCAGGTTACATAAAAATGTCAAAAATAGAATGTAATGGGAGTATATCATACTTTTTATAAGAGGAAAAGGTGCTATATTTCACGGAAACCGTCATTTCGTCACATGTCTGTTGTCATTTGCTGAAAAATTTTTTAAGATAGTGTCATCAAAAAGAGAAAGGCGGTAGATATACGAAAGGGAAAAGCAAAAAACTGGCGACACCAGAAACTATTAACAAAATTCAGACACCCCCAAAAAAGCGGCTGTATCTTTCAAAACAAAGAGCAGCCGTTTTTTCTGTCCACTGCAATGCGTGATGCCTGTGAAACGAACAGTAATTCTTGACGGAGCAGAAGAAATTCGCTATGATTGGGAAAGAACAAATGAAAAACGGAGAAAAAAAGAAATGAACATCCTTAACATAGAGCATATTCACAAGATTTTTGGAGATAAGGTGATCTTTGATGATATTTCCTGCGGCATCGCCCAGGGAGAAAAGATCGGAATCATCGGTGTAAACGGAACCGGCAAAACAACGCTGCTCCGCGTGATCGCAGGAGAAGAAGAGCCGGATGAGGGACAGGTGATCACTCAGAACGGAATCCGCATCAGCTGGTTGCCACAGACACCGGAATTTCCACAGCATATGACTATTCTGGACTATGTAGCAGAAGGAAAATGGCAGAAAGACTGGAGTACAGAGAGTGAGGCAAGACGTATGCTGAACTCTCTGGGGATCACAGACCAGAACATCAATATGGACAATCTTTCCGGTGGTGAGAAGAAGAGAGTAGCACTGGCCAGAATGCTTCTCAATCCGGCAGATATCCTGATTCTGGATGAGCCAACTAACCACCTGGACAGCGAGATGGTTACCTGGCTGGAGGATTTTCTTCGCGTTTTCCGCGGAACCGTGATCATGGTAACACATGACCGTTATTTCCTGGATCGCGTGGCTAACCGAATCATGGAGATCAGCCACGGAAAATTATATTCCTATGCAGGAGACTACTCCCAATTCCTGGAGTTGAAGGCTCAGCGTGAGGAAATGGAGCTTGCCAGTGACCGAAAACGCCGCAGTGTGCTGCGTATGGAGCTGGAATGGGCGGCAAGAGGCTGCCGTGCCAGAAGTACCAAGCAGAGAGCAAGACTGGAGCGTCTGGAAGCCCTCAAGGCGGGAAAAACACCGCAGAAGGATGCAAGCGTGGAGATGGATTCCATTGAGACACGCATGGGCAAAAAAACGATAGAGTTCCATCATGTAAGTAAATCCATCGAGGGACGCCTTCTGATCAATGATTTTGATTATATTGTACTTCGAAACCAGCGTCTTGGAATCATCGGTCCAAACGGCTGCGGAAAATCCACACTTCTCAAGATGGTAGAAGGGATGGTAGCTCCGGATTCCGGTGAGATCCAGATCGGGGAGACGATCAAGATTGGCTATCTTGCCCAGAATGTTCCGGATATGGACGGAAGACAGCGAGTGATCGATTACATCCGCGATGTGGCGGAATATGTTCCGACGAGAGAGGGCAGGATCACAGCGTCCCAGATGCTTGAGAGATTTCTTTTTGACCCGGCTATGCAGTATACGCCGGTGGAGAAGCTTTCCGGAGGTGAGAAGCGAAGACTGTATCTTCTGAAGGTGCTTATGGAAGCACCGAACGTGCTTCTTCTGGATGAGCCGGGAAACGATCTGGATATCCCGACTATGACGATTCTTGAGGACTATCTGGATTCTTTCTCCGGAATCGTGATTACCGTTTCCCATGACAGGTATTTCCTTGATAATGTGGTGAACCGGATCATGGCTTTTGAAAGTGATGGAAGACTTGTCCAGTATGAGGGTGGCTACACCGATTATCTGGAGGCAAAGGCCCGGAAAGGACAGTCTTTGGAAACTCGTGCGGACATGCCGGGCAGTGTGCGGGAGGAGACGAAGCAGCTGGAGAACAAAAAATCTTCCATGGACACCTGGAAGCAGAACCGGAAACAGAAGCTGAAATTTACATACAAGGAACAGAAGGAATTCGAGACCATCGACGATGATATCGCGGCACTGGAACAGCGCTTGGAAGAGATCGATAAAGAAATGGCAGCTAATGCCACCAATGCAGGAAAGCTTAAGGAACTGTCTGAGGAACAGAAAGTTACACAGCAGAAGCTGGATGAGAAAATGGACCGCTGGGTATACCTGAACGATCTTGCAGAAAAAATTGAAGAGCAGAACGAATAGAGGAGGGCTTCGGTCCTCCGTTTTTATACGGTTTATGCGAAAGATATTGACTTCTCAGGCGAAATTCTAGTATCATAAGAAATGGTACGTAAAAACCGGTGCTCTGCAGTGAAAATCCTTGTACAGGGATAAAAAACAAAAGTCTGAGGATTTTCACTACAGTGTACCGTATGGCGTCCGAAAAGGTTTTCGGACACAGAAAGGAAAACTAAAATATGGCAGAAATGGTAAGAGTCGTTGTAGACGCAATGGGCGGTGACAATGCTCCGGTGGAGCCGGTCAAAGCAGCAGTGGAGGCTGTAAAAGAAAAACAGAACATCAAGGTTATCCTCACAGGAGTGCAGGATGTGATCGAGGCTGAGCTTAAGAAATATCCGGATTATCCCAAGGACAGGATCCAGGTAATACATGCATCTCAGGTGATCGAGACAGCAGAGCCGCCGGTAATGGCAATTCAGAAAAAGAAGGATTCCTCTATTGTTGTGGGATTAAATCTTGTAAAGAAGCAGGAAGCAGACGCATTTGTTTCATCAGGAAGTACAGGTGCTGTATTGGTTGGAGGCCAGGTGATTGTAGGCCGTATCAAAGGAATCCAGAGACCACCCCTTGCCCCGCTGATCCCTACCGCAAAGGGAGTTTCCCTTCTCATCGACTGCGGAGCTAATGTAGATGCCAGACCGAATCATCTGGTACAGTTCGCACAGATGGGTTCTATTTACATGGAGAACGTTGTGGGTATTAAGAAACCGAGAGTAGCCATTGTCAACAACGGTGCAGAAGAAGAAAAAGGCAACGCACTGGTTAAGGCAACCTTTCCTCTTCTGAAAGTATGCAAGGATATCAATTTCATCGGAAGCATTGAAGCCAGGGATATCCCGGCAGGTTATGCGGATGTTGTTGTCTGCGAGGCTTTTGTAGGAAACGTGATCCTCAAGCTTTATGAGGGTGTAGGCGCTACTATGATGTCCATGATCAAAAAGGGTATGATGTCCGATTTTCGAAGCAAGATGGGTGCGCTTATGGTAAAACCGGCGCTGAAAAAAACACTCAAAGCTTTTGATGCCAGCGAGTACGGCGGCGCACCGCTTCTCGGTCTCAAAGGACTTGTGGTAAAGAGCCATGGAAGTGCCAAGAGCGTTGAGATCCGTCATGCGATCTTCCAGTGCGAACAGTTTAAAGAAGAGAAGATTAACGAGAAGATAGAAGAGTTTCTTGCTGCAGAGCAGAAGGCACAGGAAGCTGCGAAGAACGAAGAGAAATAAATAACAGAATATATAGAGATTACAGACAGAAAAGGAGGCGAACAGTCGTGGAACTGGAAATGCTGAAAAACATAATCGAAAAAATTCTTGACAGAAAGCTGGATGCGGTCACAGAGAAGACTACCTTTGTGGACGACCTCGGAATCGATTCCCTGGATTTTTTTCAGATCATGATAGAGCTGGAAGAAGTCTATGATATTCATATCGACCAGGAGGACGCAGAAGAGATCGTAACCGTCGGTGATGCAGTGGAGACTCTTCGCCGCGTAACGAAGGGAAACAGAAATGGAAAATAATTTAAAAAATCTGGAAAAGACCATCGGATATCAGTTTACAGCGAAATCCCTGCTGGAGCAGGCGATGACACACAGTTCCTATGCCAATGAGAAACACCTTGGAAAGCTGGGGTGCAATGAACGTCTGGAATTCCTGGGAGATGCAGTGCTGGAGCTGATCAGCAGTGATTTCCTTTACAAAAAATTTCGCAATAATCAGGAAGGCGAGCTGACCAAGAAGCGCGCCAGCATGGTCTGTGAGAAAAGCCTTGCCTACTGTGCAAGAGAATTCGGGCTTCCGGAATATATCCTTCTTGGAAGAGGTGAGGAGATGATGGGCGGACGCAACCGTGATTCCATCGTATCCGATGCACTGGAATCCCTGATTGGAGCCATGTATCTGGATGGCGGTTTTGAGCCGGCACAGACCTTTGTGCTGAAATTTATCCTTAACGATCTGGAGGATAAGAGGATTTTTTATGACAGCAAGACTGTGCTTCAGGAGATGGTACAGGAAGGCGGTAACCATCCGGTAGAATACAGGCTTCTCAAAGAAGAAGGACCGGATCACAGCAAGAGCTTCACAGTGGAAGCTCTGATCAACGGAGAGCGCATGGGAACAGGAACCGGTCATACCAAGAAAGCAGCAGAGCAGGCAGCAGCCCTTGAGGCAATCCGCAGGATCAAATAACAGCAGGTGACCAATGTATCTGAAAAATATAGAGGTGCAGGGATTTAAATCCTTTGCCCAGAAAATCAATTTTGAATTTCATAACGGTATCACCGGTATCGTAGGTCCCAACGGCAGTGGTAAGAGTAACGTTGGTGATGCAGTACGCTGGGTCCTGGGAGAACAGAGTGCAAAACAGCTCCGTGGCGGAAATATGCAGGATGTTATTTTTTCCGGAACAGAGCTTCGAAAGCCTTTAAGTTTTGCGTCTGTGGCAATCACGCTGGATAACAGCGATCACAAACTTCCTGTGGATTTTGAGGAGGTTACGGTCACCAGACGTCTGTATCGCTCCGGAGAGAGTGAATACAGGATCAATGGAAGTACCTGCCGTCTGAAGGATATCAATGAGATGTTTTACGATACAGGTATCGGAAAAGAAGGCTATTCCATTATCGGACAGGGACAAATCGACAAGATCTTAAGCGGCAAGCCGGAGGAGCGAAGAGAGCTTTTTGACGAGGCAGCCGGAATCGTCAAGTTTAAACGGCGTAAGAACACAACTCTGAAAAAACTGGAGGAAGAGCAGCAGAATCTTGTCCGTGTTACAGATATCTTAAGTGAGCTTACCAAGCAGCTGGAGCCACTGGAACGTCAGTCCGAGACTGCAAAGATCTATCTGGCGAAGCGGGAAAACCTGAAAGAACTGGATGTGAACATGTTTCTTCTGGAATATGCACACACAGGAGAACTTCTGAAGGAACTGGAAGAAAAGACCAGGATCACTCAGAATCAGTTAAAAGAAGCCCAGGATGCCCACAGCCGCACCAGGGATGAATATGAACGCCTGGAAAAAGCCCTGGAGGAACTGAATGAACGGATGGATCTTCTACGCGAAAAGAGCCGCGACCGTGCTGTCCGCAAACAGCAGCTGGAAGGTGAGATCAACGTTCTCCACGAGCAGATCCTTGCAGGAGAACAGAATGACAGCCATTACCGCAGTCGGCTTTCTGCGATCCAGGAGGACACAGAGAAGAAGACGAAGGATAAGGATGCCCTGGAGGAACAGAGAACCGAGCTTATGAGCAGTCTCCGTGAGACCAGCCACCGTCTTGCAGATGAGCAGGACCGGCTGGATAATATCCAGAGCAATATCGTGGAATGCACCCAGGCAGTGGAGGACGGAAAGAATGAGATCATTGAGATCCTTAATTCCCGTGCCAACACAAAAGGTAAGGCGCAGCGTTTTGACGCTATGATGGAACAGCTGGATATCCGGAAAGCTGGAATCAGCCAGAGGATCCTTTCCCTGAAAACTCAGGAGGAGGAACAGCAGTCTGCCATCAACATAGCGAAGGAAGAATACGATTCCATTACGGGAGCCATTGCCGCAACCAACCGGGAGGGCAGCCGTCTTACAAAAGAGATTCACGCACTCCAGGAGACCATGCAGCAGCAGAATGCACAGCTGGAAACCGGGCAGCGTGACTATCATAGAGAAGCTTCCAGACTGGAATCTCTCAGGAATATCACAGAACGGTATGACGGTTACGGAAACAGTATTCGCCGTGTAATGGAACAGAAGGAACATGTTCCGGGAATCCGCGGTGTTGTGGCAGATATCGTTCACGTAGAGAAGAACTATGAGATCGCCATCGAGACAGCACTTGGCGGAAGCATCCAGAACATTGTCACAGATAATGAGCAGACAGCCAAGCAGATGATTGAATTTCTGAAAAAGAACCGTTATGGCCGTGCTACGTTCCTGCCGCTGAACAGTATTTCAGCAAGAGGGGATTTTAACCAGAGAGGTGCCCTGAATGAACCGGGAGCTATCGGCCTGGCCAGTGGTCTTGTAACCGCAGATAAAGAATATGCCGGTCTTATCGGCTATCTTCTTGGCAGAGTTCTGGTCGTAGATAACATTGACAATGCCATTGCCATTGCCCGGAAATACCGTCACAGCATCCGTATGGTAACGCTGGAGGGTGAATCTTTAAGCCCGGGCGGTTCTATGACAGGTGGTGCTTTTAAGAACAACAGTAATCTTCTTGGCCGTCGCCGTGAGATCGAGGAGCTGGAGAAAAAGGTCAAAGAGCTGGCAGCACAGTATAATAAATTCAGGCAGTCCCTGGAGGACAACCGTGCGAAACGAAATGAGATGCGCGATACGGTTTCCGCTCTGCAGCAGAAGCTCCGTGAACAGTCCATTCAGCAAAATACAGCGAGAATGAACATCGAGCAGCTTGAAAAGAAAGCAGAGGAGATTCGCGGAGGTTACGCAAGAATCGAGCGGGAACAGGAAGAGATCAGGAATCAGACAAGAGACATGCAGGCAGATAATGCCCGCATTACCCAGGAGCTGGAAGCCTCCAAAAAGGATGAGGAAGAGCTGGAAACCTTTATCGAGACCCGCCAGAAGGAACTGGATGACTGGAAGCGGGATGAGGCAGAGACAGCAGAAAGACTGGAAAAGATCCGTCTGGAAGCATCCGCATCCCAGCAGAAAGAAAACTTCATAAAAGAAAACCTGCGACGACTGAAAGAAGAGATCCAGGTTCTGGAAGAGGAGCGGGAGCAGATTCTAGACTCCTTGGAAAAAGGCAGCCAGGAAACCGCCGAGAAGCGTAAGACTATCGAAAATGTTCGCACTGAGATCGAGGGCTTTGCAGCAAAAGAAGAAGAGTCTGAGAAGCAGCTTGCAAAAATGCAGCAGGAAAAAGAAGAAAGCACGAAAAATCATAAAGAATTTTTTGAAAAAAGAGATGAGCTTTCCAATCAGATCAGCCTTCTGGATAAAGAATGCTTCCGACTGAAGACACAGGCGGAAAAGATCGAGGAAAACCGCGAGTCACGCATTGCGTACATGTGGGAAGAATACGAGATCACACCGAACAATGCGCTTACATACCGCAAGGAAGAGATGAATGACCGTCATGTGATGAAGCAGCAGATCCATAAGCTGAAGAATGAGATCCGCGCCCTTGGTTCCGTCAATGTCAATGCCATTGAGGATTACAAGGAGCTTCTGGAACGTCACACCTTCTTAAACGGTCAGTATAACGATCTTCTGGAGGCAGAAAAAACGCTGGAACAGATCATCAAGGAACTGGATGAAGGAATGCGAAAGCAGTTTTCTGAGAAATTCGGGGAGATCCAGAAGGAATTCGACAAAGCCTTCAAGGAGCTTTTCGGCGGAGGCCGGGGAACCCTGGAGCTTGCGGAGGATGAGGATATCCTGGAGGCAGGAATCAAGATCATTTCTCAGCCGCCGGGTAAAAAACTCCAGAACATGATGCAACTTTCCGGTGGTGAAAAAGCACTGACAGCCATTGCCCTGCTTTTTGCCATCCAGAACTTAAAGCCTTCACCGTTCTGTCTTCTGGATGAGATCGAGGCAGCCCTTGATGATTCCAATGTAGGACGCTTCGCAGGATATTTACAGAAGTTGACGAAGAACACACAATTTATTATAATAACACATAGACGTGGTACCATGAATGCAGCAGACAGGCTTTATGGAATTACCATGCAGGAAAAAGGGGTATCAACGCTGGTATCTGTAGATCTTGTGGAGAACCAGCTTACCCAGTAGCAGAGAGGGATGAATCAGTATGGCAGAAGAAAAAAAAGGATTTTTTAAACGTCTGGTAAGCGGACTTACCAAAACGCGAGACAATATCGTTGCCGGTTTTGATTCCATTTTCAGCGGATATTCCAGTATTGATGATGATTTTTATGAAGAGCTGGAAGAGATCCTGATCATGGGAGATATCGGCATCAATGCTACCACCTCCATTCTGGAACATCTGAAAGAACAGGTGGCAGAGCAGCATATCAAGGAGCCTTCTCAGTGCAAGCAGCTTCTGATTGACGGAATCAAGAATCAGATGCGTGTGGACAGCACAGAGTATGAGTTTGAGAACCGTAAATCCGTGATCCTGGTGATCGGTGTCAATGGTGTAGGTAAGACTACATCCGTAGGCAAACTGGCCGGCAAGCTGAAAGACCAGGGTAAGAAAGTTATCCTTGGAGCAGCGGATACTTTCCGTGCAGCAGCAGGTGAGCAGCTGACACAGTGGGCCAACCGTGCAGGTGTTGAGATCATCGGCGGTCAGGACGGCGCAGATCCGGCATCTGTTGTGTACGATGCAGTGGCAGCAGCCAAGGCCAGAAATGCTGATGTGCTGATCTGTGATACAGCAGGAAGACTTCACAATAAGAAGAACCTTATGGAAGAGCTTCGCAAAATTTACCGTATTCTGGAACGCGAATACCCGGAAGCATATCTGGAAACGCTTGTAGTTCTTGACGGAACCACAGGTCAGAATGCACTTTCTCAGGCAAGACAGTTTGCAGAGGTGGCGAATGTAACCGGAATCATTCTTACCAAACTTGATGGTACAGCGAAAGGTGGAATTGCAGTAGCGATCCAGTCTGAGCTTGACATACCAGTAAAATACATCGGAGTAGGCGAGAGTATTGATGACCTGCAGAAATTTGACGCAGACGCATTTGTAAACGCCCTCTTTGACGTAGAAGAAAGGAGCTAAATATACAAATGCTTACATTAGAAAGCTTTGAAGAAGCGGCAGCAAAAGTAAAAGAAGTGACACAGGAAACAAAGCTGATATACAGCAGCTATTTCTCTGACATGACAGGAAATAAAGTTTACCTGAAACCGGAGAACATGCAGAGAACAGGTGCATATAAAGTACGTGGTGCATATTACAAGATCAGCACACTTTCTGACGAGGAGAGGAACAAAGGCCTTATTACAGCATCTGCAGGAAACCATGCACAGGGTGTTGCCTATGCAGCACATAAATATGGCGTGAAGGCAGTAATTGTTATGCCGACCACTACACCACTGATCAAGGTGGAGCGTACCAAGAGCTATGGTGCAGAGGTCATCCTTCACGGAGATGTATACGATGAAGCCTGTGCACATGCACTGCAGCTTGCAGAAGAGAACGGCTATACATTTATTCACCCGTTCGATGATCCGGCAGTTGCAACAGGACAGGGAACCATTGCCATGGAGATTGTACAGGAGCTTCCTCTTGTAGATTATATCCTCGTTCCAATCGGTGGTGGCGGACTTGCAACCGGTGTTTCCACACTGGCCAAGCTCCTCAATCCGCATATCAAAGTTATCGGTGTTGAGCCGGCAGGGGCAGCCTGCATGAAAGCATCCCTGGAGAAAGGTGAGGTCGTAACACTTCCTCACGTAAACACTATCGCAGATGGTACTGCAGTACAGACACCGGGAAAAAATATCTTCCCATATATTCAGGAGAATCTGGACGACATCATCACTATCGATGATGACGAGCTGATCGTAGCATTCCTGGATATGGTAGAGAACCATAAGATGATCGTGGAGAACTCCGGACTTCTTACAGTAGCAGCTCTTCGCCATCTGGATGTCAAGAATAAGAAGATTGTATCCATCTTAAGCGGCGGAAACATGGATGTGATCACCATGTCCTCTGTTGTACAGCACGGACTGATCCAGAGAGACCGTATCTTTACCGTATCTGTTCTCATTCCGGACAAGCCGGGCGAACTGGTACGTGTGGCAAGTGTCATAGCCGAGAATCAGGGAAATGTTATCAAACTGGATCACAACCAGTTTGTAAGCACCAACCGAAATGCAGCTGTAGAACTTAGAATCACTATGGAAGCATTCGGTACAGATCATAAGAATCAGATTGTTGCAGCACTCGAGAAAGAAGGCTGCAGACCGAGAGTTGTGCGGGCAATCCTGTAAAACCAGGTTGCCAACCATAGCTGACACGTGCTATACTGTAGTCGGTTATGATGCAATAACAGAAACGTATACCGGGCTGTTGCATATAATGTAGCAGCCCGGTCTTTTGTGAAAAAATACTTTTTATAGAAAAGAAAGGACAGAATCAATATGTGTGGAATTGTAGGATTTACAGGCAAGCACCAGGCAGCTCCGATCCTTTTAGATGGACTTTCAAAACTGGAATACAGAGGATATGACTCCGCCGGAATCGCAGTGCGTAACGGCGATGGTGAGACAGAAGTGATCAAGGCCAAGGGAAGGCTTAAGGTTCTCGCCGAGAAGACGAACAACGGCGAATCTGTAGCCGGAACCTGTGGAATCGGTCACACCAGATGGGCGACTCACGGCGAGCCATCTGAGAATAATGCACATCCGCATGTGACAGACGACGGAAATGTAGTAGCTGTTCACAATGGAATCATTGAGAATTATCAGGAGCTGAAAAATAAGCTCATACGCAAAGGTTATACATTCTATTCTGAAACAGATACAGAAGTCGCAGTCAAGCTGATAGATTATTATTATAAGAAATATGAGGGAACACCGGTAGACGCGATCACACATTCCATGGTACGTATCCGTGGTTCCTATGCCCTTGCGATCATGTTCAGGGATTATCCAGGCGAGATTTATGTAGCCAGAAAAGACAGCCCGATGATCCTTGGTATCGCAGAAGGCGAATCCTATATTGCCTCTGATGTACCGGCAATCCTGAAATACACCCGAAATGTATATTATATCGGCAATCTGGAGATGGCGCGGGTGAAAAAAGGAGAGATCACTTTTTACAACCTGGATGGAGATGAAGTCGAGAAAGAAATGAAAACCATTGAATGGGATGCAGAAGCAGCCGAGAAGGCAGGCTATGAGCATTTCATGATGAAAGAGATTCACGAGCAGCCGAAAGCAGTACTGGATACTCTGAACTCCGTGCTTAAAGATGGAAAAATTGATCTGACAGAGGTCGGACTGGAGGAAGAAGCCATTCAGAAGATCCAGCAGATCTATATTATTGCTTGCGGCTCTGCTTATCATGTTGGAATGGCAGCCCAGTATGTGCTGGAAGACCTGGCTCAGATTCCGGTAAGAGTCGAGTTGGCATCGGAATTCCGCTACCGCAAAATGGTTCTCAACACCAACAGCCTTGCAGTGATCATCAGCCAGTCAGGTGAGACAGCAGACAGCCTTGCAGCTCTTCGTAAATGTAAGGAAAAAGGGATCCGCACACTGGGAATCGTCAATGTAGTAGGCTCCTCCATCGCACGAGAGGCAGATAATGTGTTCTATACACTGGCAGGCCCGGAAATTTCTGTGGCAACCACCAAGGCATACAGCACACAGCTGATCGCATCCTATGCCCTTGCGATTCAGTTCGCAAAAGTACGCGGAACGATCACAGATGAAGCATATGACAACTATCTGGCAGAGCTTCAGACACTTCCGGAGAAGATACACAAAATCCTGGAAGACAAGGAGCGTATCCAGTGGTTTGCAGCAAAACAGGCTAATGTGAAGGACGCTTTCTTTGTAGGAAGAGGAATCGACTATGCTATCAGTCTGGAAGGCAGCCTTAAGATGAAGGAGATCAGCTACATTCACTCTGAAGCGTACGCAGCAGGTGAGCTGAAACACGGAACCATCTCTCTGATCGAGGATGGAACTCTTGTGATCGGTGTGCTGACCCAGCCGGATCTTTACGAAAAAACCGTCAGCAACATGGTAGAATGTAAGAGCCGTGGCGCATATCTTATGGGACTTACTACTTTCGGCAATTATAACATTGAGGACACCGCAGACTTTACAGTCTACATTCCGCAGACGGATCCGCATTTTGCCACTTCTCTGGCAGTCATCCCGTTACAGTTACTTGGATATTATGTAAGTGTAGCCAAAGGACTGGATGTAGATAAGCCTAGAAATCTGGCTAAGAGTGTTACGGTGGAATAATTAACTACAGAAAGGAACCTGGACATGGAACAGGTAGAAAAATTTTTAAAAGAAGCAGAAACATATTATCTGGCAACGGTAGAAGGCGATCAGCCTAGAGTTCGCCCATTTGGTACGGCGCATATTTTTGAAGGCAAGCTTTACATTCAGACAGGTAAGAAGAAGGATGTTTCCAAACAGTTGCACATGAACCCAAAGGCTGAACTTTGTGCTTTCAAAGGTGGTGAGTGGATTCGTGTTGCTGGTGAACTGGTCGAGGACGATCGTATTGAAGCGAGACAGTCTATGCTGGATGCTTATCCGAGCCTGCAGAAAATGTATTCCGCAAATGATGGAAATACGGAGGTATTTTACTTCAAAAATGCTACTGCCACGATTTGCGCCTTTACTCATGAACCGGTTGTGATTAAGTTTTAACCGGATTTTGTAAAATAATTAAAACTGTCAAGTGCCTCGAGCACGGTATGGAAATACTGCAGAAGTTCTGACGTTTTTGTATCAAACCGTGCTTTGAGGCACTTGCTGCAATATTTTTACCGGCAAAAGTATACTGACACAGAAAAGGGATACCTCATGAAGAAGAATACACGTATAATTATAAACCATGTGCTGGCTTTGCTGATTCTGCTGGGAATCGCAGTGCCAGTTTTGTTTACCACAGAGCGGATGGATTTTTTTCGAAAGAACCTGTTGTGGAAACGAAGGTGAAAATGAATGGAGAGGATGCTCCGGTTTTGAAAATCGCAACGGACTATGATTTCTGTCCGAATTCTTATATTAATAAAGAGGGAGATCTGTCCGGACTTTACATTGAGGTTATGACAGAAGCAGTTAACCGTCTTGGGATGAAGCCGGTTTTTGAAACTTCCAACTGGATGGGATGCCGTAAGATGCTTACAGATGGTGATGTGGATGTCCTGCCTGGACGGGAGTTTTTTTCCAATATGGAAGGAACGTTGCGGACGATACTAGTGTGCTCCGATGAATTGCGTGTATATGAAAAGAAAAAGATCGACAGTGCGGCAGCTCTTGCCGGAAAAAAAGTGGCATTAATGGCAAGATCTGTGATTGAGACTACCTACGATCTGCAGTGCAAATATGTGGAATATACGATAAACACAGAGATTCTTGAGGCGGTGGAAAACGGAGAGGTAGATTACGGAATCTGTCATGGTGCGGTTGCCACCAAGATTATAGAGAAGAATGATTTTCACCTTGTCTCAGGACTGAGCATTGCGAAGAGTTATCCTGCTCTTGCAGTGCGGGATGATCAGTCAGAACTTCGAGATAATCTGAATAATACGCTGCAGGAAATGTCATTAGATGGAACAATCGGACATCTGCAGGATAAATGGATCACAGAGTTTACCAGAAATACATCTTTATCTTATGTTCTGAAGCATAATGCAATATTTTATGTTACGTTTATCATAAGCATTATCGTACTTCTGGTTATTGTAATCGCTTTCCGGGTGGTATACGATTATCAGGAGAAATATATCAATATTCTGCTGGAATACCAGGAGAAGCTGAAACGCTCAAATGAGGAGAAGCAGCAGGCCAATCGTGCAAAGAGCGAATTTTTATCCCATATGTCCTATGATATCCAACATCCGTACCTGCTTGGAAGTCCGGCACATCTCAGACGGATTCTCCTGAATCTGATCAGCAATGCTTTGCGTTATAACAAGCCGGAGGGCTCGATTGACGTATATATCAGTGAACTGAACAGTGATGACAGATATGCTTCGTTTGAGTTGAAGGTACAGGATACAGGTATCGGTATGAGCAGAGAATTTCTGGAAAAAAGTCTCTTCAAACCTTTTACACAGGAAGATGACCGTGTACGTACGGAGTATTATGGAACCGGACTTGGAATGTCCATTGTAAAAGAGCTCGTAACTGGTATGAATAGTACGATACAGGCTGAAAGCGAGCCTGGAAAGGGGACGACTTTTACGATCCGGCTGTCGCTGAAGATCAATCACGATGCAATACAGCAGCAGAATGTGTTGGGGAAACAGTCTCATGATATTAGCGGAATGCGACTTCTGGTTGCAGAGGATAATCAGCTGAACCTTGAGATTATACTGTGTATGTTGGAATTGGAAGGGGCAGAAGTAGTGTCTGTGCAGAACGAACAAGAGGCAGTAGAAGAATTTGAAGCTTCCGCGCCCGGAACTTATGACGCGATCCTTATGGACATTATGATGCCGGTTATGGATGGACTGGAGGCTGCAAGGAAGATTCGAGGATTATACCGGAAGGATGCAGGTACGATCCCGATCATTGCCAGGTATAAAAAAATATAATCTTTTGTTGTAATCTGGGATTTGATGTGGCATAATAAATAGGAAAATGTTAAAAATAAGAAAAATCCAGGTTAAGAAAATGTAAAATGACATTTTCAGGAGAACACTGCTCCTGACCGATCATGGCAGGATGCGAGTATGACAAAGGAGAAAATTATGGCGATTTTTTCAATGATCTTATCTTTGTTATGTGGAGTATCATTATTTCTTTTCGGAATGTCCCTGATGGGCGATGGTCTGAAGCTGGCAGCAGGTAACAAGCTGGAAGCTTTTCTTTACAAGATGACCAATACTCCGCTGAAAGGTGTCGCACTTGGTACAGGTGTTACCAGTGTGATTCAGTCGTCCTCTGCGACGACCGTTATGGTAATCGGTTTCGTAAACTCTGGTATGATGAAGCTGAAACAGGCAATCGGTATTATCATGGGAGCCAATATTGGAACCAGTATCACAGGCTGGATCTTATGTCTTTCCTATATTGAGGGATCCAACGGAATCGCAAGTATTCTTTCCACAGCAACGATTTCTGCTGTTGTGGCTGTAGTTGGTATTATTTTCCGTATGTTCTGTAAGCGTACCTTACATAAGAATGTAGGAAATATCATGCTTGGTTTTGCCATTCTGATGACTGGTATGCAGATGATGAGTGGTGCGGTTTCTCCGCTGCGGGAGAGCCCGGTATTTATCAAGATGCTGACGATGTTTTCCAACCCGATCGCAGGTATCCTGGTTGGTATTGCTTTTACAGCAGTACTGCAGAGTGCTTCTGCGACAGTTGGTGTGCTGCAGGCTCTTTCCGTAACCGGAATCCTGACTTTTGCAAGTGCATTTCCAATCGTCCTTGGTATCGGTGTTGGTGCAGCCTGTCCGGTCCTGATCTCTGCGATCGGAGCTAATAAGAATGGTAAGAGAACAGCACTTGTATATCTGATCAATGACCTGTTCGGTCTGATCCTGTGGTCTGTGATCTTCTATACTGTGAATGCGTTCGTACATTTTTCCTTTATGGATATGACCATGACACCGGTAGCAATCGCACTTCTGAACACAGTGTTCCGTCTGGCAACCGTTATCGTACTGTTCCCGTTTATTCCGAAGATCGAGAAGCTGGTATGCTGGCTTGTTAAGGATAACAAGGAGGATCTTGAGGATGAGGCTGATTTTGATCTTCTTGAGGAGCGCCTTCTGAATTATCCGGCTCTTGCCATTGCACAGTGCCACCGTGTTATGAACGGTATGTCCAAGAAGCTTCGCAAAAATGTCAACAGAGCCATGAATCTTCTGAATGACTATCAGCAGGACAAATACGATAAGGTACAGCGCAAGGAGGATCTGATCGATAAATACGAGAGCCGTCTTGGTGAATATCTGATTCAGCTTACGAAACGTGAGATGAATACTGCACAGACAAGACAGGCTTCCCTGTATCTGCATACGATCAGTGACTTTGAGCGTATCGGTGATCATGCTTCTTATATTGCGCATATGTCCAGCGAGATGCATGATAATCACACGAATTTCTCTCAGGAAGCGTGGGATGAGCTGAATATTGTCATGGAGGCTGTTCGTGAAGAGATCAATATGACCTGTAATGCATTTATGAAGGATGATAAGGAACTGGCACAGAGAGTAGCACCTCTCGGAGCCGTGATCACTGGTCTTTGCGATATGCTGAAGATGAGTCATGTAGAGCGTCTCAGCCAGGGCAAATGTGGTCTGGAAGAGGGAACAGTATTCAGTGATATCCTGAACAGCTTCTGCCGTATTGCAACACATTGTGCAAGTGCAATGGTAGCACTTGTGAAGAGTAGTGAGGAGAGTTCTGATATGCACATTCACGATTCCAAGATCTATCCGACAAACAGTACAGAGTATTATTCCTATTTTAATGAATACAGCCAGAAATATGACCTTGGCAAGCAGGAAGGTCATATGCTCAGCATGGAGCCTGAGGAAGTTGAATAAGATGAGTTATGAGGCGGATTTTTATCTGCCTCATTTTTTTCGATTTACAGTGTCTTTCAGACCAAAAATCTGGTAAAATACTTTCTGGAAATATATTGATTCAATGATTAAGAGATACGATATTCCAATTCAAGAAAGTAGTAGTGTCAGGAGAATTTATTTATGTCAAATATTATAGAAATCACAGATTTTAATGCGCCGGAGCTGGACGTGTATGCCAGAATTTCCGAAGTACAGCTTCTGAATCGGGCGGAGCCGGAGAAAGGAATCTTTATCGCGGAGAGTCCGAAGGTGATCGAACGGGCACTGGATGCGGGATGTGAAGCGATTTCTTTTCTGGTAGAACATAAGCATATCGAGGGAGAGGCACGGGAACTGATTCGGCGATGCGGAGAAATACCGGTTTACACAGCGGAGTTTGATGTGCTGACGCAGCTGACAGGTTTTAAGCTTACAAGAGGAATGCTTTGCGCTATGAGAAGACCTTTGCTTCCGGGAATCGATGAAGTATGCAAAAATGCTCACAGGATCGCGGTTCTGGAGAATGTGGTAAATCCTACGAATATAGGAGCAATCTTCCGTTCTGCGGCAGCTCTTGGAATGGATGCGGTGCTTCTGACGCCGGGCTGCAGCAATCCATTGTATCGCCGTGCGATCCGGGTCAGCATGGGAACTGTTTTTCAGATTCCGTGGACTTTTTTTGACGAAAAGACAGACTGGAAAACTGATGGGATCTGCAAGATTCAGGAGATGGGATTTAAGACAGCTGCCATGGCGCTGAGAGAAGATTCTGTGGATATTGATGATCCGAAGCTTCTTTCGGAGGAGAAGCTGGCGATCGTTCTGGGAACAGAAGGAGATGGACTTGCCACGGAGACAATCGCAGATTGTGATTATACAGTTTGTATTCCTATGGCGCATGGGGTGGATTCACTGAATGTCGCAGCGGCCAGTGCGGTTGCATTCTGGCAGCTGGGAAGATAATAAAAAGAGGGAGGAACTACATACGAAAAAATTTCTTGAGGAATTCAAGGCGTTTGCACTGCGTGGCAATGTCATGGACATGGCTATTGGTGCGAAGAAGGAAGAAGAAGCGGCACCGACTACCAAGGTATGTCCGTTCTGTAAGAGTGAGATTGATATAGAAGCTACACGCTGTCCGCACTGTACATCTGTTCTGAATGAAACAGAAGAAAAATAGTATCAGACAGGAGTGGCTTGTAATATTCTGATATTGAAAAAAGTCCCCATTAACTGCTTATTGCAATTAAAACAGTAGATGGGGACTTTTTTGTCAGTTTTTTGAAGGCGTGTTGCCTCGATTTTCGCTTTCCATATCCATCAGATGAAAAGAAAGCAGCAGATATAAGATTTCATCCCGGTCAGTAAGGTCAGAATCCAGAAAAGCCTTGATTTTATCCAGACGGTAAAGCAGCGTTGTCCGGTGGATGAACAGTGCGTTGGCAGTATGAGCAATATTCTGGTTGTGTTCCAGAAGACAGCGCAGGGTATCGTAGAGATGTGACTGACCGGCTTCGTCCTTGTATTTCATGGCCAGTAGCTTTTCGTGACAGACCATGTAGGCTGGCAGTTTTCGGGTAGCCTGCTCCAGAATGTAGGGCAGAGCAATGGTATTAAAGTGATGAATGCTTTCGGCAGGATTTTTGCGTTTGCCGACCTGGAGAGCAACGGAGGCCTGGATGTACTGTCTGTGAAAATTAAAATGTCCCAGCATTTTCCGGCTGTATCCGGCACTCAGCATGCTGCTTTTGATGAACCCCTCGATTTTATCGGAAATCTCATGAACGGTCATGGTACAAAGGTCGAGATTGATAAAAAGAATGGCATTTCCCTTATATTCGGTCGCACAGCTTGCTGGAATTGTATTTTCAAGGTAATTGCAGATGGCATTAAGCGTCAGATTTTTCTGATCAATAAGCCCGGTCTGTACCAGAATACACAGATACATATGGGAGGAAAGCCATCCGACATTGGTCAGCTGCTGGCTGATCTTTACATAGTCTGCACCTGGATCTGTGAGGATCGAGATAAAGATCTGATGCAGCGGAAAGGCTTTGTCCCGGTTGTGCATGATACCTGTGGAGAGCGCATGGGACACCATCTGGGAAAGATATTCCAGGATAAATCCAAAGGTGTCATCCAGTGGTGCCTCCCCCGTAGAAAACATCAGCCGGTATACGGCTTTGTCGTTATTGGAAATATTCACACAGAGAGCCGGAACAGAAATACCATTTCCTGGATAGTAGAAGTAGCCTGTTTTATAAAAAGCATCCTCATAATTGGGATCCTGTTTCAGACTGTCTACCAGGGTCCAGGAAGCTTCACTGGAGCCCAGTACGGAGTTTGAAAGACCGTCGAGCGGCCAGCTCCGGGAAGCGATGATCGTGAAATCCATGCCGATCAGCATCATGGGATTCGGTATGATACAGTCTGTCAGATCCAGAAGTTCCTGTATGGAGGCGTTTCTGAGCCGGGAATCCATAAGAGACTGGTTCCACTGGTCATACAGAAGAAAAATTTCCTGCAGCCTGTTGAGAACTGTGTTGGCAGGGATATCCTCCGGGATAATACACATATTGGGCTGGGAAAGACCGGAATTCCGGTATTCGGTTCCAACCATCAGAAAAAGAATGTTCTTCGGGTGACGGAAGGTTAACTGAAAGTCAGGATCCGTGACAAGATAGATTCTTCCATCCTTAAGTGGAACCTGCCTCTCATAGCAGACAGGGCAGGAAAGAACGGGGGAAACATCCAGTCTTGAGGTATGTATGGGAAAAGATTTCTGCAGATGATAGCAGATTAGCTTAGCACTGAGCTTCAATAGAAATCCTCCTTCCTATATTTTGTAGGAAAATATACAAATAATCACCATATTATGATGAATTGTGATTCTTCTGATTTTCAGTATAATAGAATCATAAAGAAAAAACAAGTGCAGAAATAAGCCTTTTCATGGGGTGTAGCAAAACAGGTGCGGAGAAAAAAGGCTTTCCTGCATTATAAAGTAGCGGAGGTGTTTTTTATGTTGACAAAAAGACAGAATATGATGGAAGTAATCCGTGGTGGAAATCCAGACCGTTTTGTAAAACAGTATGAAGGACTGACTTTTGTCCTGAATACACCGTATCAGCTGGAATATCCGATGATGCCCGAGGGACCGGGAGCATCTACTGTTAAATGCGGATGGGGCTATTACAATTCCTGGCCTGCAGGAACTCCGGGAGCTTTTCCGCTTCATGACCCGGAACATCTGGTATGCCCAGATGTAACTGAATGGAAGAAATATGTAAAAGCACCGGATGTCAATTATACAGCAGAGGACTGGAAACCATGCCAGGAGACAATTGCGGGAATCGACCGTAATGAGACAATGGTTGCAGCTCTGATCGCACCGGGAGTTTTTGAAATGTGCCATTACCTCTGCGAGATTCAGAATACCATGATGAATTTTTATGAAGAGCCGGAAGCAATGCATGAGCTGATCGAGTACATTACAGAGTGGGAGCTGAAATGGGCCGAGCAGATCTGTACTTATATGAAACCGGATGTTATTTTCCATCATGACGACTGGGGAACGCAGAATTCCACATTCATCAGTGTAGATATGTTCCGTGAATTTTTCCTGGATTCCTACAAACGTATTTATGGTTACTATCACGATCATGGTGTAGAGCTGATCATCCATCATAATGACAGTTACAGCGCAACACTGGTTCCGACGATGATTGAGATGGGAATCGATGTATGGCAGGGATGTATGTCTGTAAATGATCTTCCGAAGCTGATCAAAGAATACGGCAAGGACATCACATTTATGGGTGGTATTGATAATGGTAAGGTAGACCGCTTCAACTGGACACAGGAAATGATCGAGGAAGCTACAGATCAGCTGTGCAGAGACTGTGGCAAGCTTCATTTTATTCCATGTACCACGCATGGTCTTAACTTCTCCTGCATCCCGGGAGTTTACGAGGCTGTAGACAAAGAAATCGATAAGATGACAAAAGAACTCTTCTGACTAGAAACAAGGGTAAATGTTAATAACCCTATATAATAAGAAGAAACAGAAATAAAACAGGTCGGAAAGATCAGTGGCAGCCGGAAATCAGGTGCTGCCAGGTGATTTTTCCGGCTTTTTTGCAGATTTTTTTCAAAAAAAATATTTTGTAAAGCAAAAACGCTTGACAGGCATGGCGGAATCGTGTATGATAGCCAAGGTGATTACAGATGGAGAAATTTGTAGAGCAGACTTTTTTATTTGATTTTTATGGAGAGCTTCTGACAGAGAGGCAGCGACAGGTGTACACCAGTGTTGTGTTTGAGGATTATTCCTTAAGTGAGGTTGCCGAGGAACTTGGCATCAGCAGACAGGGTGTGCATGATATGATCAGACGGTGCAATCGGACGTTGGAAGAATACGAGGAGAAGCTCCATCTGGTCGAGAAATTCCTGAACATCCGCAGTCAGGTCATGGAGATTCATGAACTGGCAGGTAACTACCACGCCGAAGATATTGCGGCGATTTCCAAAGTGATATTAGAGGAGTTATGATCAATGGCATTTGAGAGTTTAACAGATAAACTGCAGAATGTATTTAAGAAGCTTAAGGGCAAGGGACGTCTGACTGAGGCCGATGTCAAGGTTGCGCTCAAGGAAGTTAAGATGGCGCTTCTTGAAGCCGATGTTAACTTCAAGGTCGTTAAGCAGTTTACGAAATCCGTTCAGGAAAAGGCCATCGGACAGGATGTTATGAACGGACTGAATCCGGGACAGATGGTTATCAAGATCGTTAATGACGAGCTGGTAAACCTGATGGGAAGTGAGACAACAGAGCTTCCGATTAAACAGGGTAATGACCTTACTGTTCTTATGATGGTTGGTCTTCAGGGTGCAGGTAAGACAACAACAGTTGCCAAGCTTGCCGGCAAGCTGAAATCCAAGGGAAAGAGACCACTGCTTGTGGCCTGTGATGTTTACCGTCCCGCAGCGATCACACAGTTGCAGGTAAATGGTGAGAAGCAGGGCGTTGAGGTCTTTTCCATGGGAGATAAGCAGAATCCCGTGGATATTGCGAAAGCAGCGATCGAGCATGCGAAATCCAATCAGCAGAATGTTGTGATGATCGATACTGCAGGTCGTCTTCATATTGATGAGGACATGATGCAGGAGCTTGAGAACATCAAGGCGAATGTGAATGTGGATGCAACAGTGCTTGTTGTTGATGCCATGACGGGACAGGATGCGGTAAATGTAGCGCAGAACTTTTCTGATAAGGTTGGTATTGACGGTGTGATCCTGACGAAGATGGATGGTGATACACGAGGCGGAGCTGCGCTTTCCATTAAGGCAGTAACAGGTAAACCGATCTTCTATGTTGGTATGGGCGAGAAGCTTTCAGATCTGGAGCAGTTTTATCCGGAGCGTATGGCTTCCAGAATCCTTGGCATGGGCGATGTGATGAGTCTGATCGAGAAGGTGGAAGCCTCTGTGGATCAGGAGCAGGCACAGGAGATGCAGAAGAAGCTGAAGAAGATGGATTTCGACTTCAACGATTATCTCACCAGCATGGAGCAGATGAACAAGATGGGCGGTATCTCCAGAATCCTGAACATGCTTCCTGGAATGGGCGGTAAGATGAAGGACATCGAGGGCATGATCGATGAGAAAGCAATGGATCGAACCAAATCGATCATCCTTTCCATGACAGCACAGGAGAGAAGCAATCCGAATATTCTGAACATATCACGTAAGAACCGTATTGCCAGAGGTGCGGGCGTGGATATCACAGAAGTGAATCGACTTGTGAAGCAGTTTGAGCAGAGCAAGAAGATGATGAAACAAATGCCGGGGCTGGCAGGCGGCAAGATGAATATGGGAAAAAGAGGCGGCTTTAAGCTTCCCTTTTAAATAAAAAAATATAAATTTTCAGAAAGATAATTGGAGGAAAACAAAATGGCAGTAAAGATCAGATTAAGAAGAATGGGACAGAAGAAAGCACCTTTCTATAGAATCGTAGTAGCAGATTCCCGCTGCAAACGTGACGGAAGATGTATCGAGGAGATCGGAACATACGATCCGAACCTTGATCCAAGCGTATACAAGATTGACGAAGAGGCAGCTAAGAAATGGCTTGCAGCTGGTGCTCAGCCTACAGAAGTAGTTGCTAAGCTTCTTAAACTTGCCGGAATCGAGAAATAATACCTGGCAGATCAGATCTGCGGGGTCCGTAAGGGCAGAGCAAGGAGGTATGTAATGAAACAACTTGTAGAAGTAATTGCAAAATCTCTTGTTGAAAATCCGGATGAAGTAGTCGTTACAGAGACTGAGAAAGACGATGCTATCATTGTTGAACTGAAAGTCGGACCTGCCGATATGGGTAAGGTCATCGGAAGACAGGGAAGAATCGCAAAGGCGATCCGTACCGTCGTAAAAGCGGCTTCTTCAAAAAGCAGCAAAAAAGTGATTGTAGATATTCTGCAATGAAAAAAGAGACAGGAGCTGTGGATTCCATGGCTCCTGTTTTTACTCTGAAAGGGAGCGAAAATGGAAGATTTATTAAAAGTAGGAGTTATTACAACAACTCATGGCGTTCGTGGTGAAGTGAAGGTTTTTCCGACCACAGATGACGCGGAGCGTTTTCTTGATATCGAATATGTGCTTCTGGATACAGGCCGAGAGCTTCGCAGACTGAATATACAGCATGTGAAATTTTTTAAGAATCTTGCGATCCTGAAGTTTGAAGGCATTGATAATATCAATGATATTGAAATGTACAAGGGTCGTGACCTGTGGATTCCGCGTGAAGAAGCTCAGGAGCTTGGCGAGGATGAATATTATGTGGCAGACTTGATCGGAATGGATGTACTTCTGGAGAACGGGGAGAAATTCGGAGTGATCCGTGATGTGATGGAGACAGGTGCCAATGATGTATATGTGGTAGAACGTGTGAATGGGGAGGAAATCCTTCTTCCGGCGATCCATGACTGTATCCTCGATGTCAATGTGGAAGAAAATATCATGACTGTGCATTTGATGAAAGGGCTTGTTTAAATGAATTATCATGTACTTACGCTTTTTCCGGAAATGATCGAGAACGGAATGAATACGAGTATTACGGGCCGTGCCATTGCGAAGGGACTTTTGTCACTGGAGGCTGTTAATATCCGGGATTTTGCGTTTAATAAGCATCAGAAGGTAGATGATTATCCTTATGGTGGCGGAGCGGGAATGCTGATGCAGGCGGAGCCTGTGTACCTGTCCTATGAGTCTATTGTGAACCGTATTGGCAGGAAGCCTCGCGTGATCTTTCTTACTCCCCAGGGAAAAACCTTCAACCAGGATATGGCGAAGGAATTTGCACTGGAGGAGGATCTGGTATTCCTCTGCGGACATTACGAGGGAATTGATGAGCGTGTTCTGGAAGAAATCGTGACGGATTATGTTTCCATTGGTGACTATGTACTTACCGGTGGGGAACTTCCGGCTATGGTGATGATGGATTCGATTTCCAGGATGGTACCAGGTGTTCTGAATAATCAGGAGTCCGGCGAGACAGAGTCCTTTTCCGGAAATCTTCTGGAATATCCGCAGTACAGCCGCCCGGAGGAATGGCATGGAAAAAAAGTTCCGGAGGTGCTGCTTTCCGGACATCATGCGAACGTGGATAAATGGCGGCGGGAACAGTCGATCATCCGCACAGCCAAATGGAGACCGGATCTTTTGAAAAAGGCTGACCTGACAAATAAGGAATGGAATGAGATCCGCAGACTCCGCAAACAGTGGAAAGAGGAAGTGGAAAAATAATTATGAAAACATCAGATTTTTATTATGACCTGCCGCAGGAGCTGATCGCTCAGGATCCGCTGGAGGACAGAAGTTCTTCCAGACTGATGCATCTGTCTCTGAAGGATGGAAGCATCGAGCATCGTCATTTTACAGATATACTGGATTATCTTCATAAGGGAGACTGCCTTGTGATCAATGATACAAAGGTTATTCCTGCGCGTCTTTATGGTCATAAGGAGGAGACAGGAGCTCTGATCGAGATTCTTCTTCTGAAACGCCGGGAGAATGATATCTGGGAGTGCCTTGTGAAGCCGGGCAAAAAAGCGCGTCCTGGTGCCAAGATTACATTTGGCGACGGAATCTTAAAAGGCGAGATCATTGATATCGTAGATGAAGGCAACCGTCTTATTCAGTTTCATTATGAGGGGATTTTTGAGGAGATTCTGGATCAGCTTGGAGAGATGCCTCTGCCTCCGTATATCACCCATAAACTGAAGGATAAGAACCGTTATCAGACGGTATATGCCAAGAATGAAGGATCTGCAGCTGCACCTACAGCGGGACTGCATTTTACTCCGGAGCTTCTTGAAAAAGTGAAGGAGATGGGGGTAAATATCGCCCATGTAACTCTTCATGTAGGACTTGGAACTTTCCGCCCGGTGAAGGTTGATGATGTAGAGAAGCATCATATGCACTCTGAATTTTATATTGTGGAAGAAGATCAGGCGAAGCTGATCAATGACACGAAGAAGAATGGCGGAAGGGTGATTTCCGTAGGTACGACAAGCTGCCGTACACTGGAGTCGGCAACCGGAGAGGACGGAATTGTGAAGGCCGGAAGTGGCTGGACGGAGATTTTTATCTATCCTGGATATAAGTTCAAAGCCATTGACGGATTGATCACAAACTTCCATCTGCCGGAATCCACACTTCTTATGCTGGTTTCCGCACTCGCAGGTAAGGAACATATCATGGCAGCTTATGAGGAGGCTGTGAAAGAGAAGTATCGGTTCTTTAGTTTTGGCGATGCCATGATGATCGAATAAAAAATATATATAAATTAAAAAACCAGAAAAGTTCTCAATATTGAACTTTTCTGGTTTTTGCTTTATTATAACAATTTATTCTTCACTACCATCTGAAAAAGCAGAATCTTCAGAAGAAGTATCGCTTTCACTGCCGGTATCTTCTTCAGAGGTACTGTCTGAGATATCAGCACCAGAATCAGCAGAAGCCCCGTCAGAGCTTCCGGAAGTGGAACTGTCAGTACCGGAGGATGAAGAATCCGCGGCCGGAATGGCAGCACTGCGTTCTTCGATCTTTGCCTTGATGCGGGTGGCTTCATCGCCGGTTGTCGGAGTAGGCTGGTAATTATTATAGCCGTCTGCAGAGGAAATAGAGCAGGGGATAATGTTCGTCACATTATCTGCCTGAACACCTTCTGAGGTGATCGTAAAGATCTGCTGGAAGATCATGGTATCCATATCGCTTGGAGAGCTGTTTCCACCAAAGCAGAAATTACCGAGACTATAAACGATATTTTTTCCCTTGTATGTCTCAATTCCCTGAAGAACATGCGGATGATGGCCACATACCAGGTCGGCACCCTCGTCAATAGCCAGACGGCCAAGTGTCATCTGATTGGAGTCCGGAACAGTTTCTGTTTCATTACCCCAGTGGAAGATTACAATAATGAGCTCTGCACCGTCTTTTTTCACCTTAGCGATATTATCCTTGAGCTGCTGCTCGCGTCCCAGGTGATCATTTAATTCATAAATTCCCACAAGACCAACCTTGATACCTTTCACATCCATAACAGCGGTATCGTCATAACCGAAATGAGTGATCTTTGCATCATCAAGAGCTTTCAGGGTATCGGTATAGCTCTGTTCACCGTAATCGTGGCTGTGGTTGTTGGCGGTGTTTACGGCTTCCACAGAACCGCTGGTGAGGATCTGAGCATACTCGGCAGGAGCTTTAAATGCAAAAGTCTTGTCTTCACGTGCATCGGAATCTGTAAGAGTTCCCTCAAAATTGGCAATGGTCAGATCATCAGCCTCGAAGATGCTTTTTACATTTTTGAAAAAATAATCCTTGCCATTGTTATCGTAGTAGGCATTAAGACTCGTGTCATAATCAAAAGTCTCATCTGTACCAAGCGTGCAGTCACCTACAACACTGACCGTAAGAGAAACGGGATCCTTTGGAAGCTCTTCAGCAGCAGCTTCCTTTGCCTTTTTTGCTTCGGCCTCTGCCTGAGCTTTCTGAAGTGCAGCAGCTTCAGCCGCTTTTCTGGAAGAAATACAGGCACGTGCGGAAAAAATGATAACAAGAAGCAGTACAATCAGGATTCCGCCACCCGCAAGCATCATCTTCTGGCGGCGTACCTGCTGGTATCTGGAAGTGCCGGAAATTGCTTTTTTACGGGATGCGGCAGAGCTGTGAGCAGATGAGGAGGGCCGGCGGTTTGCTCCGGAAACTTCCTTTCGGGATGCTGCGGAGGAAGTGCGCTGGCGGCGGGTATTATTCTGTTTGGAGTGCTGCTGCCTGGCTTCTCTTGCACGAAGTGCCTCCTTTCGCGCCTGTTCGGGATCATGGCCATGAGGCGGCCGTCTTCGATTATCGTTGGACATACTAATTCTCCTTCATATGTAAAGATACATTTATTATAGAAAGAATTGGAAATAATGTAAAGAAAGAATACCGGACTTTTCAGCAAAAAAAGTTTTTGTTATAATGAATGAAGCAGTCAGTGCAGGACTGTCGGAAATAAAAATTACAGGGAGATCATAAAGAAATGCTATTATATATTGGAAATCATACAAGTTCGTCCAAAGGTTATTCAGCCATGGGACGCCAGATGTTAAAAAACGGAGGAAACACTTTCGCATTTTTTACCAGAAATCCACGCGGTGGTAAGGCGAAAGAGATTGATCCCGCAGATGTGGAGAAATTCCTTGAACTTGCCAGGGAGAATCATTTCGGGAAACTTGTAGCACATGCGCCTTATACAATGAATGCCTGCGCAGCGAAAGAAAACCTGAGAGATTTTGCCAGAGAGATCATGGTGGATGATCTGAAGCGTATGGAATATACACCGGGGAATTATTATAATTTTCATCCGGGAAGTCATGTAGGACAGGGAACGGAAACAGGAATTATAAAGATCGCAGAAATTCTGAATGAGGTTCTTACAGAGGAGCAGAGTACAACGGTGCTTCTGGAGACCATGTCGGGAAAAGGCTCAGAGGTTGGAGCGACTTTTGAAGAGCTGAGGGAGATCATTGATCGCGTAGAGAAAAAAGACAAGCTGGGTGTTTGCATGGATACCTGTCATGTATGGGACGGTGGCTATGATATTGTGAATGATCTGGATGGTGTGCTGAATGAGTTTGACCGGGTGATCGGTCTTTCCCGTTTGAAAGCAGTTCATCTTAATGACAGTATGAATGGGCTGGGAAGCCATAAGGACCGCCATGCGAAGATCGGCGAAGGCGAGATCGGACTGGATGCGCTTGTGAAAGTGGTGTGTCATCCGGCATTGGAGGGGATTCCCTTTATTCTGGAGACACCGAATGATGATGAGGGATGGAAAAGAGAAATTGCACTTTTGAGAGAACGATATGCCATGAAAGGAGATTGATTCATGAGAAAGTTTAAATTTTTTCTTTTAGCAATAAGCGGAGCTGCAGTGCTGGTGCTGGGTGGCTGCAAGGAGAAGGAACAGTACGATGAGACTGCATTTCAGGAGGATCTGGAACCACTGACAGGGGATGAGCTGGAAGCTATGGATGAGGACAGTGACGATGAAATGACAATGGTGGACGGAGACGAACTGGAGGCAGCAGGGGATTCGACTGCTTCAGCAGAAAAAGAGAATGAAAACAGTACGGATAGCAGTTCTGCAGATGCAGAAGAAGATACTGCAGGGACGAAGAAGCTGGACGAAAAAGGCACTTATACGGATAAAGATGATATAGCCCAGTATATTTATGAATATGGTCATGTACCATCCAATCTCAGCGCAGAGACTTATGATAATGCAGACAAGATGCTTTCTGTTGAAGATGGAGTTACCTATCAGCAATGTAAACTGGATGCAGACGGCAAAAAGAAAATGATTTTTACTCAGGATGGAAAACGCGTCTATTATACAGAAGATGATGGAGAAACTTTTGAGGAGATCTATTAAAAGAATATTCGGCTAAAATGACAGCCGGGAAACCGATGAGATATAAAAGGTTTCCCGGCTGCTGTTCTGTTTACTGAACCCGATTTTTAAGCTCTTCGCCATTCATGAATGCACGGGCATTTTCCAGTGTTGTCTCGGCGATATTGGTAAGCGCCTCCACTGTGAAAAATCCCTGATGAGAAGTCATTGTCACATTAGGGAAGGACAGAAGACGCTGGATGGTAGAAGTCGGAAGAATGTTGCCGGACATATCTTCGTACACGTAAGCAGATTCCTCTTCATATACATCCAGACCGACTGCAAAAAACTTATGATCGCGGATACCTGCGATCAGATCATCGGTTTTGATCAGACCGCCTCTGGAGGTATTTACAAGAATCACACCATCTTTCATTCTGGAAATAGTATCAGAGTTGATCAGATGCTTTGTTTCCGGTGTCATAGGACAATGCAGACTGATCAGATCACTGCTGGAAAGAAGTTCGTCTAGGGAGACATATTCCAGAAAATCAAGATCCTTATTCGGATACAGGTCGTAAGCGATCACACGCATGCCAAAACCGCGGCAGATCTTTGCCATAGCCTGGCCGATTTTTCCGGTACCGATGATACCGGCTGTTTTCTGATAGAAGTTTACGCCCATAAGACCATTCAGTGCAAAATTATTTTCACGGCATTTGATATAGGCCTTGTGTGTATGACGGTTGGCAGTCAGTGCAAGTGCCATGGCATGCTCTGCGACAGCTTCTGGAGAATAACCCGGGACACGCACGACCTGGATACCACATCTATCCGTTGTTTCCAGATCTACATTGTTATAGCCTGCACAGCGCATCAGGATCAGCTTAACACCCTGACGGTGGAGCTCTTCGATCACCGGTGCACCAAGATCTGCATTTACAAAAGCACAGATAGCATCATAGCCATGTGCAAGAGCAGCAGTCTCTTCGTGAATGTTTGCTTCAATGAATTTGATCTCAATACCTGGATAGGATGGAAGCAGCTTTTCAAAAAATTCCTTATCGTAGTTCTTGGTGTCATAAAATAAAATTCTCATAATAGTTGCTCCTCTCTGGAAATATTATTTTCGGACAAATGATACCATAATGGTATAAATCTGGAAAGGGGCAAAATAGATTTTTTATTCAGCAAGGCTGTAGAGATCGGAATAAAATTCCGGATAGGAGATGTTGACACATTCTCCGTTCTTAATAGTAAGCGGTCCGTCGCAGAGAAGTCCGGCAACTGCGAAAGACATGGCAACACGGTGATCCAGGTGGGAATCGATCTCTGCGCCGTGAAGCGGTTTTCCACCGTGAATGATCATACCATCTTCCGTTGCCTGGATATCGACACCCATTTGCTGAAGATTCTCAGTCATAACCTGGATACGGTCAGATTCCTTGACGCGAAGTTCCTTTGCATCCCGGATCACAGTAGTTCCCTCTGCAAAAGCGGCCATAACCGCGATCATCGGAAGCTCATCGATGAGGGTCGGAATGATTGCACCCTCCACAGTGGTTCCGTGCAGGGAAGAGGAACGGATCAGGAGATCAGCAGTAGGCTCGCCGTCCGTTGTTTCGTTAAGAAGTGTAATATCAGCGCCCATAGCCTTGCATACGCGGAGAATGCCGTCACGAGTCGGATTGGTTCCTACGTTTTTGAGAAGGATCTCACTGTCTGGAACAAGAAGTCCTGCTGCGATAAAATATGCAGCTGAAGAAATATCTCCCGGAACAAGAACCTCGCGTCCGTAGAGGGATGGATCCGGTATGACGGAAGCAGTTGTTCCTTCTGATGTTACATCTGCTCCGAAATAATTCAGCATGATCTCTGTATGATTTCTGGAAAGAACCGGCTCTGTTACGCTTGTGATGCCATCAGAATACATTCCGGCAAGAAGAACGCAGGACTTCACCTGAGCGGATGCTACCGGTGAATTATAGTGGATGGCATGAAGCTTTTTCCCGGAGATCCGAAGTGGCGCACAGTCATTTCCGCTCACACTTACGATATCAGCACCCATCTGAGAAAGCGGTGTCATGATTCGTTTCATGGGACGTTTCTGGATGGAAGCATCGCCGGTAAGCTGGGAGAAAAAATCCTGGCCTGCAAGGATACCGGAGATCAGTCGTGTGGTGGTTCCGCTGTTTCCTACGTCAAGAATATCAGAGGGTGCGGTGAGACCGTGGAGCCCTTTTCCGTGCACAAGGATCTCGCCGTTGGTATTCTCGATATCAATGCCCATTTTTTGGAAACAGGAAATGGTGGAGAGACAGTCAGCTCCCTCCAGGAAATTAGTGATGCGTGTGGTTCCCTCGGCAAGAGAGCCGAACATGACTGCACGATGGGAGATGGATTTATCTCCGGGGATGGCAAGAGAACCTCTTAATCGTTTTGCTTTTTTTATTTCCATGATAATACCTGCCTGTAATATTTATTTAACGAATAAACTGCGAAGCAGCTATCCGGTTATGAAATGACGGAAAATAACACCTGTCCGTCCTGGTATAGATCTGTCAGCGCTCGCAGATCTTGTAGTTGCGCTTGCGGAGAAGAATTCTGGCCTGTTCCAGCGCATCATCTGTATAAAATTCAATCTTCAGAACACCATCTTCGAATTCACGGTTATGAATGATACCGATATTTTTGATGCTGACTTTTTCCGTTGCGAGGATCGTTGCGATCGTTGCGATCGCACCGGCCTCATCTGCTACATCAATGAAAAGAACGTAGGAACGTGGAATCAGACTGTTGTCTATGATGTCGATGGAATCACGGTAATCCTTGGAGCTTGCGAACATATCAAAAATATTGTCGGCTTCCTTGTTATCGATGGAGCAGCGGATCTGAATCAGCATACGGATAAATTCATCCAGAACACTGGAGATATTTTTCTGGTTTTCCAGACATATCTGTTCCCACATGATCGGAGAGGAGGATGCGATACGAGTGATATCACGGAACCCTCCTGCTGCGATCATCTTCATATACTGTGCATCATTGTCCAGGAAATTTACGAGGTTGACAAGCGCAGATGCTACGATATGAGGCAGATGGCTGACCCCGGCTGTAATAAAATCGTGTTCTTCGGCAGTGATCACCAGCGGAATGGCACCGAGAGAGGAGATCATTTCAGTAAAATCCGAAATTCTTTCCAGGGGAGCCTCGCCGCCCGGTGTGATAATATAGTAAGCATTTTCCAGAAGGTGATCGCTGGAATTGGAAAAGCCGCTGCGCTCGGAACCGGCCATCGGATGTCCGCCGATGAATTTGCTGTCGAGACCGAGTTCGGTTACCTTTTCATGGATGATACTCTTGACACTTCCTACATCTGTAAGGATACAGTTATCGCCAAGTGAATCCTTGATCTTTTCCATGTATTCTATGTTGAATTCTACGGGTGCACAGAGAAAAATATAATCGCAGTTGCAAAAACGCTCATCTTCGATGTCGCACACGCCGTCTATGATATTACTGCTTACTGCCTCAGCCAGAGCATCCCGGTCTGTATCAAAAGCAAGCAGATGATAATCCGGATGAAATTTGCGGATGGTTCTGGCGATGGAACCGCCGATCAGTCCAAGACCGATAAAACCTATGGTTTTCATATTACTTCAGAGTCCTTTCAGGTTACTTTTTACTTTCGTTCTTTAATAATGTAAATCATTAGTGTGAACTATCTCCCATTGTAAAAGAAAGTACCAAAAAAGTCAATAAATGTATGAAAAGAGATACCAAGGAAAAATACTTGAGAAAACTTAGATTCCGGAAGTATAATGAACAAAAAGAAGAAAGAGGAGATTTTTATTATGAAATACCAGTCAGTAATGGATCTGCACACACATACAGTTGCCAGCGGACATGCCTACTGTTCACTTCGGGAGATGGCAAAGACAGCAGCGGATAAAGGGCTTGAGCTTCTGGGAATTACGGAGCATGCCCCCAAGATGCCGGGAACCTGCCATAAATTTTATTTCAATAATCTGAAGGTCGTTCCCAGAGAATTATACGGAATTCAGCTTCTGCTGGGCTCAGAGGTAAATATTCTGGATGCGGACGGCAGAGTGGATCTGGAGGAAAAAACTCTGAAACAGATGGATGTGGTCGTTGCAAGTCTGCATGTTCCGTGTATCAAATCAGGCAGCAGGCAGGAGAATACCCAGAGCTATATCAATGCCATGAAGAATCCGTATATTAACATCATCGGACATCCGGACGACGGAAGATATGAAGTAGATTATGAGGCACTGGTACAGGGCGCGAAAGAATACGGCAAGGTTCTGGAGCTGAACAATCATTCCATGGAGCCAGACTGTAACCGTGAGAACGCAGTAGAGAATGATACGATCATGCTCAATTACTGCAAAAAATATCAGGTCCCTGTGATCATGGACAGTGATGCACATTTTGATCTTCTGATCGGAGAATTTGACCTGGCAAGAGAGCTTTTGACGAAGCTGGATTTTCCGGAGGAGCTTGTGCTGAATCGGTCGGTGGAGTCTGTAAAAAAATACGTGAACCGGAAGCTATAAATGTTGAAATCATCCTGAGAAACGGTAAATAGCGGAAAATTATAAGAAATCAGATGCTTTTCATATGTACTGCGACGAATTGACGGTTTGTTAAAAAACTTTCTGAAAAAAAGTTGTCAAAATTGAATAAAATACTTGAAATTTGCATGGAAATTTAGTAAAATGTGAACATATTAAACAAGCAAGACAAACAGGGAGGTATTACATATGGACGTTTTCAGAACAGACCGAATCAGAAATGTAGTCCTATTAGGTCATGGTGGCGCAGGCAAGACAACATTGGCTGAGGCAATGGCTTATCTGGCAGGTATGACCAGCAGACTCGGACGTGTTGAGGATGGCAATACTGTCAGCGATTATGACAAGGAAGAAATAAAGAGACATTTTTCCATCACAACTTCTCTGATCCCTGTACCGTGGGATAAGATGAAGGTGAATGTGCTGGATACTCCCGGATACTTCGACTTTGTAGGAGAGGTTGAGGAGGCAGTCAGTGCAGCAGATGCAGCGATCATCGTTGTTTCCGGTAAGGCCGGTGTTCAGGTAGGAACACAGAAGGCATGGAATCTCTGCGAGAAATATAAGCTTCCTCGTATGATCTTTGTCACAGATATGGATGTAGATGATGTCAGCTATCGTGAGGTCGTGGAACAGCTGACAGAGCTCTACGGCAAGAGAATCGCTCCGCTTCATTTCCCGATCCGTGAGGATGGCAAGTTTGTAGGTTATGTCAATGTTGTGAAACAGGCCGGAAGAAGATACATTGACAAGGCCGGTAAGGAAGAATGCCCGGTTCCTGATTATCTTACCGAATATCTTGAGAAATATCATGAAACTCTGATGGAGTCTGTTGCAGAGACAAGTGAAGAATTTATGGACCGCTATTTTGAGGGAGATACTTTCTCCGTAGCAGAGGTTTCCGCAGCGATCGCAACGAATGTACAGGACGGAAGCATTGTTCCTGTATGCATGGGCTCTCCTGTGAATCTTCGAGGCGTATCCAATCTCCTGGATGATATCTGTGGATACTTCCCAAGTCCGAGTGGACGTTCCTGCAATGGTATCGCCCAGAAAACCAATGAGATCTTTGAGGCGAACTATGATTTTGCCAAGACGAAATCTGCCTATGTATGGAAGACTATAGCAGATCCGTTCCTTGGTAAATATTCTCTTATCAAGGTATGCTCCGGTGTTCTGAAATCCGATGATACACTTCTCAATGTTGAGAAGGGAACAGAAGAGCGTGTGAACAAGCTTTATGTACTGGAAGGCTCCAAGCCAATCGAAGTACCGGAGCTTTTTGCAGGTGATATTGGTGCCATTGCCAAGCTTGGCAGTGTACAGACGGGTGACAGCCTTGCAACCAAGGCTACGCCGATCCTTTATCCGAAGGCTCTGCTTTCCACTCCATATACATATAAGAGATTTAAGGCAGTGAAGAAAGGCGATGAGGATAAGATCGCACAGTCTCTTGCCAAGATGATGACAGAAGATAAGACTCTTAAAGTTGTCAATGACAGTGCCAACCGTCAGAGCCTGCTTTATGGTATGGGTGACCAGCATCTTGATATTGTTGTCAGCAAGTTGAAAGAACGTTACAAAGTTGATGTAGAGCTTTCCAAACCGAAGGTTCCGTTCCGCGAGACGATCCGCAAGAATTCCGATGTAGAAGGCAAGCATAAGAAACAGTCCGGCGGACACGGACAGTATGGTCATGTTAAGATGCGTTTTGAGGCATCCGGTGATCTGGACACTCCTTATGTATTTGAGCAGGTAGTTGTGGGTGGTGCAGTTCCGAAGAATTATTTCCCGGCTGTTGAGAAAGGACTTCAGGAATGCGTTCAGAAAGGACCTCTGGCTGCATATCCGGTAGTTGGTGTGAAAGCTACACTCTATGATGGATCCTATCATCCGGTAGATTCCTCTGAGATGGCATTTAAGATGGCAACGATCCTTGCCTTCAAGAAGGGCTTTATGGATGCTTCGCCTGTACTTCTTGAGCCGATCATCTCCATGAAGGTGATTGTTCCGGATAAATACACAGGTGATGTTATGGGCGATCTCAACAAGAGACGTGGACGTGTTCTGGGAATGAATCCAGATCATGAAGGCAATACCATTATCGAGGCAGATGTTCCATTGCTTGAGATCTATGGATATTCCACAGTGCTCCGTTCCATGACAGGCGGAAGCGGAGATTTCTCCTATGAGTTTGCACGTTATGAACAGGCTCCGAATGATATTCAGGAGAAAGAGATCGCAGCACGTGCAAGTAAGGTCGACGGCGCTGACGAATAAAAAGGTACAGACAATTATCTTATGGGGGTAGGATAAAGAGTTGACAGGCTGCAGCATTTGCTGTAGCCTGTTTTTAACTGAATATATTAAAAGAAAGAGAGAGGATAAAATAATGCTGGTATGTGATTATATCGTAAAACAGATTGACGGAGATTACGCTCATCTTCAGCGCGTGGATCAGACGGAAGAAGAATTGAAAGTCGTTGCAAGAGCACTGCTGCCTGCCGAGATCTATGAGGGCTGTGAGCTTCATTATGAGCTGATGCAGTATTCAATGAAATGATAAGGCTGCAGGATATCGCGGATATGGCAGGGGTCAGCCGTACAACCGTATCCAATGTGATAAATGGAAATACGAAACGGGTTTCGCAGAGTACCATTGACCGGATCACAGCGATCCTGAAAGAGAAGAATTATGTTCCTCACATGGGATCTGTGATGCTTTCCGGACACGGATCAAGGATCATCGGAGTAGTTCTCGGTTTTTCCTTTATCCATGGTATGCAGTCTCTGCAGGATTCATTTGTGGGAGAGATCACCGGAACGCTGCAGGTGGAAGCGGAAAACAGAGGCTACTACATTATGCTCATTGGTGGGGAAAAGATCGATAATGTGGTAGATATGGCATCCCGCTGGAATGTGGAAGGCCTAATCATTATAGGATATAACGAAGAACAGTATCACCAGCTTTCCAGAAAGATGAATAAAAAGATGGTATTGATCGATGCCTATCCGAAAGGCGAATATAGCTTTCAAAATGTAGGAGTAGATGATTATTCCGGAGGATATCAGATCGGGGAATATCTGTATTCCTGTGGATACCACCGGGCGCTTTTTATTGCGGAGACAGAAGAGGACAGTGATTATGCCAGGTGGCTTGGATTTAAACAGGCAATGGAAAGAAATGGCGGCTTCTGCAGTCGTTCCCGTTATGTGGTGGTTCCCCAGGAACCCCGGCGCAGACTGAAAAAATATGAAGAGCTGCTGCCACATTTTCTGGAGACAAAGGCACTGGCATTTTCTTCTGATTACACAGCTGTGGAAGCTATCAATTATTTTACAGACAGAGGAATCAGGATTCCGGATCAGATTTCCATTACCGGCTTTGATGATAATTTTTATGCGCAGATCGTCAGGCCAAAGCTGACCACCATTCATCAGGATGTTCATCAGAAAGCAGTTCTTGCCTTACGGAAGCTGCTTCTTATGGCAGAGGGAAAGGAACCTGCCAAAAAAAATGTAAAAAGCCCTGTCTGGCTTGTAAAGAGAGATTCTGTAAAAGAGTAGCAGGATCTCTTTTTTTATTTTGTGACGACTTTTCCTGGGACATCATCGGGATACGGTGGAAATTCTTTTACCGGACAGTAGTGACTTATTGTTAAAACTGCATAAAAAAAACAGAAAAGTTTGGCAAAAATTTAAGTTTCACGAGAAACCTGTTGATTTTAAAGGGCGGATAGGATATGCTGATTTCAGGATTAAACAGAAAAAAGGAGGCCGTTTACCATGAAAAAAAACTGGTGGAAAGAAAGCGTGGTATATCAGATTTATCCGAGAAGTTTTAAGGACAGCAACGGAGACGGAATTGGTGATATTCCCGGAATTATAGAAAAACTGGACTATCTGAAGGAGCTGGGAGTAAATGTTCTCTGGATCTCACCCATGCTGGAATCCCCGCAGGATGACAATGGCTATGATATTTCCGATTACCGCAGGATCTATAATGAATATGGAACCATGGAGGATTATGAAAAGCTTCTTGAGGAAGCACATAAACGTGGCATTAAGATCCTCATGGATCTGGTCGTAAACCATACTTCTGATGAACACAACTGGTTTATTGAAAGCAGGAAGTCCAAAGATAATCCTTACAGGGATTACTATATCTGGCGGAATCCGGTCAATGGAAAAGAACCAAATAACTGGGGAAGCGCATTTGGAGGACCTGCATGGGAGTATGATCCTAAGACAGAGATGTATTACCTTCACCTGTTTTCCAGAAAGCAGCCGGATCTGAACTGGGAAAACGAAAAGGTCCGTCAGGAAGTTTACGATATGATGAATTTCTGGTGTGAAAAAGGAATCGATGGTTTCCGAATGGACGTGATCAGTATGATCTCCAAGGATCAGTCATATCCGGATGGTGAAATGAACGGAGGATTATACGGTGATTTCGGTCCTTACTGCGTCCATGGCCCGAGGATCCATGAGTTTCTCCAGGAAATGAACAGAGAAGTTTTATCCAGATATGATGTGATGACAGTTGGAGAAACCTCTGGTGTGACTATCGAAGAGGCACAGAAATATGCAGGTGAGGACAGAAATGAGCTGAACATGGTGTTCCAGTTTGAGCATGTAGATGGCCAGGGATCAGAACATGGTAAATGGACTACCGAGAAATACGATTTCCGGGAATTTAAAAAGGTTATGATCAAATGGCAGGAAGAGCTTGCTGGAAAAGCATGGAACAGTCTGTTTCTTGGAAATCATGACCAGCCAAGAAGTGTTTCCAGATTTGGAAATGATAATCCTGCATACAGGGAAACTTCAGCCAAGATGCTGGCAACCTGCCTTCATATGATGCAGGGAACTCCTTATGTTTATCAGGGAGAAGAGCTTGGAATGACCAACGCTTATTTTACAGAGCTTAAGGATTACCGGGATATCGAGAGCATTCAGTATTTCCATGAATATACAGAAGCCGGTATTTATACACCGGAATACATGATGAAGTGCCTGATGCTGAGAGGACGTGACAATGCCAGAACACCGATGCAGTGGGAGGATTCCCATCAGGCCGGCTTTACGGAGGGAACGCCATGGATCAGGGTAAACTCCAATTATAAGGAGATCAATGCTAAACAGCAGCTTTCGGATCCGGATTCCATTTTCCACTATTATCAGAAGCTGATCCGTTTAAGAAAAGAAAAACCGGTGATTGTTTACGGCGCTTTTGAGGCACTTTACAGAGATCACGAACAGATTTTTGCGTATACCAGAACACTTGAAGGAGAGAAACTTCTTACAGTCTGCAATTTCAGCGAACATGTGGCAGAAATGGAAATTCCGGAAGAATTTCAGAAAAATGCCAAATGCCTGATCACCAATCTCGGAAGAGAGGATTTTGGGGAGAAAGTGACCCTGAAACCTTATGAGGCATTTGTTCTTTACAGAAATCAGGAGGATGAAAAATGATTAAAAAATATGTATATGGAGAGCCTTTTGAGACTGAGGCACTGACAGAAAAGATTGAAACAGCAGAAGGAAGACCAGGGTATGGAGAAATCTGTACAGATAATGGATTTTCATTTACATATATCATGGATGAAGAGGATATCGTTTACGGACTGGGGGAATCCAACCGTGGCATCAACAAGAGGGGATTCATTTACACCAGTAACTGTACCGATGACCCGGAGCATACAGAGGATAAACATTCCCTGTATGGTGCACATAATCTTATCATTGTGTCAGGAAAAGAAACCTTTGGAATGTTCTTCGACTATCCGGCAGCAATTACCTTTGACATTGGCTATACCAGAATGGATACCATGAAGGTAACCTGCGAAAATGCAGACCTGAAGCTTTATGTGATCGAGGGAGAGAGTCCCTATGATATTGTAAAGCAGTTCCGTCATGTGATCGGAAGAAGCTATATCCCGCCGAAATTTGCCTTTGGCTTTGGACAGAGCAGATGGGGCTATACTACAAAAGAAGATTTCAGGAAGGTTGCAGCCGGGTATCGTGAAAATCATATTCCTATTGATATGATCTATATGGATATTGATTATATGCAGTCTTATAAGGACTTTACATTAAACGAAGAGAATTTTCAGGATTTTCCGGAGTTTGTGAAGGAACTGAAGGATCAGGATATCCGTCTGATTCCTATCATTGATGCCGGTGTCAAGGTAGAGCCGGGATACGATGTTTATGAGGAGGGTGTTAAAAACCGTTACTTCTGCCAGAGAGAGGACGGCAGTGATTTTGTGGCTGCTGTATGGCCGGGAGATACCCATTTTCCGGATGTGCTGAACAAAGATGCCAGAAAGTGGTTCGGTGATAAATACCGTTTCCTGATCGAAAAAGGAATCGATGGTTTCTGGAATGATATGAACGAGCCGGCGATCTTCTATTCCACAGAGGGAATGAAAGAGGTTAAAGAGCTTGCCGGGGAATTTGCAAAAGATACGGAGGGAAAGATCCATATCTGGGAGATGCAGGATGCGCTTCGTGGTGCTGCAAATAATCCGGAAGATTATAGGAGATTTTATCATAATGTAGATGGCAAAAAGATCCGCCATGACAAAGTCCATAACCTGTTTGGCTATAATATGACCAGAGCAGCAGGAGAGGCTTTTGAACGGATCGATCCGGAAAAACGTTTTCTGATGTTTTCCAGATCATCCTATATTGGTATGCATCGTTACGGTGGAATCTGGACCGGCGATAATAAATCCTGGTGGGCTCATATCCTTCTGAACCTGAAGATGATGCCGTCTCTGAATATGTGTGGTTTCCTGTATGCAGGAGCAGATCTGGGTGGATTTGGCGCAGATACTACAAGAGAACTGTTGCTTCGTTTCCTTGCACTTGGAGTATTTACACCGCTGATGCGTGATCATACAGCGATCGGTACCAGGGAGCAGGAATGCTATCAGTTTGAAAATGTGGAAGATTTCCGTCATGTGATCGGTGTAAGATATCGTCTTGTTCCATATCTTTACAGTGAGTATATGAAGGCTGCACTGAACGATGATATGTATTTCCGGCCAATGGGCTTTGTTTATCCGGAGGATAAGATTGCCGTACATGTGGAGGATCAGCTGCTGCTTGGAAATGAGATCATGATCGCTCCGGTTTATGAGCAGAATGCAAGAGGTCGTTATGTATATCTTCCGGAGGAGATGAAGTTTGTGAAATTCCTTCCGGACGGAACTATTGCGGAGGAGATCCTGGAAAAAGGTGTACATTATGTGGAAGTGGCGCTGAATGAGATTCCACTGTTTATCAGGAAGGGAAAATGTATTCCTGTTGCAGAAGCTGCGGAATGTGTGGCAGCTCTTGATACAGAAAATATGCAGCTTCTCGGATATGAAGGCGCGGAGTATACCTTATATGAGGACGATGGGGTTCATAAGGATTATGACAAAGAAGAAAATTACCGCGTCCTGAAAAAATAAAATCAGCAAAATGAAATAAAAATTTCTGTGTAACATCATTTACGTTAAACAGTATAAAAAATACAGGATGTGAACAGTTGATAAAAAATAAAGCCGTAAGTATATGTGAAAGTTTCTTAAACATATATCTTACGGCTTTTGTTATTATTACTTTACATAATATAATTTATGTAAAGTAGTCCTGCATTATGTATAAATAATACTTCAGGCAGATCTGTTTTTATACTTCTTCCTCAACCCTGATAACGTTTTTCAGTACAGAGCAGCAGGCCATATCACCGATAACATTGACGCAGGTGGCACCCATATCACAGAGGGTATTGATGCTGATGTAAACGCCCAGTACTCCGGCCGGAAGTCCTGCCATTGTAGCAAGTGCTGCGAAGGATGCAATCGCACCGCCTGGAACACCCGGTGTACCGACAGAGAGGAGAACATTTGCCAGAAGGATGATGATCATCAGGGAAACACTTACGTGGATTCTGCAGGCATTGGCAAAGAACATGATCATGAAGGACATCAGAATAGATACGGCATCCATGTTGACGGTAGCTCCCAGAGGAATGGCAATACTGGTGATCTGATTGGATACACCCATTTCTTCTTCCATACACTGCTTGCTTAATGGAATGGTAGCAGAACTTGAGCAGGTTCCGAAAGCGTTTAGTGCCGCCGGCAGGATCGCCTTCAGGAATTTGATCGGGCTCTGTTTGCCTACAAGTTTAACAGAAAGTCCGTATACAACAATGGCAAATCCGAAGAATGCGATATACAGGATAACAAGCTGTGTTGCCAGAGAGATGATAGTCTCAGTTCCATTGGCATCTACAACCGGTACGATCGTACAGAAAACACCGATCGGTGTAAAGTACATGATCGTTGTGATGATCTTCAGGCATACTTCGTTGATGGAATCAATGAGATTCAGAAACGGAGTACCTTTATCGCCGACAGCGATCAGTGTGAAACCGATGATCAACGCGAATACCAGAACCTGCAGCATATTTCCGTTGGCAAATGCGGCAATCGGATTGGATGGGATCAGATTCTTCAGTGTATCAAGAATACTGCTCATCTCTGTTGCCTGGATATCTGCGGTTGCCATTTCGAATTTAACGCCCTCTCCGAGATGAATCAGACGTGGGATGATAAGTCCGCACAGGCTGGCAAGTGCTGTTGTGCACAGAAAATAGATCATGGAAGCTGCCGTGATCTTACCGGTAGTACGGGCATTGCCAATGGAACAGATTCCGATCACGATAGAACAGAATACCATTGGGAAGATCATCATGTTCAGGGCATTCATGTAGATGCTTCCGATCAGGCTGGTCACAGTGAGGACCGGCTCAAATCTTCCTGCCAGAAAAAGTCCTGTGAGAATACCCAGGATCAGTCCTGTAAAGATCGCACCGGTAATATGCTTCCGGTACCAGGAATAAAAAGATTTCATTTGCGTGTTCCCTCCTAAAATAAATGTGTATGATATGTATAATATAGGAAAATACATGCAGGAAATTATACCACGTGAAAAAAAAAGCGTCAACAAAACAGGTCAGGATTGTCGGTTTATGCATATTTCGACGGAAAAGGGCTGTTTTTGGATTTCTGTTTGACAAATACAGCATAAGTAGTTAAAATTAAAAGCAGTGTGTGAAAGCATTAAAGTATTAATACTGAGTAATTTGTCAGGAGGAATAAAAAATGGCTGCACCTTATAACCATAGAGCGATCGAAGCGAAATGGCGTACAAACTGGGAGAAGAAACCGGTAAATGTCAACGATGGCAAGAAACCGAAATATTATTGTCTGGATATGTTCCCGTATCCGTCCGGAAACGGTCTTCATGTAGGACACTGGAGAGGCTATGTAATCTCTGATGTATGGAGCCGTTATAAAATGCTTCAGGGATATTACCTGATCCATCCGATGGGATGGGACGCTTTCGGACTTCCGGCTGAGAACTATGCGATCAAGATGGGAGTTCATCCGGCAGTATCCACAGCAGCGAACATTAAGAATATCAAACGTCAGATCAACGATATCGCAGCAATCTATGACTGGGATATGGAGGTTAACACAACAGATCCGGAATTCTATAAATGGACACAGTGGATCTTTGTAAAAATGTTCAAAGAGGGTCTTGCATATGAGAAAGAGTTTCCGATTAACTGGTGCCCTTCCTGTAAGACAGGTCTTGCAAATGAAGAGGTTGTAAACGGATGCTGCGAGCGTTGTGGTACTCCGGTTACCAAAAAGAACCTCCGTCAGTGGATGCTCCGCATCACAAAATATGCAGACAGACTTTTAAGTGATCTGGACAAGCTGGACTGGCCGGAGAAGGTTAAAAAGATGCAGACAGACTGGATCGGCAAATCCTACGGCGCAGAGGTCGATTTCCCAGTTGAGGGAAGAGAAGAGAAGATCACGGTCTATACAACAAGACCGGATACTCTTCACGGAGCAACATTCATGGTACTTGCACCGGAGCATGCTCTTGCAAAATCTCTTGCAACAGACGAGACAAGAGAGGCTGTAGAGAAATATATCTTTGATGCTTCCATGAAATCCAATGTAGACCGTCTTCAGGATAAAGAGAAGACCGGTGTGTTCACAGGTACTTATGCGATCAATCCGCTGAACGGCGAGAAGCTTCCGATCTGGCTTTCCGACTATGTTCTGGCAGATTATGGTACAGGTGCTATCATGTGTGTACCTGCTCATGATGACCGTGACTTTGAGTTCGCAAAGAAATTCGATATTCCGATCATCCAGGTTATCGCAAAAGACGGTAAAGAAATCGAGAATATGACAGAAGCTTACACAGAGGCTGCCGGAACCATGATCAACTCCGGTGAGTGGAACGGAATGGAATCCTCCGTACTGAAGAAGGAAGCACCGCATATCATCGAGAAGCTTGGCATCGGACGTAAGACTGTCAACTACAAACTGAGAGACTGGGTATTCTCCCGTCAGCGTTACTGGGGCGAGCCGATCCCGATCGTACACTGCCCGAAATGCGGTGCTGTACCGGTACCGGAGGATCAGCTTCCGTTAAGACTTCCGGAGGTAGAAAGCTATCAGCCTACAGGAACCGGAGAGTCACCTCTTGCAGCGATTGACGAGTGGGTGAATACCACATGCCCATGCTGTGGCGCTCCTGCAAAACGTGAGACAAACACCATGCCTCAGTGGGCAGGATCTTCCTGGTATTTCCTCCGTTATGTAGATAATAAGAATAATAAAGAACTGGTTTCCAAAGAAAAAGCTGACAAATATCTGCCAGTAGATATGTATATCGGTGGTGTAGAGCATGCTGTTCTTCACCTTCTGTACTCCAGATTCTACACCAAGTTCCTGTATGATATTGGAGCTATTGATTTCGATGAGCCGTTTGTCAAGCTGTTCAACCAGGGTATGATCACAGGTAAAAACGGAATCAAGATGAGTAAATCCAAAGGAAATGTTATTTCACCGGATGATCTTGTAAATGATTACGGATGTGATTCCTTACGTATGTATGAGCTGTTCGTAGGACCGCCGGAACTGGATGCAGAGTGGGATGACAGAGGAATCGATGGTGTATCCAGATTCCTGAAGCGTTTCTGGACACTGGCTCTTGACAGCATTGAGAAGGATATCCCGGCTACCAAGGAGATGGAGAAGACCCGTCATAAGATGGTATATGATATCACCAGCAGACTTGAGGCCTTCAGCCTGAATACCGTAGTGTCCGGATTTATGGAATACACAAACAAGTTGCTCGCTATCGCAAAGCAGAACGACGGTGCTGTTGATAAAGAGACTATCGAGACAGCTACCATTCTTCTTGCTCCGTTTGTTCCGCATATTGCAGAGGAGATATGGGAGAAGCTTGGACATGAGGATTCCATTTTCCATGCACAGTGGCCGGCTCACGATGAGGAGCTTATGAAGGATGATGAGATCGAGGTTCCGGTTCAGATCAACGGCAAGACCAAGGCTGTTATCAGTATTCCGGCAGAGATCTCCAAGGAGGACGCAATTGCAGAAGGAAAGAAGGCAGTTGCAGATAAGATCTCCGGAAATATCGTCAAAGAAATCTATGTACCGAAGAAGATCATCAATATCGTAGTAAAGAAATAAGATAAAAAAACACCCGAAGCAGGGCGGAAGATATTTCTGCCTCTGCCAGGGTGTTTTTTTGATAAATATCATGAAATCAGTAAGTGTGCACAAAAATAACAAATGTTATTTAGATGAAATGCCAATAATATTTAGGCATTTTAATAGATTTGCCTAAATTTTGGTCATACCAATTATATTGTCTATTGTTATTCAAATGGAAAAAACGTACAGTAACACCATGAGTCAGGCAAAGACAGTAAGAAAGCTTTGTTACTCGAAATGCAGTGTGACGGAATGAAGATGTCCGTTTAGCTGGATTGCATATCTACATTGAGAGAAATAAGGAGAGAGACAGTATGAGCGCAATGAACACACTTAAGAAATTCGGACTGGAACAGGCATTCAACTATGTTTATAAAGATCCGGATAAGAATTTTATCAAGATCATGGACTGGGCAGATAAATTTTCCGGTGGTGGATTCCCTACACAAAGAGCAATGATCCGCGAAGCCATTTCTGATCCAGAACATCCATATTATCCGTTTATTCATAGATTGGTAACTGACATTGATCCGCATGTTATGAAAACTCTGGCTGCAAATTTCTTTATCAATGCGAATCTTGCAGGCTGGAAGAAACAGGATGAATGCCGTGAGAAATATGGCTGTAATATCCCGTGGGCAATCCTTCTTGATCCAACAAGTGCATGTAATCTGCACTGTACAGGATGCTGGGCAGCAGAGTATGGAAACAAGCTGAACCTCACCTACGATGAGATCGACGACATCATCCGCCAGGGTAAGGAGCTTGGCGTTTATATGTATATTTACACAGGCGGAGAGCCACTTGTAAGAAAAAAAGATCTGATCCGTCTTTGCGAGAAACATAATGACTGTATTTTCCTTTCCTTCACAAATGCAACATTGATCGATGAGGATTTTGCAAATGATATGCTTCGGGTAGGAAACTTTGTTCCTGCAATTTCACTGGAAGGATTTGAGACTGCAACAGATGGCAGAAGAGGAAATGGTGTATACCAGAAGGTTATCAAAGCCATCAATCTTCTCAGAGAGAAGAAGCTTGTATTTGGTATCTCCGCATGTTATACAAGCGCAAATTTCGAGTCCATCACATCAGAGGCATTTTACGACAGCCTGATTGATCTTGGAGCATATTTTATCTGGTATTTCCATTATATGCCGGTTGGAAATGATGCTGCACCGGAGCTGCTCCCTACACCTGAACAGAGAAGAGAAACCTATGAGCGCATCCGTAAATACCGTGCAACAAAGCCGTTATTTGCCATGGATTTCCAGAATGATGCAGAGTTTGTGGGAGGATGCATTGCCGGTGGACGCCGCTATCTTCATATCAATGCAAATGGTGATATCGATCCATGTGTATTTATCCATTATTCTGACTCCAACATCCGTGAGAAAACACTTCTGGAAGCACTGCAGTCTCCGATGATGATGGCATATCATGACGGACAGCCGTTTAATGACAATATGTACCGCCCATGCCCGATGCTTGAAAATCCGCAGAAGCTGAGAGAAATGGTAGAGAAATCCGGAGCACATTCCACAGATCTTCAGTCACCGGAGAGTGCAGAGCATCTCTGCGCGAAATGTGATCGGTATGCTGAAAACTGGAAGCCGGTAGCAGAGGAAATGTGGAAGGAAGACCAGGAGAGAAAGGCAGCGAAGAAAGGCTGCTGATCCTGAAACTTAAAAAAGCAGAACTTATGAAAGAGCACGGTACCGGAAACAGGTGCCGGTGCTCTTTTTTTGAAAACGGAGTGATCAAACCATGAAAAAAATGATTGATAACATCAGAAAATATCTGCCGGTGGTGTTCATTCTTGTGCTGCTTCTTTTCTGCATCCGTTATAAGAAAGATCTGTCTGTGGAAAAGATCCTGCGCTATACTCCGAAGGAACCTGTTAAGGCAGCATTACTTATGCTTGTGTTTTACGCCGTGAAAAGTGTCTCTTTTGTATTCCCTATTGCAGTTCTGCAACTGGCTGTAGGACATCTGTTTTCTACAGGAACTGCACTTCTGGTGAACTTTCTGGGAAGAGCAGTTACACTGGCACTTCCTTACTGGATGGGACGTTTTTCCGGCTCTGCCAAGGTAGAGAATATTACTTCCAAATATCCGAAGCTGAAAACAGTGGTGGATTACCAGAACGGAAATCCTCTGTATATCTCTTATTTTATGAGAACGTTGAATTTTTTGCCCGGGGATGCAGTGAGCCTGTTTCTGGGTGCGGTAAAGATCCCATTTGGAGTATATATGTTGGGTGGAATGCTGGGAACACTTCCGGGAGTTATCCTTGCCACGATATTTGGAGCAAATATCAAGAATCCCGGATCACCGGCATTTTGGCTTTCTGCGGTGCTTCTTGTGATGGTCAGTGTATTTTCGATCCTGATACACAGGCATATTTCCCGGAAGAAAAAATGACAGTGATTTCTTTTACTTCTTTTACTGAGAATAAAAATGTAGTATAATGCAGTCAGTAAAGAAAAGAAGGGAAAGAACATGGGGATAGATCATAACAAAAGATTAAAGGAGCATTTATATTATTACAGTGCAAGAATCAGCCGGGATATATCAAATCTGATCAAGTGGCTGGTTCTTGCTGTTGTTACAGGATGTATCGTAGGGGCAGCCAGTACACTGTTTTCTTTTACACTGAAGACAGTAACTGGTTACCGGAAGGTTCATGAATGGATTTTTCTTTTACTGCCGTTATCCGGACTTATTATTGTATTTCTGTATGAGAAGCTTGGAAAAGAGGATGGAGGGACCAATCAGGTTCTTTCTACTGTGCGTTCCAGAGACGACGTGCCGATCCTTTCTGCACCACTGATCTTTATCACAACGGCACTGACTCATCTTACCGGTGGTTCCGCAGGACGTGAGGGGGCCGCGATCCAGCTTGGAGGAAGTATTGCCAATCAGCTTGGAAGGTGGATCCATCTGGACGAGGAGGACCGACATGTAATTGTCATGTGTGGCATGAGCGCGGCGTTTTCAGCGTTGTTTGGAACACCGATGGCAGCGGCAGTTTTTGCGCTGGAGGTGGTCAGCGTGGGTGTGATGTATTATGCGGCACTGATGCCATGTATGATCGCATCGCTGGTTGCCTCCGGATTTGCAGCAGGAATGGGTATTACACCGGAGAGCTTTCACGTGACGGATATTCCTGCACTTACTATAGAAAGTGGACTAAAAATGGGCGTTGTGGCACTTGGATGCGCAGTTGTCAGTATTGTATTCTGTATTGCACTAAATGGAGCTGCAGGCTTGTATGCCAAATGGTTTAAAAATAAATATGTTCGCGTGGTGGCTGGAGCATGTCTGGTCATTGCGGTCACCTTTATGCTTAGAACAAATGAATATATGGGAGCAGGTGCAGAGCTTATCGAGAAAGCGGTGGAAAACGGACAGGCAGATACTTTTGCTTTTTTCTGGAAAATGGTGCTTACTGCACTGACTATGCGTGCAGGATTCCGTGGGGGAGAGATCGTACCTTCTTTCTGCATCGGAGCCACCTTTGGCTGTGTGATGGGTAATCTTATGGGAATTTCTCCGTCAATCTGTGCAGCCTGTGGAATGGCAGCAGTTTTCTGCGGTGTAACCAACTGTCCGATCACTTCGATCCTGATTGCTTTTGAAATGTTTGGATTTAAAGGGGTATCTTTCTATCTGATCGCAGTATCTATCAGCTATGCTGCATCGGGATATTATGGCCTTTATAAGGATCAGACCATTGTGTACTCCAAATATAAAGCAAAATATGTGAACCGGCACACCAGGTTCTGATATAGGGCGAAATTTGAAGGGTGTGTGTATACAGGTGTAATATCTTATGGAAAACCGCATGGAAATGGCAGGAAAATAATCTGGACATTCACAGAAATCTGATGTAATATATTAAACGTTAGTATTTACAGAAAGGCAGATTTTGAGGTATGGAAGAGAAGATTCTTGATTTTATCATGGAGTATGCACAGGAGAATGAGGGAGTTCCGTTTCAGGTGATCGAGGAGAATTTTAATATCGTTATGGATGACAAGCTGAAAGATATCATCAGTGATGCGATCTGGGACAGAGATAATGTTTCTGACGTGATCATGGAAAATGACCGTTATGTGATCACCTGTTTTGAAGATTAATACAGGGATGTCTGTGACCGTTACGGTAATGGAATTAAGAAATCTGATATGAGGAGAATGCATATAAGGCATTCTCCTTTTTTCATCAATCTGTTAAAAAAATCCAAAAGAATTGAAGTTCCCCAAAAAGAATGATATCCTAAAGAAAAACAGATGGGGTGGTTGAAATGAACAGCAAATATGAGATCAACACAAAAGAAAACCGGGAGTTCCTGAAAGCATCCTGTGAGGATCTTTTGAATTTTGGACATCGGTTTCCTTCACCGAATGGAGGTTCCTATTATCTGGGGGATGACGGAACACCATGGAAGGACAGAAACCGGGAAACCTGGATCACCTGCCGCATGGCACATGTATACAGTCTGGGGCTGATGCTTGGACATGAAGGAAGCGGAGAACTTGTGGATGCGGCGCTGAAAGGCCTTAGGGGAGAGCTTCACGATGAAAAAAACGGCGGCTGGTATGCAGGTGTGACACAGGAGGGTGGCATTGTTCCCAATAAACAGTGTTATGCACATGCCTTTGTGATCCTGGCTGCATCTTCCGCACTGACAGCCGGAAGACCTGGGGCGAAAGAGCTCCTTGAAGAGGCATTGGCTGTTTATGACCGACATTTCTGGAATGAAGAGGAAGGGCTGGCCTGTGATACCTGGAATACGGAATTTACTGTGCTGGATGATTACCGTGGATTAAATGCCAATATGCATACGGTAGAAGCTTTTCTGGCAGCAGGAGATGTCACCGGAGATAAAAAATATCACATTCGTGCAGGCAGGATCATTGATCATGTGATCCAGTGGGCGGAAGATAACTCCTGGAGGATCCCGGAACATTTTACGAAAGAATGGGTGGCAGATCTTGACTGTAACCGTGACCGTCCGGATGATCCGTTTAAGCCATACGGTGCAACACCGGGACATGGAATCGAGTGGGCAAGACTGATCACACAGTGGGCGCTTGCAAACTGTGGGGAAGAGAAAGAAAAACTGGAAAAATATCTCCAGGCAGCAGAGAAACTTTACACAACAGCAATAAAAGATGGCTGGAATGCAGATGGTGCACCGGGAATTGTATACACGACAGACTGGAATGGCAAACCGGTGGTACATGACCGTATGCACTGGACTCTTGCGGAAGCGATCAATACCTCCGCAGTTCTTTACCATGTGACCGGTAAGGATAAATATGCGAAAGATTATGCTGAGTTTATGAAGTACCTGGATGAAGTGGTCTTGGATCATGAAAAAGGTTCCTGGTTCCATCAGCTGGATGAAAAGAATCATCTGAAAGGAACAGTATGGCCGGGGAAATCCGATCTGTATCATGCACTGCAGTCAACACTGATCCCGTATCATAAGGCAGATATGTCTATTGCTCCGGCAGTGAAGAAAAATCTGGAAATATAACTGAATAACTATAAGGCAGATATTCGGTTATAAATAAGCAGTGAATGTAGATTAAGAATATCTGTTTTGTTAACTGTTTACAAAATAAAAACCTTCCTGTATCTGAAGAGCTTTCTCATAACAGATAATTACAGATTAAAGAAATATATCTGCATTATCTTGGAGATGCATCAGACACAGGAAGGTTTTTTAAGACATAAAAGCATTAACTTTTTTTACTCCGTAACCTCCTTCAGATCTGAAATATCCGGAGAAGCCATAAGAGAATAGTTGGTATAATAAACGACGAAACCAGGTTTGGCACCGGCAGGTTTTTTTACATGCTTTTTCTGGATGTAGTCGATTTCTACCTTGGGGGCAGAATGACCTTTGGAGTACCAGGCTGCCAGACGCCCTGCCTCCTCAAAGGTACGGTCCGGAAGCTCACCGTCTTTGGTGCGGACGATCACATGGGAGCCGGCCATCTTTTTGGCATGGAACCACCAGTCATTTCCGGTTGCGAATTTGAACGTAAGTTCATCATTCTGGAAATTGTTTTTTCCCACATAGATATCAAAACCATCGCTGGATATGTAGTGCAGAGGCTTTGATTTTGGCTGGGCTTTCTGGCCTTTTTTATTGGTGTAATGGCGTTTGATGTAGCCATACTCGGTGAGCTCTTCCTTGATCTGGGAAAGATCACTCTCGGATCTTGCAATATCCAGGGCATTGGAAATGGATTCCAGATGGGAGATCTCGCTTTCGGTATCTGCGATCTGTTCAGTGACCGCTTCCTCCGTACGTTTCAGTTTTCCGTATTTGTCAAAATATTTCTTGGAATTCTGTGCAGGCGTGAGGGTAGGATCAAGTGGAACCGTGATCTCCTCATTTGTATAATAATTCAGTGCCTTAAAGGATTTGCAGCCTTCCTCAAGACCATATCCGTAGGTGTTGATCAGTTCGCCATAGACCTTGAACTTGTCTTTTTTTGCAGTGTCACTGAGCTGTTTCTTCTGGATGTTATATTTTTTGCGGTTACGTTCCAGAGCAGTCTGTACTACACGCCGGAGATCCGCAGATTTCTGATGAATCCTTGTGAGGAGACTCTTGGTTGCATAGTAAGTCTCCAGCATGGTGGAAACGCTGTCAAAGATCTCACTGTGATATTCGCTGCCAAACTGCTGATAAGGAAAGACACCATATTCTACAGGTTCTTCTCCCCGGTAAACGATATTTGGAGTAAAGTCTCTGTTCTCGACCTGTTCCATCAGTCTGAGGAAGGTATGGTACAGATGCATGCAGGCTGTATCGTCCAGAGACTGTGCCGCATCACTTCCGTCAATGGATGCACGGTAACAGATCTCCTCAGCCATTACAGGGCTGATACCTGTAAGGGAAGTATAAAGCGCCTTGGAAATATTCATAGGCTTTTTACAGATGTGTTCGATAAATCCTTCTTCGGAAACAGTAAGGGGATTTTCTTTATCCCGGGTATTGGGGATGAAATATTCTCTTCCCGGAAGAACCTCACGCACAGAACTCATATGAGAAGAGACATGCTTGATGCTGTCCAGGATCATGCCTTTCTCATCGCAGAAGATGATATTGCTGTGCTTGCCCATCAATTCCATGATCAGACGTTTTCTGCAGGGGTCGCCCAGCTCATTGAGATGTTCCAGCTCAAATTCCACGACTCGTTCCATGCCAGGCTGTTTCACATCCAGGATCCGGGCACTTCCGATGTGCTTACGCAGAAGCATACAGAAATTAGGGGCTGTTAAGGGACTGATGCGGTTTTTATCTGTAAAATAGATCAGAGGAAGAGAAGCACTGGCGCTTAAAAGAAGTCTGCGCTGTCCGTTTGTGCCTTTTCCGGTGATCAGAAGTTCGTCGTTCTCCGGCTGGGCGATCTTGTTGATACGTCCGCCTTTTAAATTATCATCAATCTCTGCTACAAGAGCAGCGACTGTAATTCCGTCAAATGCCATGATTTTTACCTCCATTTCAACATTCATCATTATAACAGCAAAAAAAGAGTTTGACTAGGGTTTTGGAATGAACTATAATAAATCCGTATGCAAACATTGGCTGTAGATTATATGCAGCTGATAAACTTAAGAGGCAGTACTGGAGGATAACATGATAAAAAGTATGACCGGCTTCGGCAGAGCAGAAGCAGTTTCCAAAGAGCATAAGGTTTCTGTTGAGCTGAAATCCGTCAATCACAGATATCTGGATCTGAATATCAAGATGCCCAAGAGACTGAGCTATTTTGAGGGAGAGATCCGAAATGTGATGAAGACGTATATCCGCCGCGGTAAGGTAGATGTATTCATTACTTACGAAGATTATACAATGGGCGGAATGGCTCTGAAATATAATGCAGAGCTTGCCAGAGAATATCTGGGATACCTGAATCAGATGAGTGAGGAACTGGGAATCGAGAATGATATCCGTACTTCCACACTTTCCAGATATCCGGATGTATTTACTATGGAGGAGCAGGCACCGGATGAGGAAGAACTCTGGAGCTTTCTGGAGGGACCGCTTCACGAGGCATGCCGCAGATTCGTAGAGACCCGTGAGCGGGAGGGCGCGAATCTGAAGAGAGATCTTCTTGAGAAGCTGGATGGTCTTGAGGCGAAAGTCGATGTTGTGGAGAAACGTTCTCCTGAAGTCGTGAAGGCTTACAGAGAGAAGCTGGAGGCCAAGATGCACGAGCTTCTGGAGGATACCCAGATTGATGATTCAAGAATTGCCGCAGAGGTGATACTTTTTTCAGATAAGATCTGCAACGATGAGGAAACGGTACGTCTTCGAAGTCACATTCACGGAATGCGAAAGATTCTGGAGGAGAATGAGGGCGTAGGACGTAAGCTGGATTTTATGGCGCAGGAAATGAACCGTGAAGCGAACACGATCCTGTCAAAATCCAACGACCTGACTGTATCCAATGCGGCGATCGATCTGAAAACAGAGATCGAGAAGATCCGGGAGCAGATCCAGAATATTGAGTAATGATCCGGAGATAAATATACTGGCAGAAAAGGAGGGCGGAAATGGCGAAGCTTATTAATGTAGGATTTGGAAACGCTGTCAATTCAGGTAAGATCGTGGCAGTGGTAAGTCCGGATGCTGCTCCTGTGAAGCGTATGATACAGAGTGTTAAGGGAACACGTACACTTATTGATGCAACGCAGGGAAGAAAAACAAAAGCAGTGATCGTTACTTCAGATGATCATCTTGTCCTTTCCGCACTGCAGCCGGAAACGATCGCGAAGAGATTTGCGGAGGCATATCCCGGAGAGGAAGACAGGGAGGATGGAAATGAGTAAGGGAATTTTAGTTGTTGTTTCGGGCTTTTCCGGCGCAGGAAAAGGCACGGTTATGAAACGGCTGATGGAGAAATATGACAATTATGCATTATCCGTTTCTGTTACGACCAGAAATCCGAGACCAGGCGAAGAGGACGGGAAGGATTACTTTTTCCGCACAAAAGAAGAATTTGAGCAGCTGATCCGGGAGGACGGACTGATTGAGTATGCACAGTACGTGGAAAATTATTATGGTACTCCCCGCAAATATGTAGAAGAGCAGCTGGCAGCAGGCAAGGATGTGATCCTTGAAATTGAGATTCAGGGTGCCATGAAAATCCGTGAGAAATTCCCGGATACACTGCTTGTATTTGTATGTCCGCCATCTATGGATGAGCTTAAGAGACGTCTTGTAGGCCGCGGAACCGAAACAGAAGAGGTGATCAATGGCCGTCTTAAGAGAGCTGTTGAGGAATCCAAAGGTATGGAAAAATATGACTATCTTCTGATCAATGACGATCTGGAGGAATGTGTCGATACACTTCATGAGACGATCCGGTGTGAGCGTATGCGCGCATCCAGAAATCATGATTTTGTATCTGAGATTCAGAAAGAAGCAGAAGCTTTTTTATAAAAACTATTTAATAAGTTAAATACGGCCCTGCCGTTACAGAAGGGAGAAAAATATATGATACATCCATCTTATTCAGAATTAATTGAGGCTATCAACACAAACAACGAGGACGACGATGAGGCTCTCGTGCTGAACAGCCGTTATTCTCTTGTACTTGCAGCAAGCAAGCGTGCACGTCAGCTGATCGCAGGAGCAGAGCCGCTGGTACCGGGCGCAGCAGGCAAGAAGCCACTTTCCGTTGCAATTGATGAGCTCTATAAGGGTAAGGTTAAGATCCTTCCGGGTCAGGAAGAAGAGGAAGAGATCGAAGCTCTGGAAGCGGAGAAAGAAGCTCTTGAGGCAGCAGAGGGCGCTGAGACTGAGACAGCAGAAGCAGCTCAGCCGGAAGCGGAGTAATCTATGAAGATATTATTCATCTCTCTTGGCTGTGATAAGAACTTGGCAGATTCTGAGGAGATGCTGGGACTTCTTACAGCCAGAGGACATGAGATCGTAGATGATGAGACACTGGCAGATGCCATTGTGATCAATACCTGCTGTTTTATCAAGGATGCCAAGGAAGAGAGTGTGGAGACCATTCTTGAGATGGCAGAGTATAAGAAATCAGGAAGCTGTCACGCACTGGTCGTGACAGGCTGTATGGCGCAGCGTTACCAGAAAGAGATTATCGAAGAAGTTCCGGAGGTAGATGCTGTTCTCGGAACCACCTCCTATGGAGACATCGTAAAAGCTCTGGAGGAAGCTGTGGCAGGCAATCATTTCGAAGAATTCCGTGATATCGATTATCTTCCTGACACAGGAAGCAAACGTGTTCTTACAACAGGAGGACATTTCGGATACCTGAAGATCGCAGAAGGCTGTGATAAGCACTGCACCTACTGTATCATCCCGAAGCTTCGCGGAAAATTCCGCAGCGTTCCTATGGAGCGTCTGATCTCTCAGGCAGAGGATATGGCAGAGCAGGGTGTGAAAGAGCTGATCCTGGTAGCACAGGAAACAACCGTATATGGCAAAGATCTCTATGGCAAAAAATCTCTTCACATTCTCCTTAAGAAACTCTGTGAGATCAAAGGAATCCGCTGGATCCGTGTTCTCTACTGTTATCCGGAGGAGATCTACGATGAGCTGATCGAGACGATCCGCGATGAGAAAAAGATCTGCCATTATCTGGACATTCCGATCCAGCATGCGTCTGACCGTATTCTTAAGAGAATGGGACGCCGCACATCTAAACAGGAACTGATCGATATCGTCGGTAAACTCCGCAAAGAGATTCCGGATATCGTTCTCCGTACAACTCTGATCACAGGTTTCCCGGGAGAGACAGAGGAAGACCATGAAGAGCTGAAAGAATTTGTGGACGAGATGGAATTTGATCGGCTTGGGGTTTTCACCTATTCTCCGGAGGAGAATACTCCGGCAGCAGAGATGGCAGACCAGGTTCCTGAGGAAGTGAAGGAAGAGCGCAGAGATGAGCTGATGGAGCTTCAGCAGGAGATTTCCTACGATAAGGGACAGGACCGCATCGGACAGGAGCTTCTTGTGATGATCGAAGGAAAGGTTGCTGACGAAAGTGCATACATCGGACGTACCTATGGGGATGCGCCGAAGGTTGACGGATACATTTTTGTGCAGACTGGTGAGCTGCTTATGACAGGTGATTTTGCAAAGGTACGTGTGACGGGCGCGCTGGAGTATGATTTGATAGGAGTGCTGAGCGATGAATACACCGAATAAACTGACAGTTGCAAGAATGATACTTGTACCGTTTCTTGTAGTTTTTATGCTGACAGGCTGGGGCGGAGATGCCAACCGCTGGATCTGTCTTGCAATTTTTATCGTGGCAAGTGTAACAGACTGGTTTGACGGTCACCTTGCCAGAAAATATAACCTGATAACAAACTTTGGAAAATTTATGGACCCTCTGGCAGATAAGCTTCTTGTATGTTCTGCCATGATCTGTATGATCGAGACCGGCAAGCTTCCGGCCTGGGTTGTGATCATCATTATCGGACGTGAGTTTATCATCAGTGGTTTCCGTCTGATTGCAGCCGAGAACGGAATCGTCATTGCCGCAAACTACTGGGGAAAATTCAAAACCGTTTCCCAGATGATCATGATCATACTTCTGATGCTGGATTTTGGAGGTATTTTTACAGTGCTGACACAGATCTTCATCTGGCTGTCTGTTGCACTGACCATTATTTCTCTGCTGACTTACATTATGCAGAACCGTAAAGTACTTTCCATGCAGGAATAGGAATCAGAACGAAGAAGGGAGTTTCTATGACGAAAAAGCAGATACCTGCCAAAGCTTCGAAGAAAGCTCTGGCAAAAGATAAAAACGGAACTCTGGAGGAGACTGTTGTAACGCTCCTGAAAAAAAAGAAACTTCAGCTGTCTCTGGCGGAATCTCTTACAGGCGGTATGATCGCCCAGAGAATTGTCAATGTAGCCGGTGCTTCGGAAGTGTTTGGCTACGGCTTTGTTACCTACAGCAATAAAGCCAAGCATAAATGTCTGGGCGTTAAGAAGTCCACACTGAAAGAACAGGGTGCGGTTTCTGCCAAATGTGCAAAACAGATGGCAAAGGGAGCCTGCAAGGCATCCGGAGCTGACATCAGCGTTTCTGTAACAGGACTTGCAGGGCCAGGCGGCGGAACAGAGGAGACACCGGTTGGAACAGTATTTATGGGATGCTGTTATCAGGGAAAAACCATTGCAAAGGAGTTTCATTTTACCGGAGACCGCCTTCAGATCCGGGAGCAGACTGCAGAACATGCGCTGATGCTGCTTCGCGACTGCATGGTCAAAGGAATTCCCAGTAAATAAAATATATATTTCTGGATTATAATATTCCGGGAAACACATATTTAAATAAGAGACTGACTTTTGAATTGTCTGATTTTTTATGGGCTTTATCAAAAGTTAGTCTCTTTTTATTTTTACCTGACAAACATATACCCCTATAGGTATAATGAGGCCATAGGAGGCGAATATATAATGAAAGAATTAATGAAGAAATGGAAAGGCGCTTTGGAATCTGGTGGAATGAAGAGAGATATCGTGTTTCTTGTGATATCCGGAATCTCTTTATTATTAAGTATTTTTGATGTGGTACCACTACCGTTTGATATTGCATGGGTGTCCATTCTTCTTTGTGGAATTCCGATTGTCCTGGAAGCGCTGATCGGACTTGTAACAGAATTTGATATAAAAGCAGATGTCCTGGTTTCGCTGGCCTTGATCGCTTCTGTTCTGATCGGAGAAGATTTTGCCGCAGGAGAAGTGGCCTTTATCATGCAGCTGGGTGGACTTCTGGAGGAAATCACTGTTGCCAGAGCCAGGGCTGGAATTGAAAAACTGATTCATCTGACACCTCAGACAGCAAGGATCGTGGAGGGAGAACGTGAAGAGATAATCCCGGCGGAGGAAGTAGAAATTGGGCAGATATTGAGAATTCTTCCGGGAGAAACAATTCCTGTAGATGGTACGATACTTACAGGACAGACATCAGTAAATCAGGCAGTAATGACAGGGGAATCGCTTCCTGTAGATAAAACTGTGGGGGATGAGGTTGCTTCCGGAACAATAAATCAGTTTGGAACGTTTGAAATGCGGGCAATAAAAGTTGGAGAGGATAGCTCTATTCAGCGGATGATCCGTCTGGTACAATCAGCAGATGCCGGAAAAGCAAAAATTGTAGGACTGGCTGACCGATGGGCAACCTGGATCGTGGTGATCGCGCTAACAGCAGCTGTACTGACATGGATTCTGTCCGGAGAGATCATTCGTGCAGTGACGATTCTTGTAGTTTTTTGTCCGTGTGCGCTTGTGCTTGCCACACCGACTGCGATCATGGCAGCTATTGGGAATGCTGCGAAGCATGGAATCCTGGTGCGGGAAGGGGATGCACTGGAACGTCTGGCAGAAGTATCCAGGATTACTTTTGATAAAACGGGAACTCTGACACATGGAACTCCGAAGGTAATAGAGGTAAGAAGTATCCTGCCTGAATATCCAGAAGAGAAATTGTTTGTAATATGTGCTGCAGCAGAAAGCATGTCGGAACATCCGCTTGGAAAAGCTGTGGTGAACTGCTATAAGGAAAAACACAATGAGAAATTACTGACATGCGAAAGCTTTAAGATGGTTTTGGGGAGAGGTTTATTTTGCCAGGTGGAAGATAAACTGATTTATGCCGGAAATGAATCCATGATGCGGGAAGAAGATATAGTTATTCCTGAATATATAAAGCCTGAAGTTGAAAAACAGCTGAACCGTGGCTGTACCGTGATCTATATAGCGCTGAATTATCAGTTTGCCGGATACCTGGCATTGTCAGATACGATCCGAAAAGAAAGTATATCCATGCTGAAAAAGCTGAAAGCTTTGCAGGTGAAACCTGTTCTTCTTACAGGTGATAACGGAAATGCAGCTACAGCTATTGCAGGGCAGCTTGATATTCATGAAGTACATTCTAATTGTATGCCAGAAGATAAACTGGACTGGATTGTAAGATATCAGAAACAGAATGAAAAAGTATGCATGATAGGAGATGGTGTCAATGATGCACCCGCACTGAAAAAGGCAGATGTGGGAATCGCTATGGGAAAATTTGGAAGCGATATTGCAGTAGATGCCGCAGACATTGCACTGATCGATGATGAGGTAAAAGAGCTTCCACATCTGATTGCATTGTCCAAAAGGATGATGATCACGATTAAGTGTAATCTTGTATTTTCCCTTAGTCTGAATTTCCTTGCAATCATTCTTGCGATTACCGGAGTTTTGAATCCTGTTGTCGGCGCATTGGTGCATAATGCGGGTTCTGTTCTGGTTATTATCAATTCAGCCATGCTTCTGAAATGGAAAAAAGATATTTCTACAGAATCAGGAAACAGCGACAGAATGGACAGAAGCAGTAATTCGCCGGTCCAGATATTAAAAAATTAATTTCACAGTGTATTAAGGAAAACGGTTGTCATTGTCCTGGCAATCGTTTTTTATTCTTCAATGGAATGAAAAAATGTGTTATGATAAGTTCAGGTTTATACATGAACATTTTGTTATTGAAAGGCAGGAAAGATAAATGAAACAGGAAGATGTGATCCAGGATGTCCAGAAGAAACTTTTTGAACTGCAGGATCCGGGGTACAGAGATTTTCATGCAAAGCTGCTGCCAACGGTGGATAAGGAAAGGCTTATCGGCGTCCGTACACCAGTGCTGCGTACATTTGTAAAAAAATTTGGAAAAACTGAGGAAGCTATAGTATTTCTTAAGGCACTTCCACATCAATACTATGAGGAAAATAATCTTCACGGGCTTCTTCTGGAACAGATCCGGGATTATGACCGGTGCATGGAGGAAATAGAACGTTTTCTTCCGTTTATTGATAACTGGGCAACCTGTGATATGCTCGCTCTGCGGGTGGTCAAAAAGCACCTGGATATCTTTATAAACGAAATTTATCGCTGGATAGGATCAGACAGGACTTATACGATCCGTTTTGGAATCAGCATGCTGATGAAATATTATCTGGAGGATGAATTCCGGATGGAATATCCAAAAAAGGTTGCACAAATTCATTCAGAGGAATACTACGTAAATATGATGCGTGCCTGGTACTTTGCCACAGCCCTGGCGAAGCAGTATGATCGAATTCTGCCGTTTCTGGAAGAGAGGCGCTTGGATACCTGGACACATAATAAAACTATTCAGAAAGCCATTGAGAGCTATCGTATCACACCAGAGCAGAAGGAATATCTCCGCACCCTGAAGATACGGAAATAACGGGGAGGAAAAAGAAATGAAAGTTTTGGAAATTGTTTTGCCGGTACTGGTCATGATCATTCTTGGAATTCTATGCCGGAAATGTAAGATCCTGAATCAAAATGGTATTGACAACATGAAAACACTGGTCACGAATATCATGCTTCCAGTGGCAATCTTTCATGCTCTGGCCACAGCGCAATACAGCGGAAAGATCGGAATGCTGGTGGCAATCATGCTTGTAATGCTTGTGGTCTCCTTTGGTATCGGATTTCTTCTGCGGTCCTTTATGGAAGAGCCGTACAAAAAATATCTTCCGTTTCTGGTCTGTATTTATGAAGGTGGAATGATGGCCTATCCTTTGTATACAAGTCTGTGCGGCAGTGAAAATCTTTCACAGATCGCTGTGCTGGATATCGCCGGACTGCTCTTTGGATTCAGCATATATATGGGTATGCTGGGGCAGATCGAAAACGGTGAGAAGATCAATGCAGGAAATCTGTTTTTCAGTGCCATAAAAACACCTGCATTTATCGGAACAGTCTTAGGAATCCTGGCAGGTCTTACAGGAGTGATCGATCGCCTTGTGGCGAGTCCTTTCGGAGACTGTTATCTTGGAGTGGAAAATATCCTGACAACTTCTATCACGCCGATCATCCTCATTGTTGTGGGATACAGCATGGAACTGGTTCCGGAGCTTATACGTCCCTGCATCAAAACGATTCTGATGAGAATCATTCTTCAGGCACTGATGATCGCGGGCGTTCTTGTTGCAGTCAAATATCTGGTCGGAAGTTCCAGACTTCTGAACCTGGCGATCATTACATACATGTCTTCACCGGCAACCTTCAGTATGCAGACATTCTTGAAAAAAAAGGAAAGCAGCGCCTACGCCTCAACGACCAATTCGCTGTATTGTGTGGTTTCTATTGTGGTTTATGTGGTGCTGGCGATCGCAGGATGAGATGCACCATGGAAAGATTTTTTATAAAAGACAAAAACTTCTACAAAACATTTTTCAGCCTGATGATCGTGGTTGCCCTGCAGAATCTCGTGGCATACAGTGTAAATATGCTGGACAATATGATGCTTGGGAGCTACAGCCAGAATGCACTTTCCGGAGCTGCAACTGTCAATCAGATATTTTTTGTGGTCAATCAGCTGGCTATTGCCATTGGAAACGCACTGATCGTCATGTGCTCCCAGTACTGGGGAAAAGGAGATACCGGTACAATAAAAAAACTGACCGGTATTGCGCTAAGCTTCAGTTTTTTTGCAACTATACTTATATTCGTGATATGTGCTGTATTTCCGGAACAGGTGTTGTCTCTTTTTACGACTTCACCGGATATTATTGCGGAAGGACGGGATTATCTTGGAATACTGAAATGGACATTCGTGCTGTTTCTGATCAGCAATCTTTTGATCTCCATGCTGAGAAGTGTGGAGACAGTACGGATCTCTTTTATCATTTCTGTGGTATCTCTGATCGTAAACGGCGGAATTAATTATACGCTGATATTCGGACATTTTGGATTTCCGGAAATGGGAATCAGAGGAGCTGCCATAGGAACTCTGGCAGCCAGAAGTCTTGAATTTCTTATAGTACTGATCTATATTATAAAGATAGACAAAAAGGTACAGCTGTTTCGCGGCGGAACATTTTGGAAAATCTTTTTACGCCGCAGAAATGCCGAAAACAGGAAGCTTTGGGGCGATTTTGTGAAAGTGGCCTCACCGGTCATTTTTTCTGGTCTGGTCTGGGCAGCAGGACGAACCCTGTCTGTGATTGATATTTCTATAGGAGTTGTACTGGCAGGACTTTTGTTTATACTGAGAATCCCGTTGCTCTCCACGTATAACCTGACAGAGGAAGCGACAATACTTGCGGATCATCTTATTATGATCATGAGCATAGTGATGATAGGAATGTCGTACCAGATGCCGGTTTCCGTGGGAGTTATCCAGGGCGGTGGAGATACGAAATTCAGCATGTATATGAACCTGATCTCCACCTGGGGAATCGTTATGCCGCTGTCATTTCTGGCAGCATTTGTCTGGAAGGTACCGGTGGAATGGGTAGTAGTGGCTGTACAGTCCGATCAGATTTTTAAATGTATACCGGTATTTCTGAGATTCCGAAGCTATAAATGGATCCGGAAGCTGACCTGAAAAAATTATGAAAGAGCAAATTTTTCAATGGCACGGGCAACCCCTTCCTCATCATTGGAAGAAGTAATATAATCCGCAGCGTCTTTTACCTGTGGCTGTGCGTTGGCCATGGCTACGCCGAAACCAACCTCGCGGAGAAGGTGCACATCATTATCGCCATCTCCGCAGGCCATAATAGCTTCCCTTGGAATACCAAGCATTTCTCCAAGTGCAACGAGTGCAGTTCCTTTATTGACACCTGTTGCATTGATCTCGATATTGTAGCTTAAAGAACCTACCAGCTCCAGTTCTTTTAATTCACTTAATTCTTTCCAGGCTTGCTCTCGCTCATCCATATCTGCAAAAAGAGCCTGTACCTTATCCATATTGCGGTTTTCTTTTGCGATGACATCCCAGATATCAGGGACCGGAATACGTGTGGTCCGTACATAATTCCACATATTAGGATCGTGATGATATTTTCCCACTTCATCGAGTTTGGCAGCATCGGCATATCCCTGTCCGTCAAAATAGATCTCGCTTAAGGTATCGTATTTCTCAAAGATCCGGAGAGCTTTTTTGGCACTTTCCATGGGGAGAAGATGTTCAATGAGAAGCTTGTTATGGTCTGTATCCAGTACTCTGGCTCCGTTGGAAGTGAGGGCATAGTGGATTCCGGGAAAAGTTCTCAGCTCTTCCGGAATGCCTGTAAAAGGACGGCCGGTAGCCACGAGAACCAGAATACCAGAATCAATAGCTTCCGTAAGAACGCGACGGGTGTTTTCTGTGAGTTCTTTTTGGGTATTTAGAAGTGTTCCGTCCAGATCAAGTCCGATCATTCTTATCTGCTTCATATTTGTAAAATTCCTTTCAAGATCAGAGATAACATATACAGAAAAACCGCCCCGAAAAATGCTTCCCGGGGCGGTGTATATCTGCTTATCAGATGTTCAGAAGATCACTGTAAACTTTCAGTGCACCATCTGTGTCATGAGCAAGAACACGTTTGGCAAGAACTTTACCAAGCTGAACACCTTCCTGATCAAAGCTGTTCAGGTTCCATACGAATCCCTGGAACATGATCTTGTTCTCAAAGTGAGCAAGAAGTGCACCAAGAGCCTTCGGTGTAAGCTCTTCACCGACAATGATGCTGGAAGGACGTCCGCCTTCGAAATTCTTGTTCAGATTCTCATCTTTTTTACCGCAGGCAAAAGCAACGATCTGAGCTGCAACGTTAGCACAGAGTTTCTGCTGGCTTGTGCTGTTCTCGATATCAACATCAACACCGAGCTGGCTCTTCTTGAAGCCGATGAACTGAAGAGGAACGATGTTAGTTCCCTGATGCAGAAGCTGATAGAAAGAGTGCTGTCCGTTTGTTCCTGGCTCACCGAAGATCACAGGTCCTGTTACATAATCAACCGGCTCACCGAAACGGTTTACAGATTTACCATTGGACTCCATATCACACTGCTGGAGATGTGCAGGGAAACGGCTTAATGCCTGGGAGTATGGTAAAACAGCTGTAGAAGGATATCCCTGTACATTTCTCTCGTAAATACCGATCAGGGCATCCAGCATATCCGGATTCTCAAGAAGATTCTTGTTTGTTGCAAGCTTGTCTTCCTCAGCAGCTCCCTCAAGGATCGCAGCGAATACTTCCGGTCCGAATGCAAGAGAAAGGATCGCTCCGCCTACAGCGGAAACAGAAGAGTAACGTCCGCCGATATAGTCATCCATGAAGATTGCTGTAAGGTATGCATCGCTCTTTGCAAGAGGTGATGTTTCGCTTGTTACAGCGAGCATATGCTTGGATGGGTTAAGACCTGCTTTGGTGAGGGCATCTTTAACAAAAGCCTCATTTGTCAGAGTCTCAAGTGTTGTACCGGATTTGGATACAACGATGAAAAGAGAATGGGCAAGATCTACAGATGCAAGAACAGCTGCTGCATCATCAGGATCCACGTTGCTGATGAATTTTGCCTCCATCTTGAAGGTGTTGTTCGCTTTTGCCCAGTTCTCAAGTGCGATATATAATGCACGTGGTCCGAGATCACTTCCGCCGATACCGATCTGTACAACGGTTGTAAATTTTTCACCGTTTTCATTGGTGATCTCACCAGCGTGTACTTTGTTTGCAAAATCAGCTGCTTTTTTCTGCTGTGCAAGATAGAATTCTCTCTTGTCTACACCGTCAACAACAACAGGATTTCCAAGCTGTGTACGTGCAAGATGATGAAGAACCATACGTTTCTCACCTGTGTTGATCACTGCGCCGTTGTATAACTCTTCGAATTTATCGATCAGCTGTGCCTCATCAGCCAGCTCAGCAAGTGCGTCCAGAACAGTTTCATCCACTTCTTTGGCTGCGTAGTTGTAAGCCAGTCCTGCTGCCATTGGTGCGCTGTATTTCTTCACACGTTCTGCACCCTGCTCGCCGGACATTGCCTCTGCAATGTTTACATGATCCTTAAGACCGGTAAGCTTACCATAAGAAGCAAGAGTATCCAGATTTTTCCATGTTGCCATAATCATATTCCTCCTTTAGTGACTGCGAAAAGATCCATAATGATAATCCTTTTAAATATCTTTTCACAATTGTCTAAGCCTAATTATACTGAAAAAAGCATTGGATTTCAATGGAATGAACGATTTAGTTTAGAAAAATCTTGAAATAAAAAGAGTTTTTTGCATCAGCAGGACAGAAATCAGGAAATGTGTTATGATAATAAGCAGCTTCTGGTACTGACTGAAAGACCAAAATAATTATAAGTAAAGGGAATTGTTTTATGAATGAAATCAAGAAAAAAGGAAATGTAATCGCGTTGCTGCCTATAGGCGTATTCCTGGTTCTGTATCTGGGACTTGGAATTCTGTTTGAGTATATAATGAAGATCCCCATGGGATTTTATAACGTGCCTATTGTTGTGGCATTTCTGTCAGCAATTCTGGTGGCCTGTGTTCAGAACAGAGAGGTCAGTTTTGACAGAAAGCTGGATATCATGGCGAAAGGTGTGGGAGATAAAAATATCATTACCATGCTTCTGATCTTTCTTACAGCCGGATCTTTTGTTGGGGTTGTAGGGCGCAGCAGTGCGGAGAGTGTGGCGTATTGCATGCTGTCCCTGATTTCGGCACGTTTTTCAGTTGCAGTATTATTTGTGGTTGCCTGTTTTGTATCCGTGGCCATGGGTACTTCTGTCGGAACAATCACTTTGCTGACACCGATTGCAGTAGCTGTGTCCAGAGCATCTGGCTTTGACATGGCATTCTGTGTTGCTTCGGTGATGGGTGGTGCGATGTTCGGAGATAACCTTTCTTTTATTTCCGATACCACGATTGCGGCCTGCAATGGACAGGGATGTCAGATGAAGGATAAATTCCGGGAAAATTTTTGGATCGCTTTTCCGGCGGCAGTTGTCACATTACTTCTGATTCTTATTCTGTCATTCCAGACGGAAATTCAGGGAAGAGTTGTACAGCCGTATCATCTTACACAGATTTTTCCATATGTTCTTGTACTGATTGGTGGAATTATCGGAATCAATGTATTTATCGTACTCCTGATAGGAATTGTTTCGGGTGCGTTGATCATGCTTCTTGGCGGACATATCACACCGGTAGAGCTTCTGACCAATATCGGTTCCGGTGTTTCCGGAATGTTCGAGACATGTATGGTGGCGATTCTTGTAGCTGCCATGTGTGCCCTGATCAGGGAGCACGGCGGTTTCGAGGCACTTTTATCCGGGATCCGGAGACTTTTTAAGGGGAAAAAAGGCGGCCTTCTTGGAATGGGGATGCTTGTCGGAGCTATGGATATTGCAACAGCGAATAATACAGTAGCTATTGTTATGGCGAATCCGATTGCAAAGGAGATGGCGATTGAATATAAAATCACTCCAAGAAAAACGGCATCTATACTGGATACATTTTCCTGTATTTTCCAGGGAGTGATCCCATATGGAGCACAGATGCTGGTTGCTATTTCTGCGGCAAATGAGCTGGGGTGTGAGCTTTCTGCTTTTCAGATCATGCCGAAGCTTTTTTATCCGCTGTTTCTGCTTTTAAGCTCACTGATCGCAATTTTCGGGGTAAAAAAAATATGAAATCAATATCTGTCTATGCACTTACAAGAAATCAGTCTGCAGAATGTATTCAGAAACTGGAACGTCAGCTTTCAGGCAGAGAGTTTTTTCTCAAAATAAAAGAATGGGAGCTGGGAAGCATGAAAGCTCTGGTGAAGCAACTGGAGTTACATATGCAGGAGTTTTATAAACTCCGTTTTTTCTATTCGTTTCAGATTCCGAAGCTTGGAAAAGAGTTTGATCTTCTCCAGATCAAGGAGGATCAGATTGTAAACATTGAACTGAAAAGTGGAAGGGTATCAGATGACGACATCCGCAGGCAGCTGATCCAGAACAGGTATTATCTGTCTGCTCTGGGGAAACCGATCTTCTCATATACATATATCAGCAGTGAAGACCGGCTGGTGAGACTGACCAACCATGATCATATTGTGGAAGGTGACTGGAAACAGCTTTGCAGTGCACTTGAAAAAGAAGGACAGGATTATAAGGGAGATATTGAGGAACTTTTTCAGGCAGAGCTGTATCTGATCTCTCCACTGACAGAACCGGAGCGTTTTCTGCGAAAAGAGTATTTCCTTACTTCTCAGCAGAGAGATATTGAACGTCAGATCCTGAAGCGGATTCGTGGAAAAAGGGAAGGATATTTTCATTTCAGCGGACTTCCGGGAACCGGAAAAACCTTGCTGCTTTATGATATTGGGATGAAGCTTTCCGGGCGGCAGCAGATCTGTATCATTCACTGTGGAGAAGCAGGGCAGGAATGGAAGCTTCTTCATGAGCGTCTGCGGCGAATTGATTTTCTGTCTGACAGTGAGCTGGAAGAAGAAACGGATCTGAGCGGTTACAGCAGTATTCTGGTAGATGAGGCACATCTTTTGTCAGAAGAAAAGCTGCTGATTCTGTTAAAGAAAAGTCAAAACAGACCGGTGATTTTTTCAAGCGATTCAGAAGACATGATCTCACCGGAAGAAATGGATCACAGTACAATAGAAATGATCAGAAATTTACCGGAAATCCAGAGCTTTCATCTTACCAACCGCATTCGTACAAATGCGGAACTTTCATCGTTTATTCAGAATATGATGCATCTTCCCGAAAAAAGGAGCTCAAGATGGTATCCTGATATTACAGTGCTGTATGCGAATGACGAAAAAGAAGAAGAAAATCTTCTGCAAGATCTTGAATGGCGGGGATTTCAGATTCGTACTGTGGAGAATAGAGAACAGATCAGTATGCTGGCAGTGCGGGATTCTGAAAAACTGGCAATCGTGTTGGATGAACAGTATTACTACGATGAAAAGGGCTACCTGAGAGCAGAGCATTTTCACGGCCATTCTGATGTGAGAAAGCTTTTTCATTTGCTGAACCAGGCAAGAGAAAGTCTGGCGCTGGTGGTAAAGAACAATATGGCAGTTTATGAAATATTGCTGGAAATCTTGCAAATGCGTGGGAAAGAGAGTAAGAATTGAAAAGTTTTTTTGAAACGAAAAGGAGAGCACATGACGACGACAACTTTATGCTACATAGAAAATAACGGAAAATATCTGATGCTTCACAGAGTAAAAAAGCGTAATGACATCAATGAAGGCAAATGGATCGGAGTTGGCGGACATGTGGAAAGCCAGGAAACTCCGGAAGAATGTCTGGTACGTGAGGTAAAGGAAGAGACAGGTTTTACACTTACGTCTTACAGACTTCGTGGTCTGGTAACGTTTGTCAACAGTGAATGTGAATCGGAACTTATGTGTGTATTTACAGCGGATGGATATACGGGTGAACTGATCGAATGTGACGAGGGAGAGCTTTGCTGGGTTGATAAAACAATGGTACCGAAGCTTCCGGCGTGGGAGGGAGATAAAGTATTTCTTGATCTGCTCCTTTCTGGAGAAGAACGATTTTTTTCTGTAAAGCTGCAGTATGAAGGCGAAAAGCTTATCGAAAAGAAAATTAATTTGTACTAATATAAAAATATGAAATTTATATCAGTGAAAAGCAAAGGGGCTGATGCACGAATTACTCAGTGCAACAAGCTCCTTTTCTCATCTAAAAGTCTGGTTAAAAAGTTAATTGATTTTTTTTACGGAAGCCCGGATGCTTAATTGAGTTCCGATTCTTGTTTTCAGGGAACGCTCCTCGCTGTTTCTTTCCCGCTTTTCAATAATAGGAATAAGAGTGTTAACTGCTGTTGAGCCAAATGAACCTTTAGGAACATTAAGTTTCATATCTTCTTCGAGCATTTCTGTGGCAAAAAGGATTTTTGCCCTGCGTTTTTTAATGAAAAAATTATTCAGTATTTATACAAAACCTCTTGTTAAATTATTAGCAATGTGTTATCGTTTAGAAATAAATTTTGTTATAAGCAAAGGAGGATTACACTATGAGCAGTAAAATTACTATCATTGGAGCTGGCAGCGTTGGTGCCACGATCGCCTATACCTTATCAAGTCAGGATATTGCATCAGAAATCGTTCTGATCGATATCAACAAAGAGAAGGCAGAAGGAGAAGTTCTTGATATCATTCAGGGAACCTGCTTCAGAGATCCTATTTCTATCATTGCCGGAGATTATACGGATGCCAGAAATTCGGATATTGTTATCATTACTTCTGGTATTGCACGTAAGCCGGGGCAGACAAGACTGGAACTTACACAGACAAATGTAAATATTCTGAAAGCCATTACACCGGAAATTGTAAAAGCGGCACCAAATGCTCTTTATCTGATCGTAAGCAACCCGGTCGACATTATGACTTATGTGTTTACCAAGATTTCCGGACTTCCTGAAAATCAGATTCTTGGTTCTGGTACAATCCTTGATTCTGCGCGTCTGCGCTGCGGATTATCCAAGCATTTTCATATCGCACAAAGTAATATTCATGCGTATGTATTTGGCGAGCATGGGGACACTTCCTTTATTCCGTGGTCAGGAGCCTATATTTCCGGTGTAAGTGTAGATGAGTACTATAATCTGGAGAAGAAACTTGGAAAAGATATCGAACCGATCGACAAAGAAGCAATGGTTCAGTATGTACAGAAATCAGGTGGCGAAATCATTGCAAAGAAGGGAGCAACTTTTTATGCGGTATCTTCCTCTGTATGCAAACTTTGCAGTCTGCTGGTATCTTCTTCAGAGTCTATTTCTACAGTATCTACTATGATGCATGGGGAATATGGAATTGAAGATGTATGTTTAAGTACGCTGACTTTGGTAGGGCCAAACGGTGTGCAGGGTAAAGTTCCGATGCGGATGACAAAAGCGGAGATTGAACAGCTGAAAAAAAGTGCAGCTGCACTGAAAGAAATTATTGCTCAGATTGATCTTGATTGATTATAAACGGATGAATCATATCGAGAGAAAATGTATCGATTTGTTTTAATGAAAAAAAATATCAAAAATACTTGTTAAAATGTTGTCAATGTGATATGCTTAGACGCAGGAAATCGAGCTGATACACTCCTTAAGGCGGAGGAAGGGTGTGCGAACTCTTTTATTTTTTGTATTCTAAAAAAGATATAAAAAGTAATTGTATTAGTCTTGATTTATATTTTTTGTTATTTTTCGTTAAAAAATAAACAATTTTTATCTAAACAGCTAAGAAAGGATAATGTTAAGTATGAAATACAGTTATTATCCGGGTTGTACCCTGAAGAACAAGGCGAAAGATCTGGATGAATATGCCAGAGCCAGCGCCAGAGCACTTGGGTTTGAACTGGAAGAGATTGAAAACTGGCAGTGCTGTGGAGGTGTTTATCCTCTGGGAACAGATGAAATTGCTACAAAACTTTCTTCCGTACGTGCTCTTAATCAGGCCAAAGAAAAAGGCCAGGATCTGGTGACAATCTGTTCTGCCTGTCATCACGTGATCAAACGTGTCAATGATGATATGAAAAATGTGGAAGATATCCGCACCAGAGCAAACAATTATATGCAGCTTGAAGAGCCTTACACAGGGGAGACCACCGTACTCCATTATCTGGAAGTACTTCGTGATAAGGTTGGTTTTGACAAGCTGAAAGAGAAAGTGGTAAATCCGCTTACAGGAAAGAAAGTCGGAGCTTACTATGGATGTCTGTTGTTACGTCCGGGCAAGATCATGGCATTTGATGATCCTGAGAATCCTACGATCATGGAAGATTTCATCCGTGCACTTGGTGCAGAACCGGTGAGCTATCCATACAGGAACGAATGCTGTGGTGGTTACATTTCTCTTAAGGAAAAAGAAATGTCCCAGAATATGTGTCAGAAAATCGAAGACAGTGCGAAAGGTTTTGGAGCTGATATGCTGATCACAGCCTGTCCATTGTGTAAATATAATTTAAATAAAAATGCTTCCAGCGATCTGCCTGTATATTATTTCACAGAGCTGCTTGCAGAAGCCCTCGGAGTAAAAGAGGAGGTGGCAAAATGAGAGATAATCATTCAGCAGCAGAAAAGATTAAAGAAATCTCAGGAACCAATCCGCTGAAATGTATGAAATGTGGAAAATGTTCTGCTACCTGTCCTTCCTTCAATGAAATGGATATCAAACCACATCAGTTTGTATCCTATGTTGTAAACGAAGATATCGAAGCACTTGTCAATTCAAAATCTCTCTGGAAATGCCTTTCCTGCTTTGCCTGCGTAGAGCGTTGCCCAAGAGATGTAAAACCTGGAAAGATCATTGATGCTGCAAGACAGCTGGTTGTTCGTCAGAAGGGCGGAGACTACCTGACAGCAGATGAGATTCCACAGCTTCTTGATCCGGAAGTGCCACAGCAGCTTCTGGTAAGTGCATTCAGAAGATACAGGAGGTAAGCCAGCGTGCAGAGAATTGGTGTATTTGTCTGTCATTGCGGAAGTAATATCGCCGCTACGGTAGATGTAAAAAAAGTTGTTGAATTAGCTGCCAAAGAGCCGGGTGTCGTTCATGCAGAAGATTACCAGTACATGTGCTCAGAAGCAGGTCAGGCTAAGATTCAGGAAGCCATCAAAGAAAAGAACCTGACGGGTGTGGTTGTCTGTTCATGTTCTCCACGTATGCATGAAGCAACATTCAGAAAAGCAGCAGAGAGAGCTGGTCTGAATCCATACATGGTGGAGATTGCAAACATCCGTGAGCATTGTTCCTGGATCCATAAGGATATGGAAGAAGCTACAAAGAAAGCAGTGATCCTTGCCAGAGCAGCAATCGCAAAAGTCAACTTAAACACTCCTCTTCAGCCAGGAGAGAGCCGTGTTACCAAGAGAGCCCTGGTCATCGGCGGCGGTATCGCCGGAATCCAGACAGCCCTGGATATCGCTGATGCAGGCTATGAAGTAGATATTGTAGAAAAAACTCCAAGTATTGGTGGAAGAATGTCACAGCTTGACAAAACATTCCCGACACTTGACTGTTCTGCATGTATCCTCACTCCTAAGATGGTAGAGGCTGCAGCTCATGAGAAGATCAATATCTATACATACAGTGAAGTAGAACATGTCAGTGGATTCGTAGGAGATTTCACTGTTGACATCAGAAAAAAAGCAAGAAGTGTAAATATGGACAAATGTACAGGCTGCGGTGTCTGTCAGGAAAAATGTCCATCTAAGAAAATACCAAATGAATTTAACAGAGGGTTAAATAACAGAACAGCTATTTACACTCCATTTGCACAGGCCATCCCGAATGTTCCGGTTATTGACCGTGAGAACTGTATTAAGTTTAAAACCGGAAAATGTGGTGTATGTTCCAAAGTATGTCAGGCAGGTGCCGTTGATTACGATCAGCAGGATGAGATCGTAACACAGAAATACGGTGCGATCGTAGTTGCTACAGGTTTCGATACCATTAAACTTGACAAATATGATGAATACGCATACAGCCAGAGCAAAGATGTTATCACATCTCTTGAACTGGAACGTATTATGAATGCAGCAGGTCCTACAAAGGGACACTTAGAGCGCCTTTCCGATGGAAAAGCTCCGAAGGAACTTGTATTTATCCAGTGTGTGGGAAGCCGTTGCTCCGATGACAGAGGAAAACCATATTGTTCCAAAATCTGCTGTATGTATACAGCAAAACATGCAATGTTAATCCGCGATAAATATCCGGATACAAATGTAACTGTATTCTATATTGATGTCCGTACACCGGGTAAGAACTTTGATGAGTTCTACAGAAGAGCAGTAGAGCAGTACGGTGTAAACTACATCAAAGGTCAGGTAGGAAAAGTAATTCCTCAGCCGGATGGAAGTCTTCTTGTACAGGGATCTGACCTGATCGATAACAAGCAGGTTCTTAAGAAAGCAGATATGGTTGTTCTTGCAACTGCCATTGAACCGAATCCGGATGTCCGTAAAATTGCGACAATGCTTACAGCAAGTATTGATACCAATAACTTCCTTACAGAAGCCCATGCAAAACTTCGTCCGGTAGAATCTCCAACAGCAGGTATCTTCCTTTCCGGTGTCTGCCAGGGACCGAAAGATATTCCGGAGACAGTAGCACAGGCTGGTGCGGCAGCAGTTAAGGCAATTGGCCTTCTTGCAAAAGACAAGCTGACAACCAACCCATGTACAGCTAAATCTGATGAGCTGTTATGTAACGGATGCTCTACATGTGCAAATGTCTGCCCGTATGGAGCAATTTCCTATGAAGATAAAGAAGTAAATGACCACGGTATCCGTGAAACAAGAAGAGTAGCCGTTGTAAACACAGCACTTTGCCAGGGATGTGGTGCATGTACAGTAGCCTGCCCGTCTGGTGCAATGGATCTGCAAGGCTTTTCCAACAGACAGATTATCGCGGAGGTAGATGCAATATGTCGATAGAAACAAACGAAGAATTCAGACCTAAGATTGTAGCATTCTGCTGTAACTGGTGTAGTTACGCAGGTGCAGACCTTGCAGGAAGCAGCCGTCTTTCTTATCCGGCTGATGTAAAGATCATCCGTGTTCCATGTTCCTGCCGTGTCAATCCAATGTTCATCCTCCGTGCTTTTGAGAAAGGTGCTGACGGTGTGATCATGTGTGGATGTCATCCTGGAGACTGTCATTACAGCACAGGTAACTACTACGCAAGAAGACGTATGACACTTCTTTTCTCCATGCTGGATTATATCGGTGTGGAAAATGGAAGAACACGTGTAGAATGGGTTTCTGCCGCTGAAGGCGTGAAATTCTCCCAGACAATGAATGAGTTTGCAGAGAAGATCCATTCTCTTGGTAAGAACGTAAGATTGGAGGATTTAAGATGCAGGAGCTGATAAATCGTGCAAAAGAACTGCTTGCTGACGGAACCGTTGCAAGAGTTCTGGGATGGAAAGCCGGAGATCTGCCTTATAATCCGGAACCGGCTTACTTTGAGACAGAAGAATCTCTGAAAAATTTTGTATATAACGGATTCTGCGGTGCAAACTTAAGCAAATATATGGTCGAAGCATCCAAACTGGAAGGTAAAACACTGGTTTGTTTAAAACCATGTGATACATACAGTTTCAATCAGCTGATCAAAGAGCATCGAGTAGACCGTGAAAAAGCATATATCATCGGTGTTGGATGTAAAGGAAAACTGGATATCGAAAAGATCCGTAAACAGGGAATCAAAGGCATCGAGAGCATTTCCGGTGCAGAGATCACAGATGATGCAGAAACACTGACTGTTCAGACAATCTATGGCGAAAAAACATGTGCATATAAAGATGCCATGCTGGAAAGATGCCATGTATGTAAAGGCAAAGAACATAAGATTTACGATGAACTCATCGGCGAGTCTAAAGAGACAAAAGATGCAGATCGTTTTGCAGAAGTAGAGAAAATTGAAGCAATGAGTCCGGAAGAAAAATTTGCATTCTTCCAGAGCCAGTTAAGCAAATGTATCCGGTGCAATGCCTGCCGTAATGTCTGTCCTGCATGCAGCTGCCGTAAATGTGTATTTGACAGCAATAAATTTGACAGTGCACAGAAAGCAAATGTTGACTCTTTCGAAGAAAAGATGTTCCATATCATCCGTGCATTCCATGTGGCAGGAAGATGTACAGACTGCGGTGAATGTAGCAGAGTTTGTCCGCAGGGAATCCCGCTTCACCTGTTTAACCGTAAATTTATCAAAGACATTGATGAGTTCTACGGAGAATATCAGGCTGGAGAGGATACTACCTCCAAAGGACCTCTTACAAACTTTACATTTGAAGATGTTGAGCCAGGAATCGTGGCAGAAAGGGGATAATGTATGTATAAGATAGCAGTAGAAAATCTGCCGGCATTATTCCAGAAGATTGCCGCAGATCAGGATTTATATTTACCGGTTAAAGTCAGTGATCAGGTAAACTTCAAAGCATGGAGTGAAGATGCAGAAGTTTGTCTTGATACTTTAAAAACCGTAAAATCACCAAAAGATGCATTCTTTCCACAGAGTGAAAATCTTTACACCTGTAAAAAAGAAGAAAAGAATATTTCCATCGAGCCACAGGCATTACAGGAAAAAAATTTCGTTGTGTTCGGCATGAAAGCCTGCGATGTACAGGGAGTAAAGGTTCTGGACAACGTATTCTTAAGTGATCCGGTCGATACTTTCTATGCAGCAAGAAGAGAGCATGGAACGATTGTTGCGCTTGCATGTCATGAACCGGAAGAAAGCTGTTTCTGTAAAGTATTTGGTATTGACTGCGCTGATCCGGCTGCAGATGTTGCAACATGGATGATCGAAGGAGAACTTTACTGGAAACCTCTTACAGAGAAAGGTGAGGCTCTTACAAAAACAGTTACAGAACTTCTTACAGACACAGATGAAGCAAAAGTGGAAGCAGAGAAAACTGCAATCCGTACGATCGTAGAGAAACTTCCATATTCCAATCTTTCTCTGGAAGGATGGGGACAGGAAGATTACATGGACCGTTTTAATTCTTCTGTATGGGAAGAACTTTACAAACCATGTCTGGCATGTGGTACCTGCACCTTTGTATGTCCGACCTGTCAGTGTTATGATATTAAAGATTATGATACAGGACATGGTATACAGCGTTATCGCTGCTGGGATTCCTGTATGTACTCAGATTTTACCATGATGGCACACGGTAATAACCGTAACAGCCAGATGCAGCGTTTCCGTCAGAGATTCATGCACAAGCTTGTTTACTATCCGGTAAACAACAAGGGAATGTTCTCCTGTGTAGGATGTGGCCGTTGCGTAGAGAAATGCCCGTCCTCTTTAAATATTGTAAAAGTTATCAAAGCTTTTGAAAATCAGGGAGGTGAAAAATAATGAGCGAATGTACCTGCCATAAAAATTATACATTAGATACACTGATTCCGAAAGTTGGCGTGATCACAGATATCCGTCAGGAGACACCAGATGTTAAAACATTCCGCGTAAATGCTCCTGAAGGTGGAAAGCTTTTTGAACATATGCCTGGTCAGTGTGCAATGGTCTGTGCACCAGGTGTCAGCGAAGGTATGTTTTCCATTACCTCTTCACCGACAAATAAAGAATATCAGGAATTCAGTATCAAAAAATGTGGTGTCCTGACTGATTATCTTCACAGCCTTCAGGTAGGTGATGAGATCACAGTCCGCGGACCATATGGAAATCATTTTCCTGTAGAAGATAAATTAAAAGGAAAGAACCTTCTGTTTATCGCAGGTGGAATCGGACTTGCACCACTTCGTTCTGTTATCAACTATGTACTGGATAACCGTGCAGATTACGGAACAGTAGATATCCTCTATGGCTCCCGTTCTGCCGATGACCTTGTACAGTTAAAGGAAATTCAGGAAGTCTGGATGAAAGCAGAGGGAGTAAATGTTTATCTGACAATTGACCGTGAACAGGAAGGCTGGGACGGACATGTTGGATTTGTTCCTTCCTATTTAAAAGAGATCGGATTTGATACAAATAAGACAGCACTTGTCTGCGGACCGCCGATCATGATCAAGTTCGTTCTTGCAGGACTGGAAGAACTGGGCTTCTCCAGAGAACAGGTATACACAACTCTGGAGCTTCGTATGAAATGCGGTGTAGGAAAATGCGGCCGCTGCAATATCGGTTCCAAATATGTCTGCAAAGACGGCCCGGTATTCAGATGTGATGAGATTGATGAACTCCCTAATGAGTATTGATAAGCAATGAGCAGTGCAGAAAGTTACGGGAAAGAATGTGCCATGCTTGCACTGAGGATAACAGATAGATATATAGAAAGGACTGGTAATCTCAAATGGAAAACAATATGGTAAACGTATATTTTTTCGGTAAGAAATACAGTGTACCTGCAGAACTTACAATTATGACTGCCATGGAATATGCCGGTTATACGTTAAAAAGAGGCTGTGGCTGCAGACACGGATTCTGCGGAGCCTGTGCAACCATCTACAGAATCAAAGGTCAGAATGAGCTGAAAACCTGTCTTGCCTGTCAGACACAGGTTCAGGAAGGAATGTATGTGGCAAGTATTCCGTTCTTCCCTACAGATAAAAGACTTTATAATATAGAAGAGCTTCAGCCAAATCAGCAGGTAATGATGGAGCTTTATCCGGAAATCTACAGCTGCATCGGATGTAATGCCTGTACAAAAGCCTGTACACAGGATTTAAATGTAATGCAGTACATCGCCTATGCACAGAGAGGCGAACTTGAAAAATGTGCTGAGGAATCCTTTGACTGCGTAAGCTGTGGATGCTGTTCCGTAAGATGTCCGGCTGGTATCTCTCATCCGATGGTAGGTCTTCTGGCAAGACGTCTCACAGGTAAATATATTGCACCTAAGAGTGAACATCTGGAAAAACGTGTAGAAGAGATTCACGAAGGTAAATTTGATGATCTGATCGAGCAGATCATGCAGAAACCTATTACAGAAATGCAGGAACTTTACAATAACAGAGAGATTGAGAAATAAGGAGGGCGTAAAAAATGTATGCACCATATCCAGAAAATATGATGGAGTCCATCAAAAAGGTAGAGGCTACAAGAGCACAGCGTATGGCAACTGAGCCAAGACGTCTGACAGCTGATGAAAAAGATGCCCTTCTTAAGAAATTCCATCCAGACTATAACCCGGATGCGTTTGCAGAAATTAAGGTAGGACCAAACAAAGGACAGAAAGCGCCTCTGGAGCTGGCAGAAATGCTTCATTCCACAAGCCGTCTGGTAAATGAAAATATTGATCTTACAAAAATTGACTATGATGTAGATGTACTTGTAATCGGTGGCGGCGGCGCAGGTTCTTCCTGTGCGATCGAGGCGCACAACGCAGGTGCAAACGTTATGATCGTTACAAAACTTCGTATCGGTGATGCAAATACAATGATGGCTGAAGGTGGAATCCAGGCAGCAGATAAAGAAAATGATTCTCCTGTACAGCATTATCTTGACTGCTTTGGCGGCGGACATTTCGCGGCAAAGCCGGAACTGGTAAAGAGACTTGTAATGGAAGCTCCGGATGCGATCCACTGGCTCAATGACCTTGGTGTGGAATTTGATAAAGATCCGGAAGGAAACATGGTTACAACACATGGCGGTGGTACTTCCAGAAAGAGAATGCATGCTGCAAAGGATTATTCCGGAGCAGAGATCATGCGTACGATCAGAGACGAAGTTCTTAACCTTGGTATTCCGGTAGTTGAATTTACTTCAGCCGTTGAACTTCTGAAAGATGAAAAAGGCCAGGCTGCAGGAGCGGTTCTTTTTAACATGGAAACAGGTGATTATTCTGTTGCAAGAGCAAAAACAGTCGTGATCGCAACAGGTGGTGCAGGAAGAATGCATTACCAGGGATTCCCGACATCCAATCATTATGGTGCAACTGCAGATGGTCTTGTACTTGGATACAGAGCTGGTGCATCCCTTCTTTATCAGGATTCTATCCAGTATCATCCGACAGGAGCTGTTTATCCGTCACAGATTCTCGGCGCACTGGTAACTGAAAAAGTTCGTTCCGTTGGTGCCCAGCTTGTAAATGCAAACGGAGAAGCTTACATTCATCCGCTGGAAACCCGTGATGTAAATGCTTCCGGTGTTATCCGTGAATGTGAGGAGGGACGTGGTGTAGAGGTTCCCGGTGGCCGTAAAGGTGTATGGCTTGATACTCCTATGATCGAAATCCTGGGTGGAGAAGGAACCATCGAAAAGAGAATTCCTGCCATGTTCCGTATGTACATGAACTATGGTATTGATATGAGAAAAGTTCCGATCGTTATTTATCCGACACTTCATTACCAGAATGGCGGTCTTGAAATAGATGGAGACGGATTCACGAAAGAAATTTCAAACCTTTTAGTTGCGGGAGAAGCAGCAGGTGGAATTCACGGAAGAAACAGACTGATGGGTAACTCTCTTCTGGATGTAATCGTATTCGGAAGAAATGCCGGAAAGAAAGCAGCTGCTAAATGCAAAAATGTGGAACTTGGGGAAATGAATCTTAACCACATTTACTCATATGCAGAAGAGCTGAAAGAAGCAGGATTACATACTGATAAAGTATCTCCATTGCTGCTTCCGGAATATGCCCGTCACGAAAGATAATGTGTATTAGAAAGAATAGTGTAAATGTAGATTAGGGGCATAGGCTTCATAAGTTTATATTAACTTGTAATTATGTAGTTTCAAAGATAACCGGTTGATATTTACAGTAAAAATATAATATAATATTAAAATATATATAGATTCTGGGAAAATTTCCCGGAATCTATTGAAAAAGGCCAACAGGAATTTTAATTGAAGTGGATTGTAGTTATCTGCTTCACCAGAGAATGATTTTGCAGCCATATCAGAAAGGAGCTCATACATATGCGTGAGATAGAAGTAAGCAGACTTACAGATGTCATCGAAAAGCTCTGTATCGAAGCCAACGAGCATCTTCCGGAAGATGTAAAATGTGCGATCAAAACCTGTCGTGCATGTGAAGATGGAGAGATTGCCAAGGGTGTACTTGATAATATTATTGAAAATTTTGAAATCGCAGATAATGAAGATGTGCCGATCTGCCAGGATACAGGAATGGCATGTGTCTTCCTTGAAATCGGACAGGACGTGCATTTCGTTGGTGGAAACCTTGAAGATGCCATCAATGAAGGTGTTCGTCGCGGATATGATAAAGGATATTTAAGAAAATCCGTTGTAAAAGATCCGGTACGTCGTGGAAACACAGGGGACAATACACCGGCTATGATCTATACAGAAATCGTTCCGGGAGATCAGGTAAAGATCACAGTTGGACCGAAAGGTTTCGGAAGTGAAAACATGAGCCAGATCCGTATGTTCAAACCATCAGCAGGTTTACAGGGTATCAAAGACTTCATTCTTGAAGTTGTAGAAACAGCTGGCCCTAATCCATGTCCTCCAATGGTAGTTGGCGTTGGTATCGGAGGAACTTTTGATAAATGTGCGTTGCTTGCAAAGAAAGCGCTGATGAGACCTTTAGATTCCCAGAATCCGGATCCGTTCTATGCAGATCTTGAAAAAGAAATGCTCGAAAAGATCAACAAACTTGGAATTGGCCCACAGGGATTCGGCGGAAAGACAACAGCAATCGGTCTGAATATTGAGACAATGCCGACTCATATTGCAGGTATGCCATGTGCAGTGAATATCAACTGTCATGTAACCCGTCATAAAACGGAGGTAATCTAAGATGGAAAGAAAGAAAATCACACTTCCACTTACAAGAGAGCTGGCAAGGACTCTCCATGCAGGTGATCAGGTATTATTAACAGGTACAATTTATACATCCCGTGATGCAGGACATAAAAGAATGTGTGAAGCCCTTGCAAAAGGTGAGAAGATTCCATTTGACCCTACAGATGCAACTATCTATTATGTAGGACCTACTCCTGCAAAACCAGGTGCAGTTATCGGTTCGGCAGGTCCTACTACCAGCGGACGTATGGATGCCTATGCACCGACTATGATGTCTGTCGGAGCAAGAGGAATGATCGGAAAAGGTGCCCGTCTTCCGGAAGTAGTAGAAGCTATGAAAAAATATGATGGTGTATACTTCGGAGCTATTGGTGGCGCAGGTGCACTTCTTGCAAAATGTATCAAAAAAGCAGAGCTTATTGCATATGAAGATCTTGGCGCAGAAGCACTTCGCAAATTATACGTGGAGGATATGCCTCTTGTAGTCATCATTGACTCAGAAGGTAATAACCTTTATGAAATGGGAAAAGCTGATTATCTTAAGGAACATGAAGATAAATAATCGGATTGATCTTACGGTTGTAAATGACTTCCATATACTGTATTTCAGCAGTATATGGAAGTCATTTTTGTTTTAGAGAATGTCTTTCATAAGTCGATACTGACAAAAAGCCAACGTTTCTTTTGATAACCGATAATTACTCTTGATCCAGCGAAGAGTCATTCCAACAAGCCCACTTACATAAAAGACAGTTACAGATTCAACAGGCCAGGAAGCAAAGTGCCTTTGGCAAGTTTTTCTTCTAAGGTCAAAGCGATATATTTGCTGAAAAATCGATAAAACAATTCCAGTAATTCCGGATTGAATTCCGTCTCGAAGATATTGTAAAAAATCTTCTCTTTTTCCTGACAGATATTTAATAGAATAATAAAAAAATCTTTTGGAGCATGAGTTTCCATTAATGAATCTAATTCTTTAGAAATTTCATTCAGACAGTAATACAGTAATTCGTATTTATCTTGGATCTGTTTTGTTTCCGACTGGTTATTTTGAAAATATTACCAGTTAGAATTTGCGGTTCTAGGGGAAAGGAGGATGTATGATTGTCTGATAGAGGTTTAGAAGAAAAACGACTGGAGATTGATTGTCTGACAAAGCAATTGGATCATATGGAGCAGTAACTTTTAGAGAAATTTTGTGATGTTGGGAAATTTGTTTTGGAAAAAATTGAGAAAGAAAACAGAGAGATTGATCAGCTTGTAGATCAGGTTATTGAGGTAAAGAAAGAACTGTCAAGAGTAAAGGGAGAAATCCGATGCCCTGCAGATGTAGATTTTATGACGATTGCGAGGGGCTACTTCCGGTGCATCCGGTGCAGAACTGGCAAACAGGATTAATGAAGCAGCTTTGCGTGCAGTGCGTATGGGACGGGAGACGGTATCGCAGGCAGATCTTGAAGAAAGTGTAGAAACGGTCATTGCCGGTTATCAAAGAAAAAATGCTGTTTTGTCCGAAAAAGAGAGACGAATTGTGTCTTATCATGAGATCGGCCATGCGCTGGTTGCCGCAAAACAAAGTAATTCAGCGCCGGTTACAAAAATTACGATTGTTCCGAGGACATCTGGCGTACTGGGATATACCATGCAGGTAGATGAAGGAGAACACTACCTGATGAGTAAAGAAGAAATTGAGAATAAAATTGAATCAGAAAAGATGATTTTTCTTTTGTATTTTGCTGTAAATGCACAGCAGCGTTCAAAAGGATACGGAAGCCAGATTATCCATGAACTGAAACAGGTAGCCAGAGGCAGAGAAATCATACTCAATGTAGAAAAACCGGATCAATCCGCAGAAAACAATACGCAAAGAGTACAGAGAATTACCTTTTACGAAAGAAACGGTTTTGTCAAAGCAGTTTCGATTTGCGTATAGAGGGAACGGATTATCTCGTATTTTCCACGAATGCTGTTCCCAACAAAACAGAATTCAGCAGCATTCTGGAAAAATATCATATTGGGAAAATTCAGCCGACAGATATGAGCTGATTAAAATGTTTTTTTGTTTTACTCGACAAATAAACGACCGTTTACTTTTATATAGATAAACGATCGTTTATTTTTGCGTGTAGGAGGAAATCTGATGGGAAATACAAAGGAAGAGATTTTGAATGTGGCTCTCCAGCTGTTTGCGAAAGATACGAAGCAGTATCTGTCAGTCAGATTGCTGGCAAATTGAGTATGACCAAAGGCGCTTTATACAGGCATTATGAGAGTAAAAGAGACATTTATTATTGCAGCCATTGCAACTTCGATTGCAAAATAGCACTTTTAGCGGAATTGATCAGATGATAGGTAACATTAACTTCCGGGTCCGTTAAAGGAATCAGCTTACGTCCTTTTTGTGTCTGATTTAGATTGGTATCCATGCTGCTGGAAAAACATAATAATGTGGAGGTTCGTACAAGTTCCTCGAATTCAAATTCGTCTGTTTGTACCAGAAAACGGGATGCAGGCATTTTCTCTTTTACCAGGTCTGTCCAGAAGCCAATTTCATCGCGAAGAAGGCAGTTAAAGCCGTTAAGCTGTGAAAGACTTAGCTGTGAATGCTCTGCCAGTTTGTGTTCTTTCGGGATGCAGACGTAGAGATTCTCCTTAAGATAAGGAATGCAAAGGAGATCTTTATGTGAACAGAACCGTGGCAGAATACCGAGATCTGCATTGTCAGATATCACATTTTGAATTATTTCATCTATATTAGTCAATTTTGAGGAAATAATGTTTTCGGGAAATTTGCGTGAAAGCTCAGGCAGTAATGACCATAAGGGTGCAGGGGCACAGGAATGAATGGTAATCATATGTTGATTGCGTTCAAATGTCTGTACAGTCTGAATTGCTTTTTCGGCTTCAGCAAGCAGTGATCGGGCTTGCTCTACGGCAGTTTTTCCGGTATCGGTTAATTCAATACGGTTTTTACCACGATGAAATAGTGGAACACCAAAAGATTCTTCTACATGCTGCATGGTTCTGGTAAGGGTCGGCTGGGAAATATGAAGTTTTTCGGCTGTAGCAGATAAAGTACCGCAGTCTGCATAGGTTACAAATTGATAAAGATCTGATAAGTTTAACATGAAAGAACTCCTAGTTATTCATAATATGAATAGTAGATTTCGAAATTGATATTGTACATATCCATTTTATCAAGATATAATTTGGATGTAAACAAAAAATAAAAAATTATAGATTTCATAATATGAATCTTAAAGGAGAAAAAAGATATGGATTACATTACATTACACCACTTTACAACTTTATAAATAATGCTCCTGCTTAACAATCGCCTGTTTTAAGGCATTTATCATTGATGATGATTTTATTTGGGTTTCGATATTTTGCACCAAAGTGGCAAAAAATACCTGCTGGCGTATACCCTCGCTTAATGCAAAACGGAAATCCTGCA